>JAPLFO010000161.1:82065-109099 GCA_026390635.1 Ignavibacteriales bacterium
ATAGCCGGCAAAATCCTTGGCTTCCGCACCGGAGTAATCGGGATCCGCGATTTGTTCCCTGTCATTTTTCCACTTCAGAATATTTGAAATTTTGCCGGGATCGGTTGAGATCTCAATGGTAAATTCCGGAGACGGGGGGACGTCAGGGATATTGTAGTTATTGTTGTATGCCAACATCGCCCGGACGGGGATGGTCGTCAATGCAGTCTGCGCACTTCCGCCAATATTTGCGGCAGGGTCAATCGCCAGCGCATACGGAGGACCTGCCACAAACTCCGCCACCACCACTTTTATAGTATCACCCGGCTTGAGCGTCCAGGGACCGAGCGAAAGAAGGGACCACAGACGCCGGCGGGTCATCCGGGTGTCGGTCGCACTCGTGAAAGATTCAGATGCAAAAGACGGATCGCGAACAATATTGTACCGGCCTTCCAATCCGGCGCTTGCCGAGCCAAACGGTCCATAGAGATCCTGATCGTTCGGGGCTGCGGACCATACCGACTTGCTAACGCGCGATGCGGTGCCGCTGCTGTCGGGCGATGAATAAAGAAGCCGGAAGCCTACATAGCCGGGAGCGAGAAACTCGCCTTTCCCTTCCGGTCCGCCGTCTTTGTAGAAATCAAATTTTTCGGAAGGCCGAGAATCGCTGACGGGTGTTTCGGGATAATCATCTGCAAAGGCTGCCATCGTGCGGCTGAGAATCCCGGAAGGAAAATACGAAAATCTCGTATTCCTCGCCCCGGCATTCAGATTCGCGAAGAGTGTGCTCCATCCCCGATAGTTTGGGCTGAGCGCATACGAGAGCATGATATGCGTACCGCGCATCGTATCTGTCGGGCTGATGTTTTTCATCTTATATTCGACGATGATGTAGTTCTCATCCAGCTGCGATCCTGCCCACTGTCTGACGGTCCGCTTGACATTCAACGGCAATGCGCGGTCACCGGTATACGTCGGCACATACGCCGGATTCCTCTCCCATTCTGTATCGATAACCTCCTGCGCTTCCGCAGGATTCGCCTGCAGCCAGAAATTCTCGCCGCGGGGCCAACGCCGCGCGTGCTTGCTGATCTGGTATTTTGATCCGCCCTGCACACCCACCGTGCCGGCATACATTGCCCAATCCTCGACAGAAATAATTCTGCCGCTGTCATCTTTCGCGGTGATCCACATCCCGCCGGTGGTCATATAGCTTGTGGGTCCGCCGATCGGGGCGCCGATCCACTCGGGATCATAGCCGGGCCAATCGAGACCATAGCTGATACGCGTCCAGTTGCTGAATGGAAGAGCATCTTTCGCATAGTAGAAAGAATGCCACAGCATCCCGCGGCGCAGACTGATAAGCGGTTCATCCACCTGGGCAAACACCGGGGAAGACACGGCAGCAAACAACACAAGAGCAATAAAAAGATTTCTCCGGGACATAGAGATCATTCCGCTTCTTCTCTCAGAAGCTGAAACCAACAGTGAAGAAGATCTGCCGCGGCACATTGCGGTAGACACGGTAGAAGTTGAATTTATAGGTATCCTTCGAATAATCGGGAACCGGATTCAGTATTGTCACCGGATTATCCACCGTGATTCCATTTTCCACCCAATCCTGCAGGAGCGCACTCGATTCCGGCGGCGTCAGCCATTTGTTGTCGAACACATTCATGATCCTTACAGCGATGATCGCATCAAATCCAAACAGTCTGATATTTTTGTTAAGATTCAGATCGATCTTCGCTTCGAGCGGATATCGCCGGTTGTTGGTCACTTCTCCATTGGAGTATGCGGCAAAGAGCGGATCATACATCGGGACGTAGGTGAACGGCGCGCCGCTTTGTGCGGTGTAGATCACACTCATGCTCATTTGCGCAAAAGGTTTCATACCCAAAAGATCGAGGCCCGCATCCTTCTCAACGTTATAGGTCACAAGCATGCGCAGGGAGTGTGTTCGATCATCGTACGAAAGATAGTCAACCGGTGCAGCGACATTCTGCGTATTGCGTATATCATTCGGATCATCGCTATAGAGCTCCGTCGGGCCGTAGCGTCCGAACGTCGTGCGGGAGAGGCTGTACGTGAAACGATAAATCCATCTGCTGACGCCGACTTTTTCAAACGTTGCCTCCAGTCCTTTTGATGCACCGAATTGATTGTTGGCGTAGCTGGCATAGTAATTCTTGTAGTGACGGATATCCCCGCTGGCAGCATGAATACGGATATTGTCTATCTGACTTGTGCGGTCATTATAGTAGGCAACGAGATCGAACCGATGAGTGCCTGCAAAACTGTGTTGGATGCCGAATGCATAGTTGATGGTTTTTTTGGGGCCCAAATCAGGATTGCCATACGCCGCCCATCCCAATTCATTCGTGCTGGTGTACGCCTGTTTGAATATGGGCATTGAGGAAAAATGTCCGTACTGCAAACGAAAAGCGGTCTGTTCTCCGATAGGGAATGACAAACCGAAACGGGGTGATATGGAATAGTGCGAGGACGGCATCACCGTTGACGGATCACCGATTGCCGCCGATCCTTCAGCAATATAGAATGGATTGAACCTGTTCTCCGGCATCGCCATGTTATAATTATATCCGTCCACACGAAGGCCGACGTTCGCGACCATTCCTTCAAATTCCATCTTATCCTGTGCATAGGCGGCCAGGTAGTATGGGTACGCGCGATAGTACTCCGCATATCCTGTGCGGGTAATATAGGCGTTGGAGGCGAAGCTGGAGTAGACGCCGCTATTGATCATATCCCAATAGGTGCCCCGAATGCCTGTCTTGATGTCATGATGCTTCGTTAACTGATTGGAATAGTCTATCGCAAAATTGTACTGATGGGTGCGGAGATCCTGCTGACTGAATGTGGTGAATGAATAGATGGCACGGTACCCCTCATCCCACGCGCCGGCGAACTGATACCACTGACCGCGGAACACATTGTCGCGCCATGTGGCTGCGCGCTGCGGCACAGGCTGCTCGAGAAGGATGTATTTTTCATATTGATGTGTCGCCACCAGATCAAAAAACGAGCGTGGATTAATGGTGTAGGTCCAGTTCAAACTCTGCGTTGTCGTATACTCTTCACGCGGCGAGCTGGTAACCAGATAATACTTGTTCGAACCATCCGGACCGGCCCAACGAATATCCTCAGCACCGGAAGAAACGCCGCCGCGGTAGCTTTGATAAATGCCGGTAAAACGGAATTTGCTCGTCTGTGCCGGGTGATAGATCACCGTTCCGCTGTAGTTCTGATATGTCTGAATTTTCTCAGCTGTCGGGATGCGTGTGGGAGCTGAACGGTATTCACCGGCGAGGAAAAATTTAAGGATGTCGGAATTCTTTCCCAGCGGACCGCCCACACTGAAGAGGAAACGCTGGTACATCCCTTTGCGGTAATCGTATGCACCGAGCTGGTTGTCGTCTGACGCCGTGTGATTCAGGGTCCATTGATCCAGCATCATCTGACGCCATTCATCGACGGTCACGGCATGTCCGTTCATGCTGTCTCTCACCACACCCGATGCGGCGTCTTTCAAATAGGTGTTATAGATCGTTACCGAATCCATCCCCGGATTATTCCGCCAGCCATCGATTGTTCCCCATTTTCGCCATTCGATCGTGGTTACCGGCTCCTCGTCATAGATATACTTTCCCCAATGATATTGACCCGGCGGACGAATTTCATAGCGAAGTTGTCCGCTCAGCACGGGTCCCCCCTCTTTCGTTACCACTTTCACCACACCCGCTTGCGCATTGCCGTACTCTGCATTGAATCCACCGGAGAGAATTTCCATCTGCTGAACACCGAGCGGATTAAAATCATATTTCCAGCTGTTATTGCCTTTATCGCCGATCACCGAAAATCCGGGAATACCGGTATTCGAGGTCATCTGCTCCACGCCATTCACCGTCATTATCATATCATAGCCGCCGCTGCCGCGCACGCTGAACGTCCCGTCCGGACGTCGCTGCATTCCGGCGTTGAGATCCATCACTTCGCGCAACCCTTCGACGGGAGCGTTCTGCACATCGCGTCCTTCGATCAGCGTCGCAGAGGAGGTGCGGTCTTTCACCACCGCGGGCTGGCGTGCTTCCACCACGACGGTATTCATCTGCACCGTGGACGGACGCAGTACGAATGCTACCTCCGTCGTATGATCGATGCTCACGGCGACATTCTTGAGTTGGATCTGATTGTAACCTATCATGCTTGCAAGGATGGTGTACGTGCCGGGCGGAACATTCTGCACCACAAAATATCCATCAAGGTCTGTGGACGCACCTTGTGCTGTTCCCTGCAACAGAACATTGACGCCAAAGAGATTTTCTTTTGTTTCAGCGTCAGTGACCCGTCCGGAAATTTTCCCGCGCTGGCCCAACGCAGCGGCAGCCCCGAGAAAGACGAACAGCGCACATCGTATCAAGCGCATGATCTGTTGCATGGGATGTTCACCCGCCTCAGATTATCTTGTCAGCAGCATTTTTTTTGCTATCGTCACACCATTCGTCTGCAGCTGATAAACATACAGTCCGGAAGAGAGAGGACCGGCATTAAATGTCACCGAATGCCGCCCCGGCTCTTGTACACTATTCACCAGCGTTGCAACATGCTGGCCCAAGAGATTGAACACTTTCAGCGTGACCATTCCCGAATGCGTTAATTCATAACCAATAAGGGTTGAGGGATTGAAGGGATTCGGATAGTTCTGATGAAGGGCGAACACTGTCGGCGCGTTTGCTACACGCGTGACGCCTGTTGTACTCTTCTGGAACACATAGACCTTGCGCGTCCAGAGATCTGTCACATACGCTGTGGCTCCGAAAACAGCTACATCTGCCGGACCCTTTATGTCTGCACCCGCCGCATCAGGTGTTGGACTGTTTTTGCCCGGCAATTCAAACTCCATGGTTGCAAGTGCAGGATTGCCGGAGAGATCCACAGAATACACGCGCACCCAGCGGCGAGTTGAATCCGTCCCGCATGCCCAGAGGCGACCCAACGTGTCTACGGTAATGCCGTTCGGCGTATTGGCGGCCCAGGTGAGATCTGCGAAGAAATCGATGACCCGGACTGCGCGGTACTGCTGCGGGTTAACAATTGTTTTTTTCTGAGTGCCGCCCTTCCACACCGCAACACCGCCGCTTGGTTTGGAAATGTCTGAATTGCGGGATGTGTAGAAGACTGTATTTGTATCGTTATAGTTGCCTTTTGGAAGAACCGAAAGATCGCGAATCAGTCCGCCGTCAAGCGTTGGACCTCCCGGATCGGTCGGGACCTGTCCCTCAAACGGCGGGCTGAAGCTGGAAGCATTGAACGGCACCCATGCGCTCCATGCGCTTTGCGACGCATCACTGGAAAAATTGTGGACACGAATCGAATTTCCCCATGCGCTGATGCCGGAGTACACGAAGGAGTCACGCGTGGCGCCCGATCCGTACATGTGTGTTCCATAGCCGCCAGCTCCGATGCCGATTTTCTTTGCCGGATCGCCGTCGGGGAAATAGAATCCATACCCGGCGCCCGGACTGGCATTGACGCGTGCAAAGACGAGAATGCTGTTCCCGATTGCGGCTAATCCGCTTAACCCGTATCCGGAATTCGCATCGAGATCAGAGGTACGGAAGTCATAGACTTTTTTCAGCGTATCTTTTCCGGGGGCAACCTTGAAGAGCGCATTGTGGACTGCGGTATCAATACTTTTCGTCGTGATCAGCCAGAGATTGCCTGACGCATCCATAGTGCAGATGAAGGGACGTGCCCAGGCGGTATCCGCAGAGGGAAAAACTATTTCCCGTTTGTATTTCCAAACTTCTTGTGCACCGGCGAACATCGAAAAAGAAAAGAGCACAGGCAGAATGAGTAGGATCCTTTTCATGGTGCATCTCCTTTTAATTGATTGAACGCAATTGCTCAGCGCGTAAGGCTTCTGCCACAGAGGACACGTCCCGAAGGGATCCCTAGATTCCGGTGTTGATCCCATGCGTTCGGGACTGATGAAAGTTTTTGTGTTGTTGTGACGATGCGTGGGATGATTTCTGACGGATTGCCGCCGATGACGTTGCAAAGAATATTATCCGAAAGAGCAGCGGCGTTGGGGTCGGCGGGAGAACCCGAACTTCGTTCGGCTATCGCGTCAATGAATATCTCTTGGGAAAAACATCCCACTTGATTGGTGCGTGGAATAGATTAATCCAAAGTATCCTTTTTGTGGAGTAATGTCAAGCAAGGGATCGGGAGAAGCTTGGACAGGGGACGGGAACCCGCCACCTGCCACAAAGGCACCAAGTCACAAAGAGAAAATCAGAGGTTTTCTCACAACGAAACGAAATTCTATCGCAGCAGCAGCAATTTTTTCACTGCAGAACCCGCCGATTCCCTCCCTTCGCGTGAGTACGCCTGCAGCCTCAGCAAATACACTCCGCTGGACGCCGCTGCAGCATTCCACCGTACCGTATGAATTCCTGCGGCATAGTATCTGTCCGCCAGTGTGGCAACGGTGCGACCAAGTACATCGCAGACTGTCAGCGAGACGCGGCTCTCGTTCGGCACTCCAAACTGGATCGATGTCTCCGGGTTAAATGGATTCGGATAATTCTGTCCCAGCCAGTATTTATCTGGCCGGGACGCGGAAAAATTTTGATTCGCGGCTCCTGTCACAACAACATTCGGACTTTTGCGCCGGTTGATTGTCAACATCACCGCATCTGCGCTGACATTCTTCTGATAGCCAATATTCTCATTGCTTATCCGGACTACCGTGTGTTTCCCAGCCGGCAGATAGATCTCCCCCAGCGTGCACCATCCCTGGTTTTTTGTCGCGGACTGGTCCACCAATATTCGTGTCGCAGTTCCGGCAGAATCGAACAGATCATATGGCGCCCGCGCAGTGAAAAGAGGATAGGCGCTCACGTGGGCATACACATCGTACCACGCCAATGCAGGAACATCAAACGAATAGTCGATTGTTTTCACTCCAACGGAGTCTGCGCGCAGAATTTTTCCACGATATCCTGCAAGGCTCATTTCAGACCAGCCGGTCGATTTTACCGCCGTGCTATCCGTTTCGTTGACAATCAATCCCGGAGCGCGCCACCCTGCCGGGCGGCCGGGCACCTCCACACGGGTTGGGTAGAATTGCGTGCGAAAATAGTCCCACACCGGGGCTGTGAAGTCTCCATAATACCACCAGGCAACACCGGGCAAACCTTTGCTTTTGCATGTGGACATCATTTGCGAAAGCGTGGAGAATGGAAGTGCCGTTCCCGACGGCGCGATGGCAAGTCCCGCGACAATTTTGTTTTTCTCGGTCAGATTCATCAAGATAAAATCGAGATACGATGTTAAGGTGTAGTTGTCGGATGCATACATCTGCACCTGTACCTGATCGACTGATCCCGTTCGAACCCATTGCCACCAATCCTGAAGATTCTCATTATACGCCTGATACGTTGAAGAGCCGTAGCTGCTGGGCGCATTGGTGAGGCGGACGTTCTTGTTGACGGCCTTGATCGTATCATACGCTGCACGCATGAAGCTATTTAAGATATCCGCGCGCCAGCGCATCCAGCCGGCGTCGGTCGTTGTGGCCGGGGGCGCAGCACCGGCATGTGTCGCCCGATAGACGCTGTCAGTGTATGTATCGTAGCCGTACATCGTACCGGCGTACCGAACACGATCCAGTTCAATACCGTCGATATCGTAGTTTTGTGCGACGTCTTTGCATAATCCGATGAGGAATTGCTGCACCTCCGGGCGCGTGTGCGTCATCCAATAGAAGTTGCTGGCGTCTTTTTCCGTACCGTCCGCTTTGCGTGCAACCCAATCCGGATGCACGTCGAAGATCTTTCCCTTACCGCTTGTGCCTGGAAGCCAGCCCGTGTATCCGCCTACAAATCCATACTCAAACCACGCTTCCACTTCAAGACCGCGCCGATGTCCTTCAATGATCGCTTCCGCCAGCACGTCCCGTTCGGCATATGTCGGATCGATCAGCAATCCTGTCTGGCTTCTATACACTTCGCTCCGGAACAGCGGATACCCGCGGCTCCACGCGTTCACGTACACCACGTTAAAATTGTTGTTGGCCAGGCTATCCATCACATAAGCAATCTGTGTCCGTGTGGATAATTCATTGCGCGACACCCAGGCGCCGCGAACTTCTTGTGCATACATCACGGTCTGGAAGATGCACCACACGACTGCAATCACCACGGAGATGGGCAGGAGTTTTCTCGATGTCATTGTAGTTTTCGCCGTGCGGGAATAGTGAATGAGCGGGAATCGTTTTTTGCCGGAAGAGACTCTGTTGTGGTTATAATGGCATAATGCAACGCAGCGCTCGCAGCATGAATTGGAAGCTATGGGTTCGAGTAGAAATACCGAGAAAACTGAAGAATCTTTGTTTGTTGAGACCTCGAAAGAGTGTCTTTTTCTTCATCACAACTTAGCGATTTTTTATACAGTTTTCAACAGTTGCTTCATCGCGTTTTCTTCTCTCCCCTTGCGTGTAAAACGAACTGATATATGATTGTTGTTGGTTAGTTGTTTATTGAGCTATTATGGAAGTCTATTTTTGTAGCGCTCCGAAGCGAAACCCTGTGGGCTGCGGAAGGAGTATGTCCGGCCTCTGCGATAGAGCCAAGTGAAAAGCGTCACTGGAAGTTGTTGATCAATATAACATCGCTTACCACAGGACCACGGGCAATAACGAGCGTTTTGCCGTCGTGCGACCATGAAAATTCAAAGATCTTATTGTTCTTGAAATGTGTCAATTGCTGGGCTTTTGATCCATCCAGCGGAAGAGTCCAGAGATTCGGAATACCATCCCGGGTTTCAATCACACCAAGCGTCCGCCCGTCCGGCAGCCATTCGAACCGGCCGTATTCCTGCCGTTCAAATGTCTGCAGCATCGCACCGTTCTCAAGAGCGATAACGACCAGCGAATGGGATGTTCCCGTTTCTTTTTCCTGATATTCACATACGAGAGATTTCCCGTCGGGAGACACCGCCACGGTGTGCGAATGTTTTTGCGTGATCTGAACAGAAACTCCTCCATCAAGAGGCACTTTCCACAAATTGTATTTTCCATCTTTCACGCGGGAATAGACAACCCATTTCGAGTCAGGGGTACAATCCGGCGTAAAGGAATATTCTCCGCGGGTCAATTGGAGAGAGTTCGTCCCGTCGAGGTCCATCCGCCAAATATCGAGCGACCCTTTCTCTGCGCGAAGATAGAGGATATACCTTCCATCCGGACTGACGACGGGATTTGCCGCAGGCACATCACCGCTTGTCAATTGATGCAGATTGGTCCCATCGTGATCCATAATCCAGATCTGTGAGATACCGCTTGCTGATGAAGCATAGACAATGCGCCCGTCCGGAACCAGAGCGACACCCAGGGATCCATCATCTTTCCCCGATGTCATTACTTTTGCCTGATCCGTGTTCCAGCCCATCTTTCCTGCTCCAAATGCAGGGAGCAGACACACTGAGGAATTGTATTCTGTTTCCGTCGTCACCAGAGATTTTGAATCCGCCGTCAAAGAAAGGCTTGTGTAGTTATTGATGTCATTGGTAATTCGCCGGGTCTCCCCGGAAGGATAGGCGATCCGCCAGATCTGCGCACCGGATGAGGACACCAGGTCTCTCGGCACAACCACGATCCCGCTGCCGTCCTGCAGCCATTCCATGCTGGAGATCGTGCTCCATTCATGTTTCGAGATCATCTTTGGTGAACCGCCTTCGACCGGCACAGACATAATGGACACACTATTGACATCTGTCAAGGCGCAGGTAATGGTTCTGCCGTCCGGCGACCAGGCGATCGCATCGTAGGAATGCGGCGCTTTCAATTGTCCGATGGACCGTTCGCCGGTTCCATCAATGCCGGCACTCTTCAGATCGAAGGTCGCATCGCCTATGGTGTACCGTACAAATGCAATCTGCTTGTCATCGGGAGAGACTGTGAACGTATTGATGTTGTGGATCAATTTCTTCATGGATCCGCCGAGTGCAGGCATGGAATAGAGATGTGCCAATTCACCCTCCTTCTCCGCCTTGAGAACATAGACGAAATTTCCATCGTGCGAGAAGAGCAGTTTGCCATATCGCGCATTCGAAGGGGGAACAACCTGCACATTGCTGGTGGTTGCCGTCTGCCTCATCCACAGACTCATTCTTCCCGCATCCTCCTGAGCGTACACTATGTATCTGCCATCCGGAGAAACGACGGCCTGTGTCACCTTTCCGCTATTTGTCAAACGTGTGATCTTCATCTGCTGGAATTGCTGAGGATGGGAAGGATTCACGACGAACGTGTAAACCAGCAGCGCCGCAGCAACAGCAAAGATGCCAATCCCCGGCCACAGAAATTTCTTCAGCACGCCGGCACTGGAAACGGCAGGAAAAGCTGTAACCGGTTCGGAAGGGCGGGCCTGCGAACGTTGTTCATCATTCCCGGCTGCCGCATGCATCATAGAAATCCGATGCACCTTCGATGACTGTTTCAGAACGCGGCGGAGTTCAATGACAATCTCGCCTGCAGTCTGGTAGCGGTCGGCCGGATCCTTCTCGATGCAACGCTGAATCACATTCGTCAGTACGGGGGGAACGTCCGGCCGGAATTGCTCGGTGGAAAATGGTTCTTCATTCAGGATCGAATACATCATCGCCGCTTCGTGCTCGCCGCGGAAGGGTGTTTTGCCTGTTACCATCTCAAAGAGAAGAACGCCGAAGGAAAAGATATCGCTCCTCGAATCAACGTCGCCCCCCTGAATCTGCTCCGGAGCCATGTAGGCAAGGGTTCCGACTGTACTGGAGGTACGAGTCAATTTGAGCGAACCCTTCAACTTCGCCAGTCCGAAGTCCATTACTTTCACCTGACTTTTCGAAGTCAGCATGATATTTTCGGCTTTGATATCTCTATGCACGATGCCGTTGGTGTGCGCATCCTGCAGCGCTTCGGCTATTTGAATCGCGGCCGCAACCGCAGTATTTATAGTAGAGAACGGAATCTTCTCCCGCAACGTCCCGCCGTCAAGATATTCCATGACGATGAACATCTGCGTGCCGTCTTCCTCAACACCATGGATGGTGCAGATATGTGCATGGTTCAATGCGGCAGCAGCCCTGGCCTCCTGCAGGAAGCGGGCTTTGGCCTCCTCATTCACAGAGACATGGGCCGGAAGAAACTTCAGGGCGACAAACCGGTCGAGTCTGGTATCCTGGGCTTTATAGACCACGCCCATACCGCCCTCGCCAAGTTTCTCGATTATTGTATAGTGGGATATTGATTGACCGATCACTTCGCTTTCTTTCCTTTCATCACTTCGTCATACTCGGGTTCACTCCGGATCGGATCGAGATCAGTATCTCTTTGGAGCCATTCATAGTTTTCGTATCCTGCCGCAATAGCTGTTTTCAACGATTGGAAAGCCATCGATTTTTCACCCATCTGCGAATAGAAACACGCTGCATTATAATGCATCAAGGGGTCATCGGGACTGAGCTCAATCGCTTTGGCTGCCTGAATCTTCGCTTCCTCTTTCCGCCCCACCTGTGCAAGATCAGTTGCAAAGTACATGTGCCCCCGGGCATCATCCGGATGCCGGGAGAGATACCGCTCATAGGCTTCGAGCCCTGCGTGCAGAATTTTTTGGTAATTTTCTTTTTCGCCTATCCTCCCGTACACAATCTGCAGATCTCCATACACGGAATAGAAATCAGGATTCAACGATAAGACCTTGTTGAACAAAACAATGGCCTCCTTAAATCTATCTGTACTGCTGTAGATGCGGCCTAATATCCAATATCCAATGAAGTTGTTTGCATCGAGTTCAATGGACCGCTGACTGGCCGTAATGGCATCTTCGAACATGCGTTTGTTGTAATATGCCAGGCCCAATGCCGCGTAGGCTTCCGGCAGCGCTGAATCATACATCAATGCTTTCAGGCTCGACTCAACTGCTTTGTCCAGCCATATTTCTTTCCGATCCGCATCCTGATACAGCGAAGCGTATGTTTCCCCAAGCCCTGCATAAGCATCGGCATATCGCGGGTCGAGATCGATCGCTTTCTGAAAGAGCTGGACTGCGAAATGCATGCTCTTTTTTGTTCGTTGATAGAGAAAGTTCCGTGCCCGCAGATTGCAGTCAAACGCTTCTGGATTCAGTGTGGAGCGTTTTGTGAGAACTACTTTTTCGGTGGGTGACAGCTTCACCATCAGCGCCTCGACGATCTGTTTCGATACCTGTTCCTGGATATCGAACACGTCGTCGAGTTTTCCCTTATACGTCTCCGCCCACAATTGCGTGTCCAGCTCGACGTCTATAAGTTCTACGGTAATGCGGAGATTGTCTTGAAATTTTCTAACACTTCCGGAGAGGATGTATCGTGTCCCCAACTCCCTCGCGATCGTCTTGAGATCCTTTGACGATCCTTTGTAATGCATCGATGTAGCACGGGGAACGACGCGAATGTCTTTCAATTTGGCGAGATTTGCAATCAGCTCTTCCGTAAGCCCGTCACTGAAGTAATCACTTTCCTTATCCGGACTGATATTACCGAAGGGCAATACGGCAATAGCTTTGGCCTTTGTTTGATTCCCGGCGGACTCAATCGCTGAATGAACTTCTGAAAATGTCTGCAACACCTCATCGATAGTATTGAATCTGTCCTCCCTCCTCTTTTCTATGATCTTTTTCATCAATTGATCAATTTGGCGGGGGATTTTCTTGTCCATCACGCTCGGGGACGGCGGATCTTCGTTTGCGATCAGATAGAGAAGGCCGGCATCATGCTCCGCTTTGAACGGAAGTTCTCCCGTCAGCATTTCATAGAGTACCACGCCCAGTGACCAGATATCGGAGCGGGAATCCGTTGGTATCCCTTGTACTTGCTCCGGAGACATGTAGGACAGTGTCCCCAATGATGTTCCCGTTTTCGTCAGGCCCGCACCGCTCTTCAATTTTGCCAGACCAAAATCCATGATCTTGATCTGCGAATTGTTCGTCAGCATGATGTTATGCGGCTTAATATCCCGGTGAACGATATCCTTGTCATGAGCTGCCTTGAGACCCTGGGCGATGAGGGCTGCCCATTCGAGTGCCTGGCGGTAGGGAATTCCGGGGCCGGTTGGGAGGTGAGTCAGATAATCCTTGAGAGTTTGTCCCTCAAGATATTCCATCACAAGAAACATCGTCCCGTCTTCTTCGTCAATTTCATACACATTCAGGATATTGGGATGATTCAGCGCTGCGGCTGCTTTTGCTTCCTGGAGGAAACGGGATTTGTTTTCCCCCATGGCGGAAAGATGCTGCGGCAAAAACTTGACGGCGACAAACCGATCCAGGGTCGTATCCTGGGCTTTATAGACCACGCCCATTCCGCCCTCACCGAGCTTCTCGACAATTCTATAGTGTGATATTGTTTGACCGATCATACTACATAACTCCTCTGGCTCCCGCCATTCGGCGGGATGCTCATAATTGTCTCATTTGCTTATCAGCACATTGATCTTTCGTTTCACTGAATCTATTACACTATTTCTTCTTAAATTCCTCGGTCCAATTGACAACGAGTGTCAGCGGTGCCGTTGCCAGTATGCCCCGTGAAATCGTCAACAGAATCGATTGCCCGTCGGCCGACATGTCTTTCAGCGTGCCGTTCCCGACATTGATACCGCCGACATTCGAAGGATCAAAGTACTCTCGTACCTTGCCGACCTGAAAATTGGATCCGTTCCCATTTACTTCAGCCACCGTAATTTTCCCACCCGCCTGATAGAATATCTCTTTTCCATTATTCTTCCATCGGGGTATGCCGCCGCCATTCGTTGACACTTGCCATTTTGCTCCGGGCCCCGGGAACGGCCGAACATATACTTCGTCCCGCCCTGATTCATTCGATTGATACGCAATCCATTTCATATCGGGAGAAAATGTCGCATTGATCTCACTGAATTCCGAAAAGATCAGCCGAAATGGTTTTCGGTCACCCGTCATCGGAAGCACCCATACGTCGGATTTCGTTTTGGGATCCCCTGTTGCGTTGAACAGAATAAATTTCCCGTCGCGTGACCAGTCCGTGAATGCCTTCGTCAGGCTGGATGCGAAGAGGAGGTGCTCATCCGCGGCACCGTTCGACATCTTTTCGTAAAGATCATAATGCCCTTTCCTGTTCGAACTGAAGGCAATGCGGCTTCCATCAGGTGACCAGATCGGATAGGCATCGACCGCAGGATCAAAGGTGAACCGCGTCTTCACGCCGCGGGAAATATCGAACAGCCAGATATCGGCATTCCGCGCAGACACTTCATAGAGATCCATGGCGATCATCCGGCCGTCATTCGAAAGCCGGGCGTTCACAAATACTTCGGGCTGACCAAATGATCTTGTTTTTTTTCCGTCGGGATTAACCAGCGCCAATTCAGGCGTGGACGTTCGGCTCTTTCCAAGATAGACAAGCACTCCCGTCTGGGAAACGGTATAGGATGCAACACTGAAGCGGGTGCTGAAATCGACAGACTCTGCGATCGGAAATGGATCCCCAGTGAGTTCCAGCGCATCGGCATTAAAAGGATGAGCCATCAACGAATTTTCACGCATATACAGGAGATACCCGCAGGCATAGGCGGCATTGGAAACACCGGGCAACAATCGTTTATTCACCTTGCCGTCAATCGAACCGACACAGATTGCATCCAGTGCGCTTCCGCTTCCCGACGCAGTCGTTCGCGCGAGATACAGAAAATGTTTTCCATCAGGAAGAAAGAATGGATAGCGGTGCGTCTGCTCATTGCGCGTCGTGTCCAGAGTGGTCAACGGTGTCGGAATCCCGCCTGCCTCCGAAACCATGGAAAGCCCGACAACCTGATCGAGCGGGAGTACGATCTTTCCATCCCGGCCCCATGATGCACCGCGCGGAGTAATGACATCGCAGATAGAAAACGGCGGTCCGCCTGTTTTCTCAATTCGCTTCAGCTTGCTGTCGGCAAAAAATCCGATGTAGTGGTTATCGGGCGACCAGAACGGGAACGCCGCTCCCTGGGTTCCCGGCAGCATCGTAGCAGCGAGCGCGTCGATCGGCCGAATCCAGAGACTTGTCAAACCCGAAGAGTCAACAGCCACAAAGACGATTGTGTGACCATCCGGAGAGATGGCAATTTGTCCGCCCCCAAAGCTATTGCTGAAGTTGAATTTATCCGGGCCGGGAATATAGGCTCGGATCATTTCGGCACCTTTTGACGAAGTGAAAAGGTTCGGGAACAGAAGCAGCGTTACGGTGGATCCAAAAAAGATAGTTGCACCGATGATCCATAACAGTGATGCATTCTGATTCCGCCCGATGGATTGAACAGTACCGCTGGAAGCAGAAAGTGAAGAAGGTTTCGCTGACTCTGGAACATATGCAGTCCCGGATGTCATGACACGGCTGGCGCGTGAACGGCTCGATTCCCGCTTGAACCGGCGAAGCTCCTTCGCAACTTCTGCAACAGATTGATATCGCTCACCCGGCTCCTTTTCCAAACACTCCAGCACGATGGCGTCCAGGCCGGGATCGATCTCCGGTTTGACAGATGACATCGGCGAGACATCGACATTAACGATCTCGTACAATATCGCGCTCTCATGAGCTCCACTGAAGGGTGATCTCCCCGTCAGCATTTCATAGAGCACTATGCCAAATGAGAAAATGTCAGAACGATGATCTGCCTCCTGACCCTGCACCTGTTCAGGCGACATATAGCCCAGCGTACCGACGGTGCTGCCCGGCTTAGTAAGTCTCGATATACCCACATTCTTCGCCAATCCAAAGTCCATCACCTGAACAATCCCATCCTTGCGGATCATGATGTTTTCAGGCTTGATGTCGCGATGGATGATTCCTTTTTCGTGCGCAGCAGCTAGTCCATCCGCTATTTGAATTCCGTACTCGATCGCCTGCTTCTGCGTCAGCGATCCTTTCTTATCCTGAAGCGTTTGTCCATCGACAAATTCCATCACAATAAAAATCTGGCCTTCATGTTCTTGGATGTCATGAACCGTACACACATTGGGATGGTTGAGGGCCGAAACCGATTTCGCCTCCTGGAAGAATCTTGATTTTTCCTTTTCGGAGGCAGCAAGATGAGCCGGAAGAAATTTGAGCGCGACGAAACGGTCGAGCTTGGTATCGTGGGCTTTGTAGACTACGCCCATTCCCCCTTCACCGAGTTTTTCTATAATTGTATAGTGCGATATTGATTGACCGATCACCGTTTTATTTCCCTTTCATCAGTTCAATATATCCCGGTTCGTTCCGTATCCCGTCAAGATCGATGTCCGTCTTTATCCATTCGTAATCTTCCCGGCCGGCGATAATCGACTTGCGCAGCGTTTCTACCGCCAGGGTATTCTGACCCAGCCTGGAATACACGCAGGCAGCATTGTAGAGCATCAGCGGATCATCAGGACTTAATTCAATAGCCTTCTGGGTCTGCGCCAGGGCCTCACTGTCCTTCCCGACAGTCGCCAGCTGGATTGCATAATGAATATGGGACCGCGCATCATCGGGATGCTTCGACAGATAGACGGGGAACATTTCGACCATCACTTTAATGATGGCATCCATATTTTCTTTTTCCCCGAGCCGCTCGTATGCCATCCGGAGCTGACCGTATGCGGTGTGAAAATCCGGATTAAGTTCAATAGTCTTTTTGAAAAGCTCCACGGCTTCGGCATCCCGCTGCATGACATGACAGATCCTGGCAAGCACCCAGTATCCTGTAAAAATATTCGGACCGAGTTCGATCGCCTTCCGGGCAGCGATCTCTGCTTCCTGAATAGTTTTTTTACTGAAATACGCCATCGCAAGCGCTGCATAGGCCTCTGCAACACTGGAGTCGTACATCAGCGCTTTCAGACTTGATTCTATCGCCTTGTCGACCCAGACCTCTTTCGTATCGTAGTCATAGTGCAGCGTAGCATAGCACTCTCCCAGTCCGGCATACGCCGCAGCGTAGCGCGTATCAAGTTCGATCGCCTTTTGGAACAGTTGAATGGCAAACTGCAGGCTGCTTTTAGTGCGGCGGTATAGAAATTCTCGCGCTCGAAGATAGCAATCGAACGCTTCGGCGTTCACGGTCGATCGTTTCGTCAGGATGATTTTTTCATTCGGTGAGAGTTTGAGCTTCAGAGCCTCAACCACCTGTTTGGAAACCTGCTCCTGGATATCGAACACATCTTCCATTTTCCCTTTGAAGGATTCCGCCCACAGCTGCCGGCCGTTATCGACATCAATGAACTGTACGGTAATCCTCAAATTATCCTGGAATTTCCGGACACTCCCTTCGAGCAGATACCGGATGCCAAGCTCCTTTCCGATTGTCTTGATGTCTTTGGAGGTGCTTTTGTACTGCATGGAATTCGTGCGCGAGATAACGTCAAAATCTTTCAACTGGGAAAGGCTGACGATGAGCTCATCCGTCAACCCATCTCCGAAGTATTCATTTTCTTTGTCGCCGCCGATCGTTGTAAAAGGAAGGACGGCAATGGCCATTTTGTTTGCCTGAGTCTGTTTGGACTCTATACTCGTACTTAGGGACGACAGTGCATCGAGCAGTTCCGCGGCATTCTGAAACCGCTTCTCCCTTTCTTTTTGCAGCATCTTCATGACAATCGTATCGATAGAGGCCGGAAGCCGCCGATCCAGTTCACTCGGCAGCGGCGGATCCTGATTGACTACCAGGTACATGAGACCGGCCTCATGTTCGGATTTGAACGGAAGATCACCTGTCAGCAATTCAAAGAAAAGGATTCCGAGGGACCAGAGATCGGATCGATTGTCGGCGTTCATTCCCTGTGCCTGTTCCGGCGACATATAGGACAAAGTGCCAAGTGATGATCCCGCCCGTGTCAAAGAACTCTGACTTCTCAGTTTTGCAAGTCCGAAATCCATAATCTTCAGCTGGCCGGACTTGGTCAACATGATATTTTCTGCTTTGATATCCCGGTGAATGATGTCCTTGTCGTGCGCAACCTTCAATCCCTGGGCAATTTTCTCCGTCCACTCTATTGCCTGCTTGACCGGCACACCCGAACCGGTTTTGAGCGTTGCAAGATAGTCTTTGAGATTCTGTCCGTCGATATATTCCAGCACGATAAAAGTGCTGCCGTCATGTTCGTCGATTTCGAAAATGGAGAGGATATTCGGATGGTTCAATGCGGCTGTGGCTTTGGCTTCCTGCAGAAATCGCGCCTTGTTCTCAGAAGCGGAGGACAGGTGCGTCGGGAGAAACTTGATCGCGACGAAACGGTCAAGTTTCGTGTCCTGGGCCTTGTAGACGACACCCATGCCGCCTTCGCCGAGCTTCTCAATGATTGTATAATGCGATATTGTTTGACCTATCATAGTGAACTACTCCTCTGGCTCCCGCCTTTCGGCGGGATGCTCAACATTGTTTCCGCTCGCTGTCGCATCGCGGACAATGTTGGCACGTCACCGAGTTTTTCAATAGTCCTGTAATGGGATACTGTTCGATCTTTCATTGTTTATTCCTCTGCGAAGATTTGATCGATCTAACCCCGATTAACACACTTATAAGAACAATCAATTTCGGGATTTCGTGCCGGTCGGCCCCGATAAATGGTGGCAAATTGATCTGCCCCTGGCAGACGATCTATCGTGGAAAATCGGGGTTCAGATGAGGCGGGAACGAGTCTTGGAACAGCTCTGTCTAAAAAATGAACGGGTGGATCCCACGTCTCGCATGCTCACCGCCTTGGCTCTCGATGAATTGCATTCAGATGCTGGAGATCTTGTCGTCAAAGCGGTGGCCGAAAAGTGCGACGATAGTGGAGTACAAAACTTATGCAAAGCGCTGCTTACCATGGCCAAGAATGATTAGCCCAAGTTCACGCTATGTATTGCAAGAAGAAAAACGGGGTAAGCGGCGGTAGGAATGGAAAAGAACTGTCACGGAGAGTTCGGGAGGTTTGTTTCTCTTAAACGGTTGTTCACAGTATCCGTTTTACCACCATGATGGTGATGTCGTCAGATTGGACATTTTCCCCGGCATAGTTGTGCACTTCGCGCACGATGGCGTCAATAATCTCGCGAGGCGATCGATCCCTCTGTTCAAGTATAAGATTCTGAAGACGCTGTTCTCCGAATAGTTCCTGGTTCGCATTCATCGCCTCACTGACTCCATCGGATTGAATAACCAGGAGATCACCGGCTCGAAGAGAGATCTTTATATCTTCATAGGTAACGTGCGGCATCAACCCAAGCATTAAGCCGCCGGTCTGCAATCGTTGAATCGAATGATCAGTTCCAACCAGGAATGGCCATTCGTGGCCCGCATTGGAGTAATGGAGAGTATGTTCCCGAATTTCGAGAATGCCGTAAAATAGCGTGGCAAACTTTTCCGGAGTCGTACTTTCATAGAGCAGTTTGTTTGATCGAAAAAGACATTCTGAGGGTTTATGGGAGACCAAGGTCTGCCCGCGGAGTGTCGCCTGAAGGTTCGCCATCAGCAGCGATGCCGGCAGGCCTTTTCCGGAAACGTCCCCAAGGCACAATGCCACTCTTCCGTCAATCATCGGAATGAAATCGAAGTAATCTCCTCCCACCGATTGGGCCGGTATCGAGATCCCGGCGATTTCATATCCAGGGAGCGATGGCGAAGATTTTGGAAGAAGACCGTTTTGAATAACAGCCGCGAGCCGGACCTCCTCGTTAATCCGGACAAATTCTATTTCAGCTTTGTGAAGACGGGAGTTCTCTATCGCAATGGCAACATGAACCGACATGATACTGATGACCGTCTCATCGTTTTTCGAGAAGAACCCCTTCTTTTTGTTAAAGAGCTCGAATACCCCGATAATTTTCCCATCTCTGTTTTCCAAGGGCATGCAGAGAATTGACTTCGTCACATAACCGCTCTTCCGGTCAACGTCAGGATAGAATCGGGGTTCCGCATATGCATCCCTGATGTTGAGTGTCTCCCCGCTTTCTGCTACATAGCCCGCGATTCCGGTTCCCATCGGAAGGCGAATATCAACCAGCCCTTCTCCTGTAAGCACCTGGGACCATAGCTCATTCTTTTTTTCGTCAATCAGATACAGTGTACCCCGATCTGCGTCGACGAGCTGAATCGTGGTCTCCACAATGGACCGCAGGAGGACATTGAGATCAAGAGTTGAATTGAGCTTCTGAGTGGCCTCGAGTATGCGCTCGAGCATCACCAGCCGGTGTCGAACAGCTTCCATTTATGCCTGCTCTTCTACTCTGCAATGACTACTTTGTTGAACAACTATATGCCCAATCTTTCCAGATGTCGAGCAACCTGCTGCACACAGGCTCAGCGCAACAACATCATTTTCTTCGCCTGCACAAACCTCTTGTGTGGATCATTTGTCGGAACCGCTGTCATTCTGTAGATGAAGATCCCGCTTGCAGCACCGCTCACGTTCCACTCCAGTCGGTGCCAACCGGCCGACTGTTCACCATTCGCTAATTCAGCAATCTGCTGTCCCAGAAGATTGAATATTTCAATCTTGACGCGACTGTCTGTCGGCAGACTATAACTCAAGGTTGTTGATGGATTGAAGGGGTTCGGATAGTTTTGAGAGAGTCCATAATTCAAAGCCAATTGATTCTCACCCCTCTCAACTCCTGAAGGATACAATTCAATCGGTCCCGTTGGTTTTAGATCTTTTCCAGCAAAACCCGGGAAGTCAGACGGATAGCGGGAGATATTATAGACGATGTTTGCCTCCAAAGACATCTGCTGATACTGAATTATAGCCCCTGTACTCGTCACCGGACTGATGTATTTCCATACCAGCGAATCGTTTGGATCTACTTCAAAGAAAGTTCCTTTCGGTCCGTCACAAATCAGTGTATTACCATTTGCCATTCTTGTTGCACCTGAAATATTTTGGGCGAACAGACTCTTCGGCGGCTGTGCGGTGTATGTCCAGACTGTTTGATCAGGTCCATAAAATCCTGATGCGCTCAGCGAATATTTACCGGTTGAATCAACAGGCGGTTTGATTTCTTCAATGGATGAATAATTTCCCCCGGTCCTTCCCTGACCGTTGTTGAACATTATTATATTTCCTCCACCCCGGTGTACGGCTTTGATCCATTTTGCATCATGCACCCCGAATAGCTTCTGGTCAGCAGTGGTTCCTTTCTTATATGCTCTCGGATTTCCCCACCGGTACAGAATATCCCCTCCCCGACCTGACTTGCCCCCGGTATGACCTGCCGCCTGCGCTGTTGTTGTGCTGTGGTCAATGATCCAGATTTCCTTGAACGCATTTGAACTTATGAGTATTTGATCCAGCGATTGATTGTAATCTACCGCATTGACGTGATTCCAGTCTGCCGGACCTCCCGGGAGGCCGAAAAAATTCAAATTGATTAATTCCGGGTGATCCTTGACTACTCCATAGTTTTGCTTTGATGAATCGAAATCCTGTATTACATGATCCCACACACGCCATTGCCACACGATTGTTCCCGATATCGAATCTGTCGGCTTCACTTCTATTAAATGATCCGGCCAGAGTTCATTCTCAAGCAGTAGTGATGGATTTCGCCCTGCTGCAATAGCTTCGGAAGCCGATTTCTTCTCCCATGCTATCATCAAAATGTTCCCGTTCGGAAGCATTCTCGCATCATGATGGAGTTGATATGAATCTGAGGAATATATGTAGTTCCACACTACCCGGCTGTCCCAGTTCAATATCTTTATTCTGCCACCGCTTCCTCCCGAAACAAAATAGTTATTTTCTAATTTTTCAGTTCGTAAGAGATTTCCATTATCCAGCAAATATGTTGAAAGAGCAGGAGTTTCAGCAGACGTCCAGGTATGAACTTTCGAGCCCGCGTTGTTTATTAAATAGGACTTCACATAATTCATCGGAGAAAACAGGGTATATCCATCGTACGATGCGGGAGTATTCAAGAAGAGTCCGACTGTCTGACTCTGTGATAAACCGGGCTTCGTCAACAGAATCATGCAAACAAAAAGGAAACCGATTCTTGATTTCATAATGTAAGATTCAATAAGTGCTCGAATCTCATTTCAACAATAGCATCTTGCCTGTCTTTGCAAAATCTCCTGCTTTGATTTTATAGAAATAGATACCGCTTGGCAAACCGCTTCCGTCGAACACGATTGAATGCTTCCCGGCAGCTCGTTCTTCATTCACTACGGTTCGTATCTCATTTCCTGCAAGGCCATAAATCTTCAGTACTGCAAAGCGCGATTCCTTCAGACTGAATTCTATCTTTGTTGTCGGGTTAAAGGGATTCGGATAGTTCTGGCTGAGTCCAAATTCACGCGGACCCTCTGCCAATTCAAACGTCTGGTCCTCCTTCACACCCACAGATCCTAATTGAACGGTAAAGAACCTTGAGGCACCCAAAGATGAACTGCACTGATATTTCCCGTAATTTGTTGTATTGAGTGAATCGAAGTTTAGCGCACTTGCAGTGGCGCCGCTCATTAAGGTTCCGTTTTTATACCATTTATAGTCTGTACCGCCCAGTTTGCTGTCGAAAATCACTCTGTTTCTAATTGTCTTGTTGTTGATCAACCCGACCAATTGATCGGCTGTACCATTTAAAGTTATGGGTGACGACGAAATATTCCCGGAATTAGTCAGGTTTGCCGAAACCAGCAATCCAAAGGCACTGTAGTAGCCCGGATTCACTTTGATTGTTCCGTTATTTGTTAAAGATCCTTTAATGGTCAATGTGGGATAAGCATTATAGACGTTCTGTAATGTGTCTGAAACCGTTACCGTACCTTCCAGGATCACGTCGTAACCGTTAATCTGAACGAGACCGCGCAGGTTCGGCGCTCCCGCATAGGTTATCGAACTGATGGCAGCTCCTTCATTCAGCAGAAGATCTTTTGTGTTGAGGACTTTTCCATTGAAAACATTTGCCGCCCCGGAGAGAGTCAACATGTAGGATGCCATATCCAGCGTGCTCTTCTTCAAATCCAGGGTTCCGGCAAACAACAAATTTGATTTCGCTTTGAGTGTGCTTGTCGAATCAGCGTTTTGAAAATTGCCCTGCAATCTCTTTCCGCTCGCCAATGTAATTTCCTTGGCAGCAGCTCCTGCAAAGATTGTCCCGTTGGGCCACCAGACTCCGTTGTTGGTAATATTGCCGGTTGTTGAGATGTAAAATGCACTGTAATATCCGGGCTCTACTCGTATGACTCCGTTGTTTACGATTGAGTCTTTTATAGTTATCGTAGGATGTGCATTATAGACGTTTTGTAATGTGTCCGTAATGGTAACAACGCCTTCCATCGTCACTTCGTACGAGTTGATCTGGACTAATCCCCGCAGGTTCGGAGCTCCCGCGTAGGTGATGGTGCTTATGGCCGCACCTTCAATCAACATCAGATCTTTCGTATTAATCACTTTCCCGTTTGTAATATTCCCATTCGCCGCCAATGTGAGGGCAAATGTCTGCATATCCAGAATGCCTCTTTTCAAATCAAACGATTGAGTGAAGAGGAGGTTTGTTTTTGCTTTGATAGTACACAACGAATCCAGGCTCTGGAAATTTCCCTGCAATCTCTTTCCGCTTGCTAATGTGATTTCCTTGGCAACGGGCCCGGTAAAGATAGTTCCATTGGGCCACCAGATTCCGTTGTTAGTAATATTACCGGTTGGTGAGATATAAAATGCACTGTAATAGCCGGGCTCTACACGTATGACTCCATTATTTACTACTGAGCCTTTTACGGCTAATGTGGGATGAGCATTATATGCATTCTGCAGAGTATCGATAATTGTAACAATGCCTTCCATTGCCACTTCATACGAGTTGATCTGAACCAGTCCCCGCAGATTGGGAGTCCCCACATACGTGATCGTACTAATAACAGCTCCTTCAATAAGGATAAGGTCATTCGTATTAACCACTTTTCCGTTCGTGACATTCCCGCTCGCCGCCAACGTCAAGGCAAATAACTGCATATCCAGAATTCCTTTTTTCAGATCAAACGATCGGGTGAAGAGGATGTTTGATTTTGCCTTGATAGTGCACATCGAATCCAGGCTCTGGAAATTTCCCTCGAATCTTTTGCCGCTTGCAGATGTGATTTCCTTGGCGCTGGACCCTGTGAATGTTGTCCAGTTTGGCGCCCATGTTCCGTTGTTGGTGATATTTCCGGCAGTTGATAGGTAGAAACCGCTGTAGTAACCCGGGGTTATTTGTATTTTTCCGTTATTCGTTATTGAGACACTTGCGGTTACTGTCGGATGAGCATTATACACGTTCTGCAAACTCCCTGCAGCCGCAATGACAACACTGCGGACGGACACATCTGCGTCTACGCTGACTGGCCCATTGATCACCGCGTCGCTGTTTATTCCGGGCGCAACTCCCCCTACCCACGTCGATGCAGCAGACCAGGTGCCTCCTTGTACGGTCGATGAAATTGTTTGTGTTCTTACTTCTGTGGCTGCCAGCAGAAAGAGAATACCGATGAGACCGCAAAGGGAAATAGTGTTGTTTTTCATTTAGCCCTCACACCGATTAGTAGAAGTTTTAGATGGTGCCCTATCCTGCACAGCGGCGGGATGCTTCATTGAGTCGTAAGCTACATAACTTGTTGTACAGTGTCAACTCCCAGGCCGCTTCCAGCGCAGACGAAGAAATGCTCAGGCCGGCACTTCTGTATCAAAGACTAGCGCATCAATATCATCTTTTTCACATCCACAAAGCACTTGCCCGGATCACCCCTGCTGATTGCTTCCAGCCGATAGACATATACCCCGCTCGCAGCATTCGCATTCCAGAAAATCTCATACCGCCCGGCAGACTGTACTGCGTTGACGACTTCATCAACTTGCTGACCAAGCACATTGAATATCTGCAGTCTCACCCGGCTGTCCACCGGCAGAGCGTAGCGCAGCGTGGTCGAAGGATTAAACGGATTCGGAAAATTCTGATTCAACGCATATTCCGCAGGCAAAATATTATCAACCAGCCTAGCGGACGTTACTCTCGTCCCCGTAAGTGGGATCTTCATGATTGGCTGGAGCTGATTGGAATAGATGCGAAGCGTATCAGAAAACAGACGAACGGTGTCGGGCTTGAACGAGACAATGAATACTGCCGAGTCTTTGCGCGTCACAAGAACAGGCGGAGCAAAAGCGTTCACCGTGAACTGCCTGGCTCCCGTCTTCATTGAGTCGATTCGCAACGTATTGATGGACGCATTCCTGATTACAATGCCTTTCCTCGCCGTGCTGTCTCTCAGCACATCTCCAAAGACCAGTGCGGGCGATGAAATGATCATTGATGGATACGGTGAAAATCCGCTCAGGGCATAGCTCTTCAAAATAAGCGAACCCGCGAGGCTTGAAGACGACAGAGAACACTGCGCTATCGAGACTCTTTAACGCCCCGCCCGGTGATCCGGAAACCGCGAAAGTCGTAGTTTGTATGCTGAGGACTTGATAGATGAGATCAGCGTTTGAACTGTTCTTTATGACAAACTTCTGCACTGACGAATCTCCGACGGCAATTGTGTCCCGGCGATAGACCGACGGCAGCACCGACAGAACCGGTACCGGATCCCGTTTGATAACAAACGACGTTTGCGCTTCGCCGCTGTCATTCGGAATAAATGTGTACGTGCCGGAGTGAATGAATGTCGCCCCGTTCGAAAATATTTTAATTTGATTCGTGTCATTCACATCGCCGCCGTAACTCACCACAAGGAATGATGCGTCGGTTTCAATCGGGAACGAAAACCCGGTCTTCGCAATAGAAATTCTTCCCGGTTGTTTCTGAGAAAAGAGAATATCATATCGTCCGTACGATTTTCCTCTTCCATCGACTGTGTAGAATAGATAGGGATCGGTGTCGGCATTCCATTTTGTCGTTATGCCTGTCTTCGATGTCGTGTTGGGATCCGATTCAAGGATACTCAGCATTTGACCGTAGTGGTCCGTGAACCCGCAGGCAGTTCTTAATGCGGCATGATAATACTTGGCCCTCGGTGAATCCGGGTGGAGGACCGGATCCGCCATCTGATGAACTGACGCCTCCAAATTTGAATAGGCGCCGATCTTCCCTCTGAGCGCCGCGGTGTTCACCCGCAGCACTGGGCCCGTGCTGCCGGCTGCCCATATGCTCTCCCCATTCGCTGAGGTCGTAATTCCGCTAGCAAGCGCGGCGGCAGCGGTGATGTTGTTGCCGTTGTTCCCGTGGATAGAAGAAACCGCGTATTGCATACCTGTATTCGCCTGTGTGACATCGTCCCGCACAATCAGATAAGAATTGTTTACCATGAGGAATTTTCTGCCGCAGCTGCCGAATTTTTCCCCGTTGTTCTTCCATGTCATATGAAGGGAGTTGCCGTAGTCATAAGGCAGATTGCCGGCCGCCGCAATCAGTTTCAGTCCCTCGTCAAAGGTGCTCAGGGGTTTTGAACCATACAACTCCATATCGACGGCGGCATAACTGAAGTTCGTATTGTATGTGCTCTTCGTTATTGAAGCATCGGCTGCCGGAGGCGACGCATTGTCTCTGTTGGGGGCATCGTCGTTCACCGCGCCCTGCACCACGGGGCAGATGGTGTTGTGCGCTTTTGCACGCTCCAGATCCTGACTTGCAGAGTAACCCGCATAACCCGGATGAAGAACAAGCGTACGGCCGTCTGCCTGAAAGAGATAGCTCCCTGCGTCGGCGTAGGCGTGCAATTCGGCTGCGTACCGCGCCGGACCGTTTTTCGCGGTGACCAGCAGATACCGTGTGGCGGAGTCGGCCGGGGTGCGCATGATCAATTCACCCTGCGCGGGTGTATATGTTATCGGATCGTGAAGAACGGATCCGGCCGATGCCGAGGAATCCAGGAGTGAAAAAGACTCAATCGGCAAGCCCGCAACTCCAGGGGTTTTGGCAAGAAATTGTTTCAGTTGTCCGAGATATTTTGATCCGCCGGTAATGACTGTTCCGGTCATTGCATTGATCGGATAGACCAGATAGCCGGTGGAATTGATCTGCGGAGCGG
>JAPLFO010000110.1 GCA_026390635.1 Ignavibacteriales bacterium
GTGATAATGTAAGTAACAGTACCTTTGCCTTTAGTCGGATCAACCGCACTCGATGGAATTGGAACGTTGCCGATGAGCGTATTGATATTGATAGTGATCGATGACGGACCGATGGTGACTCCCGTTGAGGTCGCTGTGCCGTTATACTTCAGCGAATTGGCAAAATAGGTTGTATTTGTCGGAATCTGGGTGGTCAGCAGACTATTCGTCGCTGAACCGTCTCCCTTATTGTCCCAGGTAATTGTGTACGTCAACGTATCGCCCGGAGCGGGGTTGCTTTTGCTCTGAGCCAACGTCAGCACCAGTTTTGCCTGTCCTCTGCTGGAAAGCGTCCAGCGTCCGGTATCTGCCTGCGTAAGGCCGCCCAGTTGAACGTAATACTGACTGCTCGAGTCGGCTGACGTAACAGAATCCCGTCTGTCCCACGTATTGGAACCGGATGAATTCTCTTTCCACAATTTGAGCGACCCCATTGTATTTGGAGATGCAATTTCGCCCGATTGATAGTGGAAACGGTATGCGTATGTAAAGGCCGATCCGCCGGTAAATTCAAGTCTATAATATCGGTTGATCGGATCCAAATCCACCGTCGCCCCCGGAGAAGCGAGAACAACATCTTCGGTCACAGCGGTCGGCAAAGACAATCCTGTAAATGTAACCAAATTATTCGGCCCCTCAAAGGAATAGGCCGTGCCTTCTGTGAATGTGTGAGAATGGATTATCCGACCGTAAATATAGCCGTTTCCGGTGCGGGATGATGTGACTGTAATGGAATTCGAGCCCGTTTCTATTCTCCCCTGGTTCATATTCACAGTTGCAGCTGTGGCCGATGTTCCCACGGAAACGACAAGGCTGCCGGAAGTCTTGTTGATCGTCAGCGCGTTGAACGTCGTCGGGGATGAGCCGGAGATGGAGGTTCCGGCACTCCCGGCCATGGCGATCGCGCTCGTTCCGGGTGTAAATGCGCCGTTGTTGATCCAGTTGCCGTACAGTGTATCTGTATAGGAAGCCGCCGCAAACGTCGAACCGCTGTTGATCGTCAGATCTCCGGCCACCTTGAAAGCGGCTATTGCTGTTTTTGTGTTGCTTCCCGCACAGATCAGATTGTTATAATTATATCCCCGTATCGACTGGGCGCCGGACCCGCTCAGCATGAACGTCCCGCCGTTGAGCGCTATTCCTCCGCTCACGGTCGGATAACCTTCTTCGATTGCAAAGACCCCGGTATTCTGTATGATTGAATCCGCAACAGTCAAAGAATAACCGGTCTTGACGGTCAGCGCAACGGTCGAATTGGTAATGCGAATGCTTCTGCAGACTGCAGCGGTATTCACGTCGACAGCACCGCTAATCTGGAAAACGACATCATTGTTAATGGTCGGCAGCGAGTAGGTGCTCCAGTTGGCGGCATCGCTCCAATTCGGCGTGCTATTTCCCCGTGTCCAATAAATGATCGGCGCTATATTTCCAACCACAAACTGACCGACACCGGTAACAGCCAGCGCCCGCGTACTGGTTGCGGTTCTCGATGAATCCGTCGAAACCCCCTGCAGCCACGAGGACGACACGTAGCGCTTCACAAAGAAATATGCTGTTGCCGCGGTCGGATCGAGATCGGTCGGCTGGAAGTTGAATGTCGCGTTATATGAGGAATAGCTAATTCCAAATGCCGTTAAATTCCAAAAGCGGTTCGCATTACGTGAAGCATCGATACCTGAAGAGCCGATATTACTGTGGTCCTGCCCAACGGTTGAGATGGCGATTGTTCCCGCGTTCGTAACGGTGGCAAATGTCAGCACCACGGGCGCATAGTCGTTGCCGGAACCAACTTCGAAAGTAACCGTCACCGGTGTTCCGCTGGCAGCGATATATTTTTTCAGATAGCCCGACACATGACGCTGCAGACCTGTTGTCGGACGATACACCTGACCGGCGGAACTTATATTGATGGTATCCGGCGTCGATACTACCCCGCGCGTGATGCTGAAAGTTCCATTGATTGTGGAGTTGTCGGAAATAGTTGCATTTGCACCGTCATTGATTTCAAGATTGGTGTATGATCCGCCGCCTGTCAGCGAATGCGAAGCGGATCCACCATACAGATAAATGCGGCCGGCACCGGTATGCGCACCTGCATTGCTGATATTTCCGTTCACTGTCAGCGTGTAGATGCTGTCGGAAAATGTAATATTCGAAGCGACGGTCAGATCGCCGGAAACGCTGGCTGTGCCGGTCAGTTGTTTCCAACCGCTGGTTGACAACTTGAGATTATTATAAGCGAATCCAGCAACATTCTGCGATGTTCCATAATAGTTGAACGTGCTGTTCACAATAGTATGGCCCGTTGCCGTTCCCGGAGTAAAGGCTGTGCGGATCCCGATCTCAACTCCTTGCGGCAGAGTTTTATTGAAATTGGAAAATATCAGTGTGCCATACTGCGTCGCTATAACACTCTGTCCGTTCAACGCCTGGGCATAGTTCACTGTACCGCTGTCGGCAAGCAGGAATCCATTGGTAGTGGTCACAGGTCCGCTGAGTGTTAATGTGTTTGTGGAGACCCTGAATCCGCCATTCACCAGCGAGAGCGCATTCGTCACAGTCGTACTCCGGGTAAGCAGTACTTCCGATGACATGTTGTCAATAGTCAGCGAGTTGACTGTCGTGGGAAGCTGATCCCCCGTTGACTGTGCGGCGGCCGTTGACACATAGGTGTAGTTGGCGCCGGGAGCGAACGTGCGACTTCCTGTTACACGGACATTACCCTGCAAGGTTGACGAAATGCCGTTTGGAGAGCCCAGAATAATTCCGGCTCCGCTGCTCAGTGTGAAATTTCCACCGCCTCTAACAACGTTTGTATCCAGCCGAAGTATTGATCCACTGTTCACGGTAAAATCGATGGAGTTTGAAATTGTTCCTCCGGATGTGAACGCCTGGGTTCCAGCGCCATTGAAAACAAATGCACCGCGACCGGATGAACTCTCTGTAATCGTGCCGGTCGTCTGCGAAAAATTCCCTTTCACCTGCATGGTTGCGGTACCGGCGCCGCTGCTCATAGTGAATGCACCGGCAATCATATTGAAGTTGCCATTAACCGTTACTGTCGGAGAACCAGTGCCGCTGGTAAGAACAAAGGTGCCGCCGGTATGGACATAGTTGCCTGCAATTGTCAGCGCGGTGCTTTGCGTCGTAGCATACCGTAATTCCCCAGTTCCACTTCCGGTAGATTTTATCGTCAGAGCACCGTTGATCGTCGTCGTCGCACCGGCCATATCAATAGATACATTGCCCTGATTCGTACAATTCCAGGTGAAATTGTAGAATGACTGGTTGACACCTGCAATACTATTGTTATTTGAAGTATAGCCGACGATTTCACACGTGGATCCGGCAGCCCACGTCGCCACCGGCACCGTTCCGGCGGATGTTGTGTAGTTGTGCCGGTATGTACCGCCATCAAGGATTGTAAGAAGCCTGTTCGTTGCATCGGTGCTGATCGAACTTCCCTGATCCACTTGCAAGATGCCATCCACATTCAACTTCACGTTTGTTCCCGAATTCGCCAAGGTCAGGGTTTTGTTGTTGACGATGAGCGTTCCGCCGGGTTCGATATAAGTATGATCGATGGTAACGTTTGCTTGAACCGTGACAGTATGGCCGGCCCGGATGGTAATAGATGCCGCATTCGTAGAGGTTGGAGTTGTAGTGGCGCCCACCCATGAGGTCCCATTGAAGCGCTCCCAAGTGGCATTGGTCGCCCAGGTTCCGCCTCCGTTGGTACTTCGATACGCCGAACTCACCGGTCCGCCGCCGATGGCGAAATCGCCAACGCCGGAAGCGTAATACCGGTTCCCTGTGCAGATGTCGAATTAACCGTTCCCAGCGTCGGATACGTCCAGCCCGCATTGTATCTGCCTACCTTGAATGTCAACTCGTTGCCGGGGACGTCAACATCTGCAGCAACATAGGTGAACGCAGCGCTGTACGTGGAAAACACAAATCCGTCGCTGGCAACTGTCCAGTACCGATTGACGCTGTTCGATCCGTCAATGGTCGATGATGCAACATTCGCATGGTCGCCGTTTGTTGTATTGACGGTGAGATATCCTCCAGGATTTGTCACTGCTGCAAACTGAACCGTGGCGGGAGTGTATCCGGCTACATCACCGATGGCAAATACCTGTGACAGCGTCGACGCATCGAAGAATCTCTGCATGCGTCCCTGCACATAGCCGGGTCCTGGACTGACGCTGCCGCCCTGCAAAATCTTAACTGTATAGGTCGAGGCGTTGATGACACCGGAGGTCAACGTCAATGCACCACTCACAATCAGATTGGCGGCCAGCGTTGCGCCGTTACCATCATTAATAGTGAGATTGCCGTACTGGCCCGTTCCGCTCAACTGATGCGCCGCCGATCCCGGGGTAAGCTGAAGGCTCCCTGTCCCGCTATGAGTTCCCTGATTGATCACATTCGCTTTGGCCGTAATTGAATTTCCTCCGTCTGCAAATGAAACGCCAGAAGAAACCGTCAGCAAGCCGTTAATCGTCGTCGCTCCCGTTGCAGTCTTGGCCCCCGCTCCACTCATCGTCAGATTGTTATAGATGAAATTCGCCGTTGTACCCGCTACCGATTGTGGCGCCGATCCGTTGAAATCAATCGTATTTCCCGTCAGGACGTGCGATGTCGCGGGATTGGGTACCGTCAATGTATGTGCAACGCCGACCGTTCCGGCCGGGAATGTTTTGCTGTAGGCATTCAGCGTAAGATTGCCGTAATTTGCCGCGAGGATTATCTGACCTGCCAGCGGCTGGAGATATTGAACTGTTCCGAAGGGGGCCGTAGTGGACATACTCAATGTTCCGGCAGAAGTGGCAGCACTGTCGAGCGTCAGAGTGCTGGACTGGACATTGAGCGTTCCCTGGCTCAGTGCAAACGCGCCGTTCACCGTAACATTGCCGCTCATCAGCACAGATCCGGCGGCCTTGTTGATCGTCCAGTTATAGAAATTCACTCCTGCGATCGGATCAGTGATCGTCTGCGATGATAATCCGTTGAATGTGACCCTGGCAGCGGTCGGGAAGAACCCTCCGCTCGAGGTCCAGTCTCCGCCCACAAAGAGATCCAAGTAATTTGCCCGCAGGGACGCACTGCCCTGAATCGAGACATTTGCTTTGACAGTCAGCGGGAGCGAATCGAGCTGTGCGGCGCTCGCAGAAAGGCTATTGACAACGAGATTGTACACCGGGACATCGGTCTTGATCTTTGCCAATGTCGGCGTCGCCGCCGTACCGTCAAACATCTGGAGTGTTCCTCCCAAAACAACAGATCTGCTCGTTCCCGTGTTGACATAGCCAAGACCGGTGGAGGTCCCTTGCTTGATCACTATTAACCCGCCTGTCATTTCAAAAGAAGATCCCGGGACGCGGATGGTAAATGGTGCATTTGTTGTGCTGGTAGATCCAACGGTAGCCACGTTCAATGTACCGCCCATCATGGTGAATGTCGTCAACGTGAAATCATTGAGCGGCCGGAAAATTCCTGAGACATTAGCGACGCCCCCCTCAAACAGAAATGTTCCGCCGTTTGAGATCAGGCTGTGGTCCGTTGCGCTGCCGATATTCAGCGTGCCGTTCGATACTCTCAGATTACCTGTCACCTGCAGGTTTCCCGCCGTGTTCACCGTTCCAGCGGCATTCAGCCAGAATCCGCCCTGTATGGGAATGTTCGCTCCCGCGCTGAAAGGAGTCACAGTCGCACTTGTTGAGAGCCGGAACGTTCCATTGTTAATTGTCAGGAATCCCGAGGTCGCATCTGTAAAATTCGAAGAGAAAACATCCAGCACGTTCGCACTCGACGAACCCATGTTCAGCGTCATCTTGTAAAAATTCGTCTGTGTTCCCGGCCCGCTGATCGTCTGCCCACCCGCCTTATTGAAATTGACCGAACAAGCACTGCTGCCACTCGGCGCGAGGTCGATGGTTCCATTATTGTAGAAGTTTCCCATCGCATTGATAATATGGCCCGTCGTCACAGAAGCTGTATTCGCCCGAAGAATACCATTCGCACGCACCGTAATATCTCCGGTGACATTGATGGTTCGTGCAATCGCATTGCTACCGCCGATCAGGAGTGTGCTGGCCGATCCTCCACCCTGGCCGACTGTGATATTTGCAGCATTGGCTACGGTGGTATCAATCGTCACTGTGTGACCGTCTGCAATGGTCACCGAAGAACTGATATTGGGAATGGTACCTCCGGCATTCCATGTTGCCCCGTTGCTCCAGCTGCCGGATGTAATGGAGACAAAATTTGTGGGGGCTGATGTTGCCCGAAACCCGATCAGCGGTGTGCTAAGTGCGCCTTCGCTATAAGCGTAAATCTTCCAATAATATGTAACACCCGATAGCAGTCCCGATTCTGTTGATGATGTAGCAGTCGATGCCACCGTCCGGATGAAATTATAGGTTGCACCGCCGTCATCAGACCGGTAAACAGCAAAACCGAGACGATTGGCATCGGTGGGATTTGACCATTTAATCATCATTGACGTCTGTGTCACGTTGGTGTCGCCATAATTAGTCGGCGCAGAAACCGCCGGTGGTGTAAATACAATCTGACTGTTTGATGTCGGCAGCGTTGCAAGCTGCCATTGCGTGCTGGACGTCGAGAATGAGGACGGAGTATTTGCGGTAGCCTCAACCAAGTGCGATGAATTCACATTGGCACCGCTCATGCCGACAGCATAATGCCAGTTCGCATACGTCCCCGCAGTCATCGTACCGTAATTGAACTCGATCTGCCCGCTTCCCTCGTGCAGTACTACCTGAAAGTTCAGACTAGGCGTTGTGTTCGTGTACACCCCCATGGTGTACCACTCTACTGTCAGCGTGCGGTTCGGAGCAGTGCCGCCCACAAGGTATTTGATACCGTCGCCCAGCGGATCGACGTTATACTGCGTTGTCAGGTCGAATAGGAATGGAGCGATCGCCAGCGCTGTCCCATTGCTGAGAACTGTTCCCCCGCCGTAGTACGACGGACGTGCGGTTGACGACAGATCGCAGCTGTACGGTCCGTAGGGATTATACTGGCGCCAACCGATTCCGGGACCGCCGTCCCATGTCTCACTGGAGAAATCAATATATCCGTTCGTGGAGACATTCACCGTGGTGTAGCGTTGCCCAATGTACCAGAAGTCAAAACCGATCGGTATCGAATAGCTTCTATCGTCGTCGACATTGTAGGTGCCGGCTGTGTCATTCCGCCACGACGGCAGCGCATAGCCCGAACTGGAGATCGAGTTATAAGTAATGCTCCCCGATGTCGGAGCATTCGGGGAAATATACTTTGATAGCGACTGCGCCGCTGCCGATTCTCCAAGGAGGATCAGCAGGACAGCTGTCCATACACAATGTATTCCGAGGTTTTTTGTGTTTGTTTTCATCGCTTTGTCTTCACTTTGAACGCCTGCCTCTGCCACTGTGTGATAGAGAATGCCTTTTTTCGGCCGGTTTCCATCGTTGCGAGCCTGGCGGGTATTACTCCCGCCAGACCCAATATAACTTATTGTATTGTCACTCTGTAGCGATATTGCGCGCTCGCACCGGCACTGACTTGGTTAAAGATAACTGTAACAATGCCGCTGCCGTTCGACACGCTGCCGCCGGTAAAAGAGCCGCTATTCAACCCTGTGGTCCAGGTACCGGTACCGGTAGGATCCACATCGATGCTGTTCGTATTGTAGAGGTTGGAGCCTGCATGTGCGTATCCTGTATTGGACGAATTAACCGTGGTTGCATTCCCGGTACCATTATTTTTAATGGTAACTCTCCACGAAATGACATCTCCCGGGGCCGGATTCGCAGCGGTCCCGCTACCGCTGACTAACGAATCGGCAATCGTCACCGCAAGATTTGGTGCCTTGACGGTTGTGATCAACGGAGTGAATGAGGCCGCTGTGGTTCCGCCGGTCGGAGCATCCAATGGTGTTACCGTCTGCGTTGTGGCAGTAATAGTTCTTCCGATTGTCTGGGCATCAGTCGCACCCACCGGAATCGGACAGACAACGATAAGTGGTTGGGTTAAACCGGCTCCAAGTGCCGATCCGAGCTGCGTGATAGCTGTTCCAGGATAAGATAAATAGAATTGATGTGCCTGATCGAGGCCGCTCGCTAGGGTGTTTCCTAGCGTATAGTTGTCCGAGTGGTTTCCCGTGTTCTTCAATGTGAAGGAATACTGGATGGGATCGCCCGGATTCCCGTTGCTGTTGGTGGGTGTCACCGTCCACGTTGCACCCGACGCTGTTCCTACTGTGAAATTGAAATTGTTTGCATTGTCCTGATTGTATGAATTAGTACCGTCGTTGTAGTTGATTTTTGTCTGTGTGCTCTGGCTCGTCGTCATAGCATAAACAGTCAAGCCGGACGTCGCACCGGTCGCATTATTTGTAACCTGTTCAACGATTACATTGAGCACCGGATTCATCACGGCCTGGCCGGTTGCCAATGCGGACTGATTGACGGTCCACGTCACTGTCCCGCCATTTCCACTCCCGTCTTTACCTGATACGGCTCCGGCACCGTATCCCGTTCCGCTTGGCGCATTGACGAATCTCAATTTAGAGTCAAGAACGGAAGTGACGGTTGCGTTGGCACTAACCCCGGCATGACCGGTATTCTGAAGAGATAGTGTGTACGATATCGCCGCACCAGGTATTCTTGAAGCATTGGTAGTGACACTGCTCTGGACTGCGGAAAATACCATCACCGGTTTGGCAACGGTAAACGCATGAATATATTTAAATCCGGCATTAGGATTGGCAACAACGATGTTTCCGGAATTTGTCGCCGTCGATACAAAGGTAAGTGTCGCTTTCGTCGTATCGTTGTCGGCAATACTCGCCGCCACAACAATTTTCAACTTGACCGTTTGATACATATCCGGCTGAATGGTGATCGTCTGCGTGATCACAGCGTCGTTGGAATCAAGAACCGACACCGTATAGCCCGTCTTGCCATATGTAGCAATATTGAAGACATCGTTTCTATTGCCGGTATTATAGAATATAATGCCGCTAATGGTGTAGGTGGCGTTGTCCACACCACTGCTTGCGCCGCTTGCAGGCGCAAAGTTGGCGGTGATTTTATGCGCGACATATAATATCGTTGTGTTTGATGTGGTGGTGCGCGCATTGCTGCCGGCGTTGTAGCCGACGGTTGCCTGGTTTGAAATCGCGGTTCCGGCCAGTGTTCCGGCCGCAAACGCGTTCGATGACAGCGATGTCATCATAAGGGCAACGACGAAAACCAATGCCCCCATTGTTTGAAACAGACTTGTCCGTTTCATATGTGTGTCTCCTTTGGATATGTTGTTTGTTGTTGAATGTTTCATACTCGTTACTCCTTTAAAAAACTCTCTTGCGTTTGTCATTCTTCGCCCTGACAAAAACGGCAGGGCTCAGAATGACAATGTATTTCGTTACCTGCTGAACATTTCCAGCACTTTCTCTGTGAACTTTGCGCGCATCGTGATGAACGGACCCTGCGACCAGTAATTGTATCTGACCAGATCGCGATCATAGGTGCCGACAAAGTTGTAACCGACGCCGACGCGAACGTTGTCAAAGATACCGTTGCCGATTTCCAGGCTGTAGCCGCGCTTGGAGTTGTTCGCTTCACGCTGATTCAAAATCCGGAACTCGGCTGCAACATCAAAATTCTTCCAGCGAAGATCGTATTCCGCGCGCGCAAGATAAAAGTCGGTAAACGTGTTGGAACTTAAACCAAAGGCCTCTTCTTTCGCATACTTCATGGCATACTTCGTGCCGATCTCAAGCCCGCTGATCGGTTCGATGAACATATGGAGTGACACCACCGAAACGTCGGCTGATGTCTGCGGCGACACCATCCCGTTGAAATCGTACTTCTTCTCGAATTTGCCGATTGCGTTGAACCAGTCGAACGATGTCGGACGGTATGCCAAGCCAACGATATTGCTCAATCGGGCCAGCGATCCGTTTGCAGTGGCACTGCCAAATTGTCCCGGCGCCAGGGTGTTGCCGCTGAATGTTCTGCTTGAATCTGCATTCTGTCCCTGAATGCGCGATTCCTGGTAGTACACCAATTTCTCAATGAGCGTGAATTCACTGCCGAGCCGGATGTCGCCACCGAACGTGCCGCCGCGGGTAATCATTTCGCTCCGCTTTGAATACTCGCCTTTGATGGACAACCGGTACGGTTGTGCCTTCGGCATGTATTCAAAACCCAGCGATGCTGCATCCGCGTCGTCGGTCCGTACTTCCGTCACGTTGCGATCCAGCGCCCGTGTCCGTTCGTAAAGGAAATTCGACGTTAACTCTTCCGTGATGTTCAATGAATTCTTCAGGCCGATGCTTGTCTGATTTCTTCGTCCGTTGATGCCATTGCGAATTTCATACCGTCCCGTCACCGTGGTTCCGAATCCGACATCAGAGCTTACGCCCACACCGCTCTGCGTGCCGTCGCTGCCGTAGAATTTCTGCGTCGCCGACAAGGATACCCAGTCGAACACACGATACTCGCCCATCAATGTAGCCACCGACGGTTTCACCTGTGCTTTGCCGGAACTGGCGAAGCTGTGCTCGTACGCCGCGGAGAGTGACAATCGATCGATCGGCCGCACCATTGCTTTGCCTTCAAGCGATGTGGTGCTGCGGCTGTCGGGATTTGTTGCTGACGTATTATTGTAGAGAATATTTTCAGCTTTGACAGATGCTTTGACAATTTTCGAAATCTCTTGTTCAATCGTTCCTTGTGTCGATTGGATGGTCACGTGTCCGGAATCTTGCAGCGAATTATAGTACTCACCGCTGAAGCGAGTGGACTTCGTCAGGTCAACCATCCCGCCAAAACCATACTTGCGTGCGCCAATTTCGCCGAGGCCGCCGCCGCCGATTGTTTGGTTGCCAAAGGTTTGATCGGTTGTTCTGTAATAGGACTTCAGGCGGAGTTGTTCCATCGGCATGCCGTTGGCTTCCACTTTCCATGCATTGCCTTGCGCGGCGTAGTCGGAACTGTGGGCGAATTCTCCGGCAACGGACAAATATTTGTCATACTTGTACGTCGTATTGGCACCCAGCAGCGTGTAGTTTTTCGGATCACGCTCTTCCGTCACGCCAGTCACACCGACGTTCAACCCATTGACTATTTCTTTCTGTGCCTGCACACCAGTCACATAGGACGTTGCGAAATTGCCCTGCGATTCGTACACAACAACAATATAGACCGGGTTGCCGTTTGCATCCAGGCTTGCCACCGGCTGCTTGAAGAACAATGTGCCCTGGAGGTAGTCCACTTCATAATCTCCAAGACGGCTTTTTTCTACGCGGCTGATGATGACATCGTTTCGCACTTTGTCGCGCACTTCAATCCGCACTTTTTCGGAACCGGCGACGATATTGCTGTTGCCGAGGAAGTAGTAGCCGGAAATGCCCTGTCCGCGAATTTCGTCCTGCACCACTTTACGGTCGGTCAAGGTAACAAACATATCGGCACTTGCCGTCTTTGTCTCATAGTGGGACTTCACACCGGTGAATGTCCGGTCGTAGCGAGCCATTTCGTTCTGCGCAAATCCTGTGTTGAAATCGCCGAACATCGCATACGAGCGATTTTGCTCCAGCTTCACGAAGAATGGATTGCTTGTCTGTGCTGTATAGTCCACCGTGCTGTTGTCGCCATAGATCGAATAGAGCACATCCGGATCGAGTTCTTTAAACAAGCGATCAGACTGACGTCGTGTGTTGTCCACCGACACCGTCAACAGGTAATTATTCCAGATGGAGCCGCGTCCGAACAACGCGATGCGTCCGTCGGAATGGAAACCATTGTCAATCAGATTCTGATTCTTCAGTTGTGACAGATCGCCATTGGTCGAAAGTATGCTTCCGGATGCATCCATCGAACCGACAATCATCAACGGCCGAATCGGCGTTGCGAACTCGATAGTCGTTTTCGTGGTAACGCCGTTGGCACTGATCAACAGTGTTCGCGGACCTGCTTCGCGCGGAGCCTGTACCAAAAATTCTGCCACACCATTCTCCAACCGCACCTGGAAACCGGGTGTGTTTGGATCTGCGTCTTTTCCGCCATAGTGCAGGCTGTCCGCAAATATCGTGACGAAGTAGCCGTCCGGTATTGCGACACCCCATTGATCCAGCACTTTTACACGGACTGTCACGAGCGAGTTGCCATCCGCAGGAACTGCCTCTTCCGGCATTTCCACACCGATTGAATCAGGCGCTCCCACGCGGTGCATTTTGCGTTCGGCAACGAGAGACCGGCCGCCCAGACGTACAGTGATTTTGTACGTCACCGGGCCGGCCGGAGTCTCAACACCGAGGAATTCAAACACACCGTCCGGACGGACACTCGTGGAATCCGCCGGAACGCCATTCACTTCCAACACCACCGGCAAACCGGCCGGCGCGGTACCCGCAACAAACTGATACTTGAAGTGACTGACAGTCTTCTCCGCCGGATCGCTGATGCGCACCTGCGCAACGGCGAGCGAGCTGAGAAGCATCAGCGCTCCAAGTATCAGGGTAATATGTTTTTTAGTTGCGGACATGAAAATAGAAACAACCTTTTTTGTGTTACGGCTTGTTGAGAGTCACTATGTATTTGTATTTTACGGTTGCACTTGCAACCAATGGTTCGAATCTCACGCCAACATTCCTACCCCAAATGTAGACTTTTCCGTTTAGGCCAAAACTTTCGCCATCCGCATAGGCAGTCGGGAGATATGACGTTCCATTGGTGCTGACGTAAACATTTCCAATGATAACCGTGTTTGGAAAGGCGGATGTGTTTTCGCAGAAGACTGTATCCGGAGTAGGTATTGAACCATCATTTCTGACTATTACTTCGTACTGGATCTGGTCACCGGGTTCTGGATTGGTCACATTTCCACTATGAGTGAGATTCGAAGGAGTGAGTGAAATGCTAAGTTTCGCAGCTATAACCGTTGTTGTAAGACCGTCTAGAGTTAGTTGCGTACCAGTAGCAAATGTCCCGGAATTGAGTCCTACAACGGTAATATTTCTGACACTCAAATCCATATAGACTGCGGATATCGGAATTGCGACTTCAAAGGGAACCGGTTGAGTCTGACCCGGTGCAATCGACGAATAGCCGCCCGTGGGAAAAGTTGCTATCGAACCAAGCACGTCACCTGTACCTGCGATCGACGAGATGGTAAAATTATCTGAACTATTACCAACATTTTTTACATTGATGGTATACGTCTTTACCGTACCGGGTTCGGCAGTGTAATTCGCCGGAGTCTCGAGTGTTACCAAGAATCCTCTCACGTTGATAATTGTAAATGAAAAAGGACCGTATGAGGCTCCACTTGAAGTCCACGTATGCGAATTCGTCCCATCTGAGTATGATATCTGCGAACCGGATGTTGTCCCGACATAATATGTACCAGCAGGTAATGTTGGGGAAACTGTTCCAGTAAACGTAAGGGGGGTGCTTCCACCCGCGCCCAGTGAAAGCCCTGTCCAACTGGCTGTCCCGGTGCCGGCGGAGCCGCCCGGAGCGGCTGTCGTTGATGAGAAATTCCCTTGTGTGTACGTCCAATTGACATTCACACTTGATGCTGCCACCGAACCTGTGTTCTGAACAAGCAATGTATATGTTACTACATCACCTGGCAGCACAGACGTCGGATTGACTGGATTAGATGTAACAGTATATTTTATGACTGGTTTTGCGATAGCAATCGTAGCAATAAAAGGGTCTGACGCTGCATGCTCGTTGACAATCGCATAAGTCACGCCGGCAGCATTCTTCAGAGAAGCTGCTACCACTGTAACTGTATATGAGTTGGCATCTTTTGTAATTGTGTTGTAGGGATCGTTGGGCACTCTGATTTTTGCGTCCAATTGGAGGGATGCCCCACTCAATATGGAAACCGGGCTTGTTACCGCATTGCTCGTGCCATGCTCTACGAAAGTGACTTCCCAGCCATATGTAGCACCAACCCCAGCGATTGTGGGGTGAGTTCCACCAACGGTAAGTGAAAACGAATCATCGGCATTGCCGTTGTTTATAAGGGTAAGAGGTAGCGTAACCGTGACACCATCAAGTGTTGCAGGAGGAGTTTGATTCGCCGACGCTTCAATTACCACTTTATAAGCAACCATCAATGTAACTGGGTCAGATTCTTTTGATCTATCATCGGAATTGGTAGAAGCTTTATAGCTTACTTTTGCTTTTGTCGTTATCGTGGTTCCTGCCGGTGTTCCAATCGCAAACGCATTCGTCACGCTCGCCACCATCATCAGGGAAACGAGTATCACCGTCGCCCCGATCTTCGAGAACAGATTATTCCGTTCCATTTTTGTATCTCCTACGAGTTTGTTTGTAGCATGTGTGTTTGAGTTCTGCATTGCTGTTCCAATCTCCGTTGTCACGGTGGCCGGTTTCTCATGCTGTGTGCTCCTTTGTATGTTGGTGTTTTCTTTCATTTTCATCTCAGTTTTTGTAGTTCATGATTCAACTTCAGTTGGTCGTGCCCGCGACTTCTATCGCGCGGGAATGACCTGCCCTGGGGGCAGGTCCTCCATGCTGCATTGCAAACATTTCCACAAAAGACGCGCAGACTGTCACTCCCAAGTTCTCTGCCGCATAACCGCTGCCGCAAAGAATCAGGGCGCTGTTCATGCCGGCGAGTTCATTCATCAACAGCTCATGCTGTGCCTCAAATGCATTCTGTTGGTTCATCTGTGCGGCAAGAAGATACACGAACTGCGGGTTCCGGCTCTTTGCAAGCTGGATCACATCGGCGGCTGACACCCCAACACCAAGATTCAGCACATCATATCCTTCGCTTTCAAGCAGTACAGTGAGAGCCTTCAACAGGATGTCGTCCGATTCTTTCTCGATCGTGGCGCAAATGGCTCTTTTTCCATTAAGTGACGGCTTCACGATCACATCGCTCATCAACAGTGTTGCCGTTGACAGCGCATTGACGGCAAGCTGGTGCTCGGGAGCGGATAACTTTCCGGAAACAAAGAGATCGTGGATGCGCTTCAGGGTCGGGCAAAGGATTTCGTCGAACAGAACCGGAAGCGCCAGTCCGTACCGATGGACTTCGGTGAACAACTTCAAAACGTCGTCCTTCTTTCCCTTGATCGCGGCGGAAAAGCAAACCGACGCTAAAACATTGTATTCTTTCTTGATGATGATCTGGCGGATGACCGCTTCATCGGATGCAAATTGCGGGAAGAGGTTGATTGGCGTAACGCCATAGTTGTATTGCGTGACAAATGCGTAGAGATCTTCCGCACGGAATTTTCTGTGACCACCGGGCGTGCGGAAGCACTTGAGCTTGCCTTCGTCGGTCCAACGTTTCACGGTGGACTTGTCAACATAGAGCATCTGAGCTACATCGATCGTGGTAAAAAGGATTTCTGTCATGGCTGGCCTCGGTGGTTATTGTTTGAAATTATGACTTAATTTGCCAATTAAAACGCCTTGAACTTATTAAGCTTTTTTGACATAAAAAGCTTAATGAGCGGTTTGAACCTTTTGCGCTATCAAAATGGCGATTTTCTAGGTTCAAATCAAGATCTGCGCTCATATTTTTTGTCATAACTTCCATGAGAGGGTCAGATGCAAATACCATGCCTGCCAAATCGGACTCGTCTTCGCGCAGAATGAGCCCTTTGAACGGTTTGTTCGGTTTGCTCTATGACAAAACGCCCGTCAACCCAATGAACTGTTTCATTATTTTACTCTTCGCCAACTATCTATGAATTTGGACTGTTGGCAGCGATTATTTGTACTACAGAACTTTACACGGCACCTCTGGTCGTCTCAAAACATTACGCTTTTTGCCTTCAACTCGCCTTTCGCACCTTTTCGATTTGAAAAATGCCCAAACCACAAACTTGTATCAAAGTTTTACTCTTTTCATTTACCCGGCGTTTTCTGCCATCATCGAAGAGCGCTCCGCTGAAAAATTGTATCATAATTTAACGCTTCGTCATTAGAAATTTGGTCGAGAAGTGTCCCCACGAAGTCACAAAGGCACTAAGGCAAAAGAAAACTTCGCCTTATCTCTTCTCCATTTGCTTTTCTTTGTACCTTGGTGTCTTCGTGAAGGATTCGACGGATCGAGACCACAGTCTCGATCTGCAGTACGGTCCATTGCCGGAGGAGTTAGTAAATCGGAGCACAGTTTGAAGCGCGACTCCATGGAGTCACGACCAAGAATTCGACGGATCGAGACCACAGTCTCGATCTGCAGCCCGGTCAATTGCCGGACGACATCTGTCGATCATGTTTTGATAATAAAAGACAAAAAAAACCCGACTGCAAAACAGCCGGGTCTGCGATATTGGTTGTACGGACTCCGTCAACTCAAAAAATGCACAAACAGTCCATCTCTCAGCTTCGGCTCGAACCATGTCGATTTCGGCGGCATAATCTTGCCGGCATCAGCAATGGCCATCAGTTCCGTGATCGAAGTCGGACAGAGGCTGAACGCCACCATCATCTCCCCGTTGTTTACGCGTCGCTCCAACTCACCAAGTCCGCGCATTCCTCCGACGAAATCGATGCGCTTTTCCGTTCGGGGATCTTTGATGCTGAGCACAGGATCCAATAAGTAGTTTTGCAGAAGGGAAACATCCAGGCGCAAAACCGGGTCCGTCTCTTCCTGTAATCGGGCGGAGGCTGTCACAGCGTACCAGTTTCCATCCAAATACATTCCAAACGAACCCTTTTCCGCGGGCCGCACTTGGGTTGAAGCTTTTGTGACTTTAAAGTCTCTCCCGATGGCCTCCAGAAACTCCTCCTTCGAATGCCCGCAAAGGTCTTTCACAACTCGATTATAGTCCATAATATTGAGCTGGCTTGCCGGGAAATAGACGGCAAGATAGAAATTATATTCTTCGCTGCCTGTGTGATGCGGGTTCGCATCCCTCTTCTCCCGTCCGACGATTGCGGCGGCAGCGGAACGGTGATGGCCGTCTGCCACATAGAGATTGGGAATTTTTCGGAAACGCTCTACTATCTTTTCAATCAGTCCCAGATCGTTGATAATCCAGCATTGATGCCGGATTCCGTCGAGCGCAACGTGATCGTTATCCGGCGCCTGGCGGATAATCTCTGCAACGATGTCGTCGATTTCATGATCGTCCCGGTATGTCAGAAAAATTGGCCCGCTATGTGCATTGGTCACTCTCACGTGATTACAGCGATCTTCTTCCTTGTCCTTGCGCGTGTGCTCATGTTTTTTAATCGTGCCATTCCAGTATTCTTCAACGGATGCACAGCCGACAAGTCCGTATTGTGTGCGGCCGTTCATCGTCTGTGCATAGACGTAGAGCGACGGAACCGCATCTTCCTTCAAGACACCGTCGCGGATGAGCTTCTGAAGATTGTCCCGCCCCTTTTCATAAACGCGGGAATCGTGCAGATCGATCGACGTCTCGAGATCGACCTCCGGTTTGCCAACATGAAGAAACGAAAGCGGATGTCCCTTCACTTCTTCACGCGCTTCTTCCGAATTGAGAACATCGTAGGGCTTGGCCGCCACCTCGCCGGCATAATGCGGTCGTGGACGGTATGCTTTGAAGGGTCTGATCGTAGACATAGGTGTTTGTGGTCTGAAGTGGTTACTCCTCAGGGCAAAAATATTTCCACAGGGGACACGCAGAAAAAGAAGAAATCATGGAGAATACTCCAAAATTGATGCTTTGTCCTTTTTGCTTGTGCCTTTTTATCTCTGTGACAAATTTCTTTTCTTTTGCTCGCCGAGCAGTTGCTTCGAAATAGAAAATGCGGGCACCGGACAAGCACCCGCTTGATTTAATCATGCGACGAGGTGAGCGCCTTAACGACTTTGTATGCTATTTCCGTACCGACACGGGCCTGCCCTTCCACCGTCGAACCGCCAATGTGTGGAGTAACGCTGACGCGTGGATGATTAATAAGTGCTTTTTGTGCTTCCGTTGGCGGTTCATTTTCAAAAACATCCAGCGCCGCTGCAGCGACTTTTCCGCTGTTCAGAGCTTCAAGGAGAGCCGCTTCATCAATCAAACCGCCGCGGGCGCAATTGATCAGCACGACGCCGTTCTTCATCATCTCAAACTCCGGTTTGCCGATTGTGGGCCCATGCCCTTTGACCTTCGGAAGGTGCAACGTAATGAAGTCAGACTTCGCCAAGAGCTTCTCTTTCGATGTAATTTCGACCATAAAATCCATCGGGGCGAGCGGCGGATCGTATGCGACAACCTTCATTCCCAGTCCAAGAGCTCTGCGGGCGACTTCTTTCCCGATGTTGCCGAGTCCGATGATCCCGAGTGTCTTTTCGTAGACCTCGATACCGTTGGCAAACTCTTTCTTGGGCCATTTTCCCTGCCGCATGTCCATGGTACTCACATTCAGGAACCGGCAAACGGCAAGCATATGGCCGATCGCCAGTTCCGCTACAGAAATGGCGGATGCCATCGGGGTGTTCAAGACCGGAATGTTTTTCGTTTTGGCGAATTCAACGTCAATATTGTCGACGCCGACGCCGCCGCGTGCGATGACTTTGAGATTCTTGCCGGCTTCAATCACATCTTTCGTGACCTTGGATGCGGAGCGCACAATGATGCAGTCATAATCGGGAATCTTATTCAGAAGTTCTTCCGGCGAGAGCTTCACCTCGTCGACATGGAATCCTGCATCCAACAGGATTTTCGCCCCATCCGGGGAGATACCGTCGGTGATAAGAATCTTCATAGCGGTCCCTTTCATAGTAGAATGGAGGAAAGTACTGATAAAATACTAAATGAGCAAACAGATTGAAAGTTGTCTGACTGGAAACCGGTCACCGACATCATCTGCTCGCTGTTCGTCGTCTCGGCTTCGCTCGACGACCCTATTCCCGCCGGGGTTGTCCCAAAAGGAAACTATGACGTAACGTGGGCTTCAACCCGCGGCCCAAAAGATCTGATGAAGACCAAATATGGCGAGCTGCTGCATGCCCGGCAATGTTATGGCCAAGCGTTGAATTACTCGCAAATCTTCACTATGTTACAGGTAAGTTATTACCACTCTGTGCATCTATGCGCACAATTCTCATACGAGTCCACATCGTTCGACATCTTTCCATATAGAGAGGAGTTAGTCCCATGTCAGCCCGAGCTCACAATTTTTTTGCAGGACCGGCAGTTCTCCCCGTTTCTGTTCTGGAAGAGACAAGCCAGGCAGTCGCCAATTTTGCCAACACCGGTGTTTCCCTCATGGAAATCAGCCACCGTTCAAAAGAATTCGAAGCAGTGATGAATGAAGCGCAGGTCGACGCACTGGCGTTGATGAAACTCTATCCGGATGAATACTCCGTCCTGTTCCTCGGCGGTGGAGCGAGCATGCAGTTCGCAATGATACCGATGAACTTCCTCGTCACCAAAGCCGACTATGTCAACACCGGCGAATGGGCAACCAAGGCGGGTAAGGAAGCTCGACTGTTCGGCCAAGTCAATGAAGTCGCCAGCTCCGAAGCGGACAAATTCAACCATATCCCGAAGAATATCAAGTTTTCCGGCGATGCGGACTACGTCCACATCACGACCAACAACACCATCTACGGCACGGAATGGAAGTCCACGCCGGATGTCGGCACTGTTCCGCTGGTGGCGGACATGTCATCCGACATGCTTAGCCGCGAGATGGATTTCTCCAAGTATTCACTGATCTATGCGGGTGCTCAGAAAAATCTCGGCCCGGCCGGCGTAACGATGGTTGTTATTAGAAAAGCATGGCTGGAAGCAAAAGCAAAAAAAGACCTTCCCTCCATGCTGAAGTACGCAACACATGTGAAAAACAGTTCGATGTACAACACACCGCCGGTGTTGCCGGTCTACGTCCTCGGCCGCACGCTGAAATGGATTATGAAAGAAGGCGGACTCGGCGCCATTCAGAAACGCAATGAAGCGAAGGCGAAATTGATCTACGATGCCATCGACGCATGTCCCGGATTCTATAAGGGCGCAGTCGCCGCAAAAGAAGACCGCTCGCTCATGAACATCACTTGGAATCTGTCCACAACAGAGCTGGAAGACAAGTTCGTGGCAGAAGCAAAAGCGAAAAAGATGCTCGGTCTGAAGGGACACCGGTCCGTCGGCGGCATCCGTGCATCCGTCTACAACGCTTGCCCGATGGAATCGGCGGAAGCGCTCGCAACATTCATGGCGGAATTCTTCAAAGCAAATCAATAGAAGGCATTTGCCACAGAGGACTATTCACAAGTGGCTATCCCACGTTTTCGTTTCACTCAAGCCCGGTGGCATTCCTGCCGGGCTTTTTTGTTGAGACCGGAACTTCCATCCTTTGTCATTAGCCTTTTTCAGGCCCATTTCCCGATGCCTGGTCGCTCTGGAATGAACTTCTTCTGTGATTTTCTCCCTCTTTTTTCATATCTTGTAACGCTGTCCTAACAGAATCAGGGACTCTCATGTCAGAACAATCAGAAAGAACAGCTTCGGCTTTTTCGGAGTGGAATTCCAAAAGCTTTCGAAAGACACTGGAAAAGTTTCCCGAACGGGAAAAGCAATTCACGACTGCCTCCGGCAGTCTCGTCAACCCTCTGTACACCCCCATTGATGCGAACGAAGATTCCTATGTCGAAAAGAACGGATTTCCCGGACAATATCCGTTTACCCGTGGAATTCAGCCGACAATGTATCGCGGCAAATTCTGGACGATGAGGCAGTATGCCGGTTTCGGAAATGCTAAAGAATCGAATGAACGATACCGTTATCTCCTGTCGCAGGGACAGACCGGTCTCTCGGTAGCGTTTGATCTTCCCACCCAGATCGGGTACGACAGCGATGCCCCCATTGCGGACGGCGAAGTCGGAAAAGTCGGCGTGGCGATTGACACGCTCGCGGATATGGAAATTCTCTTCCACGATATCCCGCTGGACAAAGTGTCCACGTCAATGACCATCAACGCCCCGGCATCTGTCCTTCTGGCGATGTACATCGCCGTAGCGGAGAAACAGGGCGTCGGAAAAGACAAGATCAGCGGAACAATCCAGAACGATATCCTCAAAGAATATATCGCACGCGGCACATACATTTTCCCGCCGACGCCGTCTATGCGGCTCATCACGAACATTTTCCAGTACTGCAGAAGCGAAGTGCCAAAATGGAATACCATTTCGATCTCCGGCTACCATATTCGCGAGGCGGGCAGCACGGCGGCTCAGGAAGTCGGCTTCACCCTGGCCGACGGGATTGCGTACGTCAATGCGGCGCTGCAGGCGGGGCTGGATGTCGATGAATTTGCGGGACAACTTTCATTCTTCTTTAACGCCCACAACGAGCTGTTTGAAGAAGTGGCAAAGTATCGTGCGGCACGGCGTCTCTGGGCTCGCATCATGAAAGACCGCTTCGGTGCCAAGAAAGCAAAATCGCAAATGCTCCGGTTCCACGCAGACAGCCGGATCGACACTGACGGCGCAGCAGGTGGACAACAACATCGTTCGCGTGACGATTCAGACGCTGGCAGCTGTCCTCGGCGGCACGCAGAGCCTTCACACCAATTCGCGTGATGAGGCGCTTGCGCTTCCGACGGAGAGTTCTGTCCGCGTGGCACTGCGCACACAGCAAATTGTCGCACACGAAAGCGGCATTGCAAACACGATCGACCCGTTGGCCGGTTCGTACTATGTTGAAGCGATGACCGATGCGATTGAAAAAGAAGCCGAGGAGTACATCCGAACGATTGACGGAATGGGCGGTATGATTCCCGCCATCGAAGCGGGGTATGTCCAGATGGAAATTCAGAAATCGTCGTATCGCTTTATTCAGGAAGTCGAGCGGAATGCGAGGATCATCGTCGGTGTCAACAAATTCCAGGTCGAGGAGGAAGAGCCAACCGGCCTGCTGACCATCAATCGGTCGATGCAGGTCAATCAAACAGCCGCGCTGCAAAAAGTCCGCTCGGAACGAAACGCGGCCGACGTCCAGCGCGCTCTGGCGGCGTTGGAAATAGCTGCAGCCGGAACGGAAAATCTGATGCCATTCATTCTTGACGCGGTGAAGACGTACGCAAGCATTGGCGAAATCTGTAATACCCTGCGCGACGTTTTCGGCGAATATAAGGAACACGTTGTCGTCTAAGATTTTTTTTGCCACAGAGAACACTCGCCTCGCTGAGCTCGGCGAAGCGGGCAGAGCATGGTTCGACTCGTCCTTTCGGGACTCGCTCACCATGACGAAATATTATTTACGTCATCCCGAGCAAGTCCGGCGAAAGCCGGACGCGCCGAGGGACTCTGTGTTCTCGTTTTTGTCTCTGTGTTCTCTGTGGCTGTGTTTATTCAACTTTAATTATGAACAACCACTCTTATGAAACCGACTCACATTGAACACATTGGAATAGCGGTAAAGAATCTGGATGAGGCAATTCGCCTGTACGAGGATGTCTACGGACTGAAATGCTACGCGGTCGAAGAAGTCGCAGATCAAAAAGTAAAAACCGCTTTCTTCATGATCGGTCAGACAAAAATAGAATTGCTTGAATCCACCGATCCCGAAGGTCCGATCGGTAAGTTCATCGAAAAGAAGGGAGAAGGCGTTCACCATCTTGCATTTGCGGTGGACGGGCTTGCAGCACAATTGGCATCGCTGGAGAGACAGGGCATTCAATTGATCGATAAAACGCCGCGGAAGGGAGCGGAGGGATTGCAGATAGCGTTCCTTCATCCAAAATCTACAAAGGGCGTTCTGACAGAACTGTGCGAACACGCACGGTAGCCGGATACCGCCCTTTGCATCCAACGCTGTACCTGTATTCACAAACGAGGACGCGCAATGTCTATTGCAGGAAAGATTGTCGATTTATTTAAGAGGGTGGAAAAGGTGCTCCAGGGCGGCGGCGAGCAGGCCATGGAGAAGCAGAAGGCACAGGGGAAGCTGGGAGCGCGCGACCGTATCGTGACGCTGCTGGACAAGAAATCGTTCCACGAATATGATATGTTTGTGGAGCACCAAGCCCGCGACTTCGGAATGGACAAGAAAAAGTTACCCGGTGACGGCGTCATTACCGGCACCGGAACCGTGAACAAAAAACCTGTCTGCATTTTTGCACAGGATTTTACGGTGGCCGGCGGATCGCTGGGCCTGATGCATGCACGCAAAATCACCAAAGTAATGGATCATGCGATCAAACAGGGCATGCCGCTGATCGGCATCAACGACTCGGGCGGCGCCCGTATTCAGGAAGGCGTTGATTCGCTTGCCGGCTACGGCGAGATTTTCTATCGGAACACCCTTGCTTCGGGCGTTGTGCCGCAGATTTCCGTCATCCTCGGCCCCTGCGCCGGCGGGGCCGTCTATTCTCCGGCACTTACCGACTTTGTGTTTGTCGTCGACAAAATCTCAAAAATGTTCATCACCGGCCCGGAAGTCATCAAGACGGTTCTCGGCGAAGAAATCTCGATGGAGGAATTGGGCGGCGCACGTGTCCACACCACAATCACCGGCAATGCTCATTTTTTTTCGGAAAGTGAACTGGATTGCTTCGACCAGATCAAGAAACTTCTTTCCTATATCCCATGGAACAACACCAGGAAAGCGGAGACGATCACACCGCATCTGCCGAAGCTGGAATACAATATCCATTCCATCATTCCTGCTGAATCAACAAAACCGTACGATGTACGCACTGTCTTTAAGGCCGTGTTTGACAGCTCGGAATTTTTTGAGATTCAGGAACTGTGGGCGGCAAATATTGTGATCGGGTTTGCCCGTCTGAACGGTGAGACCGTCGGCGTAGTCGGCAATCAGCCTTTGGTGCTCGCGGGCGTACTGGATGTGGACTCGTCGGACAAAGCGGCACGGTTCATCCGCTTCTGCGACGCCTTCAACATTCCGCTGATTACCTTTGTCGATCTTCCCGGGTATCTTCCCGGAATCGATCAGGAACATGCCGGCGTCATCCGGCACGGTGCAAAAATTCTTTACGCCTACAGCGAAGCCACGGTCCCCAAATTGACAGTTATTCTCCGCAAAGCATATGGCGGCGGATACATCGCGATGTGTTCGCGCCATCTGGGAGCCGATTTTGTGTTTGCGTGGCCGAATGCAGAAATCGCGGTGATGGGACCCGAGGGAGCTGCGAATATTATTTTCCGGGCGGAGATCACCAACTCACCGAATCCAGAAGCGACGCGCAAGCAGAAGGTCAACGAGTACAAGGAGAAATTCGCAAATCCCTACGTCGCAGCGGCAAGCGGCCATGTGGACGCGGTGATTCACCCCGAACAGACACGCGACTTTCTGGCTCATGCGCTGCTTATTACGGCGCAGAAAACAGAAACGCGCCCGGCGAAGAAACACGGCGTGCCGCCATTCTGATCGAAAGACAGTTTTCGAAGATTCACGGGGCCATGTCATGAGAGCCAAAATGAAGTCCCAGGTATGAGGATGCCCCAACCTCCTGCTGCTGCACACTTCCAAACGGAATGATTGCACATCATAATGACAACACAAGACAAATCACCCGCGACGTCGTCGTTCCTCATCGACGACACGTCGTATGAAACGACTGTAACGAAGAAATTCGAATGCAGAAAACCGTACACACCCGTCAATCCCAGAGAGGTTCTCTGCGTCATTCCCGGCGTCATTAAAAAAATATACGTCCACAAAGGACAACGGGTCCGCGCGAAAGAAAAGCTGTTCGTCCTCGAAGCGATGAAGATGGAGAATGAAATCATCAGCTCTGCGGAAGGCGTGATAAAAAACATCCACATGGTGGAGAGCCAGCTCGTTACAAAAGGACAACTCCTTATAGAATTCGAATAATCCTATGCCTACTGTTGAAAACAAACTTACCCGTCTCCGCAATAAGGATAGGAACATAGTCCTCGGCGGTGGTCCGGAAATAGCCGACGCCCAGCTGGCTCCGGGACAAATCCGAGATCGTCTCTTTTTCTGTGCGACGACGGATGTTGCGGCCTGCTTTCTGTAACAATTCTGAAGTAGCCATCGCCGGCAAACACCGGTATTGTCATGTCATATGCCCCAGTCTCCAGACATTGCACGGCACAAGCGTACGCTCGAAGCGTTGTACTTCCATGCGGGCCTCGGGAAAGAACGCGGGATTTTTGTCAAGCAACTGGATCGCCTGCTCCATCGCTGCGCCGATCCGTTGATGACATTGACGCATCTCGTGCGCTTTGTCGAAGCATCCTTCAACCAGACAACGCTGCTGGATGATTTTGCCGCCTACCCCGTTCTTCTGGAAACCGCTGTCACCCTGTTCGATACGTCCCGATTCTTCTCCGAAATCCTGATCCGCGATCCGGAGCTCTTCCGGTGGCTGACGGCAACAGACATCATATCCCGCTCCCGGACACAGGGTCAAATGCAGCAACTTGCAGCAGACGGTATCGCTATCTTTCGTACACCGGAAAAGAAAATCAACGCACTGAAACGTTTTCAGCGCCGCGAGCTGCTGCGTATCGGTGCACGGGATCTCCTTTCCCATGCGGAATTCACCGGGACAATTGCAGAATTGTCCGCCCTTGCGGATGCATTGA
>JAPLFO010000099.1 GCA_026390635.1 Ignavibacteriales bacterium
ACAAACGCACATTGGGATCGATGTAGGCAAGCACAAAATCCTCTTTAAACAGATTGCAGGATTTATTGCCCGGCGAATTGTTGCAAATCTTCATATTGGCGATACGGCAGAACAAGGCCGTCGCTTTGGAATGATTAAATTCGGATCGCGCGTCGATGTTTTTGTCCCGAAAAATTCCGATATTGGAGTCACGGTGGGGGAGAAGACCATAGCAGGTGAGACCATTATAGCGACTGTTCGCTAATTTCATTAAGCGCGACCAAGAGACAATGAAAATTACAAGAGCTGTAGTTCCCAGCCTTTTTACCGTTCTCAATATGTTCTGCGGTTTTCTCTCGATCATTCAATCGAGCGAGGCCGTTCCGAACTTTATGGCCGCCATGGGGTTCATTCTGCTGGCAGGAGTATTCGACACTCTGGACGGATTCATGGCCCGATTGACGAAGAGCACGAGCCAGTTCGGTGTTGAGATGGACTCGTTGTCCGATGTTGTGTCATTCGGCGCCGCTCCGGCCTTTCTGGTATACAAACTGCATCTCCATCAATACAACGAGATCGGATTAATTATCAGTTCGTTGCTGCTGATTATGGGCGGCATCCGGCTTGCACGGTTCAATGTTCAACTGGTCGGTTTCGACAAGGAATACTTCAGCGGTCTTCCCATTCCGGCGAGCGCAATTACGGTGGTGGGCTACGTCTATGCCTTCGCCAATGGCGGCAGAGGACTGACAGGATTGTCGGCCGATTTGCTGGCGCCGCTGGTCGTCGTCGTATCTCTCCTGATGGTCAGCAAGATCAAGTATGATACATTGCCAAAATTCTCAAAAAAAGGATTCAAGAAACATCCTGTGTGGACGGTGATGATCTTGGTCGCCGCCGTTATTATGGTTGTGACAGAAGGAATGGCGTTGTTTTATATCTTCGTTCTGTTTATTGGATGGGGAATTCTTCGTTCCGTCTGGAAGACCGTTCGTGCGATAGTCTCGGCTCCGGACCCCTCACCGGCACCGGTGACGAAAGAACTGCCCTCCATCGATATCTAGTCGGAGTCTTTGTGTATCACGCAACAATTGTTGTCACGCTGCGCCACTCCATCCTTGATCCGCAAGGCAAGGCGGTAGAGCATGCCATTCATTCGCTCAGTGCCGGCAGAGTCTCCAATGTCCGGATCGGCAAACAGATCCAATGTGCTATCGACGCCCCATCTCGTACCGAGGCGGCTGGGATTGCCGATACCATCTGCAAAAAGCTTCTCGCCAATCCCGTGATGGAGGACTACACCGTCACGATCGAAGAGCGGGCGTGATATGGCTTCTTCGGTCCCTTGTTTCGGTGTGGTCGTTTTTCCAGGATCCAACTGCGACCATGACGCCTATCATGTGGTCAAGCACATTCTGGGCTATGACGCGCGGTTTATTTGGCATAAGGAACCGGACCTCGGAAATGTGGATGCAGTCATTCTTCCCGGAGGTTTTTCGTACGGCGACTATTTGCGCACCGGCGCAATCGCCCGATTCTCTCCGGTGATGCAGGCGGTGATTAAGTTTGCGAATGACGGCGGTCCGGTTATCGGCATCTGCAACGGATTCCAAATTTTGCTCGAATGCGGATTGCTGCCCGGAGCGATGTTGCGGAACGAGTCTCTGCGGTTTGTCTGCAAACACGTACACTTGCGGATCGTCAATACGCAGACGCGCTTCACGTCGCAATATCCTTCCGGTAGTGTCGTTCGCGTCCCGGTGGCGCACGGTGAGGGCAACTACTTTGCGGATGATGACACGATTCGCTCCTTGCAGGAAAACAACCAGATCGTGTTCCAATATGCAGACAGCACCGGCGTCGTTGCCGATGCGTGGAATCCGAACGGCTCGCTGCTGAATATTGCGGGGATCATTAATCGCAGGGGAAATGTACTCGGAATGATGCCTCATCCGGAACGGGCATCTGATCCGGCGCTGGGATCCGTGGATGGGAGGACAATATTCGATTCAATAGTCGACAATTTGATCAGTATGAAGTAGGAAATTCATTTTTTTGAAAGGACAGCGTTATGGGTGGTCTTGGCACTGGAGAAATCATTCTCATCGTATTGGTTGTGCTCATTCTCTTTGGCGCGAAAAAAATTCCTGAACTTGCCCAAGGACTTGGAAAGGGCATTCGTGAATTTAAGAAGGGAATGACTGACGTTCAGAGTGAGATGCAAAGCGAACTTTCGCCAAAAGAGCTTGAACTGAAGCGCAAAGAAGAAGATCTGAACCGCCGCGAGCAGGAATTGAATCAACGCTCGGGCGAGAAGAAGTAGTCGGGAACCCCCATGCTGGAGAATATCGGATTCAGCGAATTGCTGTTCATTGTTGTGGTGATCGTCGTTTTCTTCGGACCGAAGAAGATTCCCGAGATCGCACGAATGATTGGCAAAGCATCAACACAGGTGAAGCGAGCCATGGCGGACGTTGAATCCGAACTGAAACGACCTTTCGACAACAATGATTCGAAGACCAGATAGGAACATGTGAAGGCGTGAATCTTCAGGAACCATTCGACTCATACCGTCCGCGTCTCGCGTCAGAATCTTGCGAATCCCGCACCAGAGCCCATCTCGAAGAAATTCGAAAGCGGCAATCCCTGAATGCATTTCTCAGTGTCTTTGACGACGAAGCGATAATAGAAGCGAAGCGCGTTGATGAGCGCTTCGCCCGTGGAATCGCAGGCCCGCTTGCAGGGATGGTCATTGCCGTCAAAGACGTGCTGAATATGAAGAACAAGGAGACCACCTGCGGTTCGAAGATATTGAGATCGTACCATTCCTTGTACGATGCAACCGTGATTGAACGACTCCGCGCAGCAGATGCAGTGTTCATCGGCAAGACGAATATGGATGAATTTGCCATGGGATCGTCCAACGAGAATTCGGCATTCGGCCCGGTGAAGAATCCGCGCGATGAATCCCGGGTCCCCGGCGGTTCCAGCGGTGGATCGGCCGCGGCAGTGGCAGCCGGACTTGCAACAACATCTCTCGGAACTGATACCGGCGGTTCTATTCGCCAGCCTGCTGCATTGTGCGGCATTATTGGATTGAAGCCGACCTACGGGCGTGTATCCCGGTACGGCCTTGTTGCATTCGCGTCATCCTTCGACCAGATCGGTCCGTTTGGAAATTCACCGCGCGATGTTGCGCGCGTGCTGCAAGTGATAGCCGGTCACGATCCGAAAGACTCGACATCCTCGACTCTTCCTGTGCCGGACTACCTGTCGGCAATGACAGGCGATGTGACGGGAGTGAAGATCGGATTGCCGAAGGAATACTATTCTTCCGCATTAAGTGATGAAATAAGGTCAACCATTGATCGCGCAGTACAAATGCTGCGTGATCGTGGAGCGATTGTATCGGAAGTGTCACTGCCGCATACAGAGTACACCATTGCAACGTACTACATCCTTGCGACGGCGGAGGCTTCCTCAAATCTCGCACGGTTCGATGGCGTGCGGTATGGCTACCGGACTGAACATGCGGCAGACCTCGCAGCGATGTACACGAAATCCCGCAGTGAAGGATTCGGGGCAGAGGTAAAAAGGCGCATCATGCTCGGCACGTACGTGCTTTCCGCCGGATACTATGATGCGTACTATGCGAAGGCACAAAAAGTGCGGCGTTTGATCCAGCACGACTTTTTCAAAGCCTTCGAACATGTGGATTGTCTGCTCACACCTACGACGCCGTCGACGGCATTTCGTATGGGCGAGAAGATGGACGATCCGCTGCAAATGTATCTCAGCGATATCTATACAGTCTCCGCAAATCTCGCCGGCATCCCCGGGATTTCTGTCCCGGCCGCCGGAGACGAAAAATTGCCAGTGGGAATTCAGATTCTCGGCAGACAATTTGATGAAGCCACGATCTTGAACGTCGCAGAAGCCCTGAGCGGCGGCAACCAGTAACAATCAGCAGGAATCCTATGAGCATCTTGGTCAACAAAAGAACACGTCTCGTTGTGCAGGGTATCACGGGCGGTGAAGGAACGTTCCATACGTCCCAGATGATTGCCTATGGAACGAACGTCGTCGCCGGAGTGACACCGGGGAAGGGCGGAACAATGTACAAGGGAAACGAGAAAGATCAATTCAGCCGCGAGATTCCGGTGTACGACACGGTCGCCGATGCGGTCAAGGCACAGGGTCCAGATACCTCAGTCATCTTTGTGCCGGCGGCGTTTGCAGCCGATGCGATTATGGAAGCAGCGGATGCGGGCATTGCACTGGTCGTGTGCATCACCGAAGGCATACCGACGAAAGACATGATCCGCGTCTATGACTATATCAAGGCAAAAGGAACGCGGCTGATCGGTCCGAACTGTCCCGGTATCATCACGCCGGGAGAATGCAAGGTCGGCATCATGCCGGGCTTCATTCACAAACAGGGAAGAGTCGGATTGGTTTCACGCAGCGGAACACTGACCTATGAAGCGGTCTGGCAGCTGACGGAACGCGGTATCGGTCAATCCACGTGCATTGGCATCGGCGGAGATCCGATCATCGGCACACAATTCATCGATGCGATTCGACTATTCAACGACGACCCGAAAACCGATGCAATTATTATGATCGGCGAAATCGGGGGTACCGCGGAAGAAGTAGCGGCAGAGTACATCAAGAAATATGTGAAGAAACCCGTCGTCGGATTTATTGCAGGAAGGACCGCGCCCCCTGGAAGACGGATGGGACATGCGGGTGCAATTATTTCCGGCGGGAAGGGAACGGCTGCGGAAAAAATGGAGGCGATGGCGGAAGCGGGGATCATCGTCTGCGAGAGTCCGGCTCTTCTCGGCGAGACAATGCAGCAGGCGCTGGCAGAAAAAGGTAAAAGGCAAAAGGTCAAGGGAAGAATTAATGCAAAGGCAAAGGGGAAAATTAAGGCAAAGGCGAAAAAGAAAGTTGTCGCCAGGGGAAAAATCATAAAACGGAAAAAGAAATAGGAGCGGCCAGTGGTGGAACGAACGTTGTGCATTATGAAACCGGATTGTGTGCGGAAGAATCTGCAAGGTGAAGTCCTTGCACGGATTCAAAAAGCGGGGTTTACAGTGCTGGGGATGAAGCAGCTCCGGTTGACACTAGAAGAAGCCGGTGCATTCTACGCGGTGCACAAGGGCCGTCCGTTCTACGACGGATTGGTGGAATTCATGACTTCCGGACCCTGCGTCCCGGTGGCTCTCGAGAAAGAAAACGCTGTCGCCGACTATCGAACGTTGATCGGTGCAACAGATCCCAAAGATGCAGCGGAAGGGACTGTCCGAAAGCTCTACGCCGACAATAAGGGCGAAAACATCGTGCACGGTTCCGATTCCGCCGAGAACGGAAAAATCGAGATTGCTTTCTTCTTTGCAGAAAGCGAATTGATCTGATTCAAGTCTGTCAGGGGCAGCAGATGAATGGCAGATTTCTCACGGTTCTTTACAATCCTTCTCGTCATTACTCAGCGTAAAATGCTTTGGCCACAGAGAAACAAACGAGAACACAGAGAATTTGCGATCAAATCCAACACGGTAGTGCGACATTTCGAAAAGGTCGTCCAACCAATACTCCTGATGAGCTCGGACGTCTATGTGAAAAAAGGATAAAGAGTCTGGCCTGTATACTCGTTTGTTTCTCTGTGGCAAATCTCTTTTTTACGCGCTGAGGAGTTACCTCTCTTCTTGCATAGCGGTTCAAACTTCCAAGAGAAGAATTCTATGCTCTCTCGTTGGACAACCCTCTCGTCCCGCATTCTTCACAGCAATCCATGGTGGAAGTATTTTCTGGATTCGTTCCAGACAGGGAACGGGCATGTCGGAGAATATCATTACGTGCATACGGAGGGGGCGTCCATGGTCATCCCCATCACCGCTGATGGTCGAATTGTGCTGGTAAATCAGTACCGCTATCTCTGCCAACGTGATAGCGTCGAGTTGCCGTGCGGTGGAGTCAAGCCGGAGCATTCGTACGAAGAAACGGCTCGCCACGAACTGGAGGAGGAGACAGGATATCGTTCGGGTCACATGGAATGTGTTGGGGAGTTCAATCCCTTTAATGGTGTCACGGATGAAATCTGCAAGGTCTTCATCGCCCGCGAACTGGCTCTCCACACGCCGAAGCCGGATGCGACGGAAGAGTTTGAAATACTGAGCGTACTGCCGAAAGAACTTGACGCAATGATCGTCCGCGGCGAAATCTGGGACGGCATGACTCTTGCCGCGTGGGTGTTGGCACGCCCGCATCTGAAGACATAGCCCACCACTATCTCTACACTCTGTGTGAGAGGACGTTGCATGCGAACAATACTCTTTCTGATACTCATTGCTGCAGCCGGATCGATGCAGGCGCAACAGGTAAAATCCGGGGCAGACGTTTTAATGCAGAGCCGGCAGGATCTCCTTCGCGGCAAACGGATCGGCCTGATCACCAATCATTCTGCGCTCCTTGCCGACGGCCGCCATCTGGCGGATGCGATCCGTGCGGATTCGGCGATGCATCTCGTCGCGCTCTTTGGTCCCGAACATGGCATTCGCGGCGATGCTCCCGATGGTAAAAGCATCCAAACCGGTACCGATCCCAAAACCGGCGTTCCCGTCTTTTCATTGTATGGCAAAGTGAGCAAGCCGACGGCTGAAATGCTCAAGAAGGTTGATGTCCTTGTGTATGATATCCAGGATGTCGGTGCACGGTTCTATACATTCATCAGTACGTTGTTTCTGACAATGGAAGCGGCTGCGGAATTCAATATTCCGTATGTCGTTTTGGACAGGCCGAATCCAATCCGCGGCGTTTCGGCAAACGGGCCGATCCGGGAAGATTCATTGAAGTCTTTCGTAGGCTGGGCGCCAATGCCGATATCACACGGAATGACAGTCGGGGAATTGGCGACGATGGCGAACGGCACCGGTTGGCTTCACGGTGCTGCAAAAGCAAATCTGACGGTTGTGCGCATGGAAGGATGGAACCGAAATACTTGGTACGATGAAACCGGCCTTCGATGGGTGAAGCCCTCACCCAACATGGCAACGCTTCGTACGGCGACGGTCTATCCCGGAACATGTCTGTTTGAAGGAACGAATCTCTCCGAAGGTCGCGGATCAGAGAAGCCGTTTGAATATATCGGTTCGCCGTTCATGGAGAATGTCCGGTGGCGTGATGCATTGATCGGGCTGCATCTTCCCGGTGTTATGTTTGACACCGTCTCATTCGTGCCGGTCGAGATTGCGAATGCTGTCAACAATCCAAAATACAAAGGGCAATTGTGTCGGGGCGTTGCGGTCAGCGTGACGGACAGAAACGTATTCGAACCCGTTCTCATCGGTGTTGCAATGGTGAAAACGGCACACGACGCTGCGCCCAACGATTTTCAATTCCGCGATCGGCGATTCGATTTACTCGCCGGTTCGCCGCGTGTGCGCCTTATGATCAATGCAGGAAAAAGCGTGGAAGAAATTGCAGGATCCTGGAAGGTGGAGGCAGAATCATTCCGGAAGGCGAGAATGCGGTATCTTCTTTATCCCTGAAGCATCGGTCGAACGATCGCGTCAAAAAAGATCCCCGTCGAATAGTTCCGGCGGGGATTTCTTGTTCAGCTCGTCTCTTACTTTTCTATCGTGCTCGGAGCGCCTGCGATAGATCCTCGATCAAATCATCAGCATCTTCAATCCCAACAGACATACGCACCAATCCGTCGGTGATGCCGAGCGCTTCGCGTTCTTCACGCGGCAGCGCTGCATGAGTCATCGTTGCAGAATGTGACATAAGGGACTCGATACCGCCAAGGCTTTCCGCAAGTACACAAAGCTTCAGATTCTTGAGAAATGTCCTTGTCCTTTCAAGGCTTCCGAGATCAAAGGAAATTATTCCGCCGAACCCGAGTGGCATCTGCTTTTTTGCAAGCTCATATCCCGGATGTGACGGCAACCCAGGATAGTAAATCATCCGCACTGCAGGCTGTTCCGCAAGCCACTGCGCGATGCGGAGTGCATTCTCACAATGGCGCTGCATGCGGACGCCAAGCGTTTTTGTCCCGCGCAGGCAGAGCCATGCGTCAAATGGGCCCATGATGCCGCCGGCTGCTTTTTGAATGTAGCGCAGTCTCTGAGCGATATCTTCATTGTTCGTGACGAGAATGCCGCCGACCATGTCGCTGTGCCCATTCAAGTATTTCGTGACGCTATGCATGACAATATCGAATCCAAATTCAATCGGCCTCTGCAGATAGGGTGTTGCGAATGTGTTGTCGGCAATGGACAATAAGCCATGCGCTTGTGCAAAGCCGGCAATCATCGGCAGATCCGCGATTTCCATTGTCGGATTGGTGGGTGACTCGATAAATATCATCCGCGTCTGCGGAGTAACAACAGCGGCGAGCGATTCCGCCGAACGCGCATCGACAAAATCGAAATAGATGCCGAGTTTTTCATACATCGTTGTGGCGATCCTGTACGTTCCGCCATAAATATGTTTCGATGCAATCACTCGGTCTCCGGGCGAGAGAAGGCGGAAGAGCGCATCGATTGCCGCCATTCCCGATGCAAACGCAGCACCCTCGGCGGCACCTTCCAGGGCGGCGATATTTTTTTCAAGTGCGCTGCGCGTCGGATTTGCCACACGTGAATAGGTATATCCCTTATCCCGACCGAGCTCAGGCTGTGCGAACGTAGAGGTGAGAAAGACAGGAGTCATAACCGCGCCGGTGGATGGATCGGGTTCTTGTCCGGCGTGAATGGCGGCAGTTGAGAATTTCATTGTTGGTTTTGTGTAGTGGAGTTGTATTTCAGGAATTCGTCTTCCTCCATCTGATATTCGTGGAGGATGAGGAGTCCTTCGGCGGTGAGCTTGTGTGAGCGCGCGCGGAGAAAGCCGAGGACCGCTTCCCTGACGCCGACATGCGGATTCTTGCGCGATTCTGCATAGCGCTCCGCGTGCGACTGGGCAGAGTTCCTGATGATCTCACGGAACGGATCTCTGACAACAAGAACGAGCTCATTGAGTTTTTCAACAGCTGATTGTTCCCACTGCATAGAGATCTTCTATAATTGTGTAATGAGGCTCGCTGCAAATCCAGCGCCAAAACCGTTATCAATATTGACAGTCAGAACTCCGGCCGCACAAGAATTGAGCATTGTGAGCAGTGCTGCAACGCCGTGAAAACTTGCTCCATAGCCGGTCGATGTCGGCACAGCAATAACCGGCACTCGCACCATTCCGCCGACGACGCTCGGTAGGGCGCCGTCCATCCCGGCGACGACGATGATGACCCCGGCGGTCCGCAGTTTCTCGCTCTGAATAAGCAACCGATGGATGCCCGCCACACCGACATCGAACAGGCGCTCAACATGGCGTCCCATCATCTCAGCGGTCATGACAGCTTCTTCCGCAACCGGAATGTCCGCCGTGCCGGCGGTGACCACGAGAATTGGTTTTCCGTTCCGATTGGAGTAAGTTTTGGGTTCATTCGCCGTGATAGTTCGGGAGAGCGGATGATAGTGCGCATTGCGGAGAGCTTTCTTTACGGCCTGATAGTTTCCTTTGGTAGCGCGTGTTGCGAGCACGGCACTGCCTTTGCCGGCGATACGCCTGGCAATGGTTGCAATGTGCTTGGAGGATTTCCCCTCGCAGAGTATGACCTCGGGAAACCCTTGCCGCAACTCGCGGTGGTGGTCAATCGTGGCGAATCCCAGCGATTCAAAGGAGAAATGCTCCAACGCCTCAACGAATTGATCTTCGTCGATCGTCCCCTTTTTCAATCTGGATGCGAGTGTGCGGAGATAATCCTGTTTCATTGCAGAAAATATAGCGGTTTTGGTTTGAAGAAGCAATAAACTCTCGCCACAACTCCAAGAAAGACGGAGAGTTAGCGGATTTCGGCTTCTTGACTATCGGGTCATTTATCCGTAATTTCTGAGGTACAAAGCAGGAAAGAGCAGGTTTGGCTCCGCACGGACACCGAGCGCGCTTCGGCAGTCACCGAGCATGGTTCGACTGCGCTCACCATGTCAGCCGAGGCGTCCAAGTAAGATAGCTGCCCAGAGTCCGGCCGTATTCTGCTATTCGCTCGATCGCCGCAGTGATCTGGAATCCGAAAATGTCTTTGCTCATCACAATGCTACTGGCATACCTCATTGGATCCTTTCCAACCGCCTATTTTGTTGTCAAGCGAACGTCGCGGCTTGACGTTCGTTCCGCTGGGAGTGGCAACGTAGGCGGTTTTAATACTTATGAGATCAGCGGAAGTAAATTGGCCGGCATGCTTGTCGCTGCCATCGATGCATGCAAAGGTACCTTGGCCGTTGGATCGGCCTCCTATCTGGCTCCTGAAAATCCATGGGCAGTTTTCGCAGCCTTCCTGGCGGTGGTGGTCGGACATTGTTTTCCTTTCTGGTTGCGGTTTCGTGGCGGACGGGGACTGGCGACAGCTGCAGGAGCCATGCTCGTGGTCGCCTGGCCGTTTGTGATCGTCTGGCTCTTCTGGTGGTTGGTCGCATACCTTGCAGTAGAGAACATCCACGTTGGCAATGTCGTGGCTGTTTCTTTGATGCTCGGACTCGCTCTCCTTCTGCCGGATGAGTGGTTGCTGGTGCTGATCCGCTCCGACATTGAGATTTCTCACTTTCTTCTATTAATGACTCTTCTGGGTGGCATTCTATTATCGCGCCATTTCGAACCGATAAAATTGTTGATTCAGGGTGACAGCAAGAATGAAAACGATGAATAGCATACAAAAGACTTTTCGGACGCCGGTCATACGGCTTTCTCCGTTCCTGTTTTTCACCCTCCTGAGCATCTGTGGTGGGACCCTGTCCCCGCTCATTGCGCAGAGTCCGACCGACCAAATCGCATCATCGCGCCAGAACGCCATCACGACGGCTGTCGAACATGCCAGCCCGGCGGTTGTCGGCATCAACGTGACGGAAATTCGCGAGTATCAAGTCCGCGATCCGCTCTCCAATTTTTTCGGAGAAGACCCGTTCTTCCGGCAATTTTTCGGCAACCGAAGTTATCAGCAGGAGGTCAAAGGACTCGGCTCCGGTTTTGTCATCACGCCGGACGGCTACGTGCTCACGAATGATCACGTCGCAGGAAATGCAAAGGAAATTACTGTGACGATGACGAACGGTCAGAAATATCACGCAGATCTCGTCGGCACCGACTATGTTTCCGACATCTCACTCCTTAAGATTGACGCAAAAAATCTTCCCTACGTCACACTGGGCAATTCGGATGAAGTTATTATCGGTGAGTGGGCAATCGCTTTCGGTAATCCCTTCGGTCTGTTCGAGAATGTTGACAAGCCGATCGTGACGGTGGGTGTGGTCAGCGCCAAAGGCATGAATCTGAATGTGGACAACAATCGTTCCTATCGCGGATTGATTCAAACGGACGCGGTCATCAATTCCGGCAACAGCGGTGGACCATTGCTGAACGCTGCGGGTGAGGTCATCGGCATCAATACGCTCATTTATACGGCCGGCGTCAGTCAGGCATACATCGGGTACGGATTTGCGATACCAATCAACAGAGTGAAGCCGATCATCGAAGAGCTCAAATCCAAAGGGAAAGTGGAACGCGATTTCTGGACCGGCATCGACATCCAGCCGGTGGATGCCCGCATCGCACGCTATTTCAACCTTGCGAAGGCGGAAGGCGTTATTGTCAGTGACGTGAAAGAAAAAAGTCCGGCGGAAAAGGCGGGCCTTAAAGCCGGTGACATTATCGTCGAGGTGAATGGCGTAAAAATTCAGGATCAAAAAACCATCGTTGGTCTCTTTCAGGAAGCTCGTGCTGGCGATATCATGAAGCTGAAGATATATCGCGACAAGTCCTATGTGATGGCCAATCTCATTCTCGAAAAACAAAGGAAGTAGAACGTGATCGTACGATACACACGCCCCGTCATGGGAAAAATTTGGGAGGAGAAGAACAAGTTCTCCCTCTGGCTTGAAATAGAGATCCTTGCCTGCGAAGCACAGGCGGCGCAAGGTGTCATTCCGCAGGAAGCTGTCGCGGTGATCCGGGAAAAAGCAGCTTTCAATATAGACAGAATCGCCGAAGTCGAAGCCGAAGTGAAGCACGATGTGATTGCGTTCCTGACGAGCGTCGGAGAATTTGTCGGTCCGGAATCCCGGTTCATTCATCTCGGCATGACCTCTTCCGACGTCCTCGATACATCGCTGGCGCTGCAAATGAAACAGTCAGGTGAGTTGTTGCTGCGCGATCTTGAAGAACTGCGCGATGTGCTGGCACGGCGCGCCAGGGAATTTAAAATGACCGTGATGATTGGCCGGTCGCATGGTGTGCATGCGGAACCGACGACGTTCGGACTCAAGCTGGCTCTCTGGTTCGACGAAACGCGCCGCAATATCGTTCGAATAAAAAGTGCCATTGCGACGATTTCCGTCGGGCAGGTCTCTGGTGCGGTGGGAACATTCGAACACCTAAGCCCGAAAGTTGAAGAGTATGTGTGCGAGCGATTGGGGCTTCAGCCCGCTCCTGTTTCCACGCAGGTGCTGCAGCGTGATCGTCATGCGGAATTCATGACGACGCTCGCCGTCGTTGGAAGTTCGCTCGAAAAAATTGCGACAGAAATTCGTCACCTGCAACGGACCGAAGTGCTTGAAGCGGAAGAATATTTTTCAAAGGGGCAGAAGGGATCTTCGGCCATGCCGCACAAGCGGAATCCGATCACCTGCGAGCGGATTGCCGGATTGGCGCGCGTCCTCCGCGGAAATGCCCAGGCGGCGCTTGAAAACATCGCACTATGGCATGAACGCGATATCACTCACTCCTCCGTTGAGCGCATTATTATTCCCGACAGCTGTATTTTGCTCGACTATATGCTCTCCTTAACGACCGATGTAATCGATAAGCTGCTGGTCTATCCGGAGAATATGCTCCGCAATCTTGAAGCGACGCATGGACTCGTGTTCTCGCAGCCCGTGATGCTGACACTGACAAAGAAGGGTATGCGGCGCGAAGATGCGTACCGCATCGTGCAACAGAGCGCCATGGAGGTGTGGCGTTCCAAGCAAAATTTCAGGACAGTTGTCTCCGCCAACCCCGAAGTCACCGCGCTCCTGACTGAAGAGGATATCGAGGCCGCATTTGATCCCGCAAAGGGACTGATGAACGTAGACTATATCTTCAAACGCGTAGGACTCGATTGAGTAATGAGCGACGTACCGCGCCCGATGACAATGCGGAGATGAAACACCAATAATCCTGCGTAATATCCGGAAGAACTGGAAAAGGCATTCGTATGGCGGAATCCTACAAAAATCTTATCAACGGGAAATTGACCGAGGCAAAATCGGGACGCACGTTTGAGAATCGGAATCCGGCCAATTGGGAGGAAGTGATCGCTGTTTTCCCAAAATCGGGGAAGGAAGATGTGGACGAAGCGGTAAAGGCCGCGCGTGCGGCCTTCGAAAAATGGCGGCTCGTGCCGGCTCCGAAGCGCGGTGATATCATGCGGAAGATCGGAGACATCCTTGTTGCGCGGAAGGAAGAGATCGCCCGGGAAATGACACGTGAGATGGGAAAAGTTCTTGCGGAAACCCGGGGCGATGTACAAGAAGGCATCGATACGGCGTACTACGCTGCGACCGAAGGCAGGCGGCTTTTCGGCAATACCGTTCCCTCCGAGCTACCCAATAAATTTGCGATGGCTGTGCGCACACCGATCGGGGTCGCGGGCATCATTACACCATGGAATTTCCCGCTCGCAATCCCCACGTGGAAAATTTTCCCCGCCGTGTTGTCTGGCAACACTGTTGTCTTCAAGCCGGCAACGGATACGCCGAAAACGTCCGCCACGCTGGTCGAGATCATGATGGAAGCGGGAATTCCGGAAGGCGTTGTGAATATTGTCCATGGCGGCGGCAGTGAAGTTGGCACCGCTATTACATTGCACCCGGACATCGATCTGATTTCATTTACGGGTTCTTCTGCTGTCGGCAAACAGATCTCCCGCGATGCGAGCGAAACGCTCAAACGCGTTTCCCTGGAGTTGGGCGGTAAGAACGCCCAAATCGTCATGGATGATGCCGATCTCGACTTGGCATTGGACGGCGTTTTGTGGGGTGCGTTCGGCACAACCGGTCAACGCTGCACTGCTACCAGCAGACTGATCCTCCACGAAAAGATCTATGATCAATTTCTTGCAACACTGATCGACCGTACAAAAAAACTCCGTCTTGGTGATGGACTTCTTCCGGATTCGGATGTCGGTCCCTGCATCAATGAAGCACAGCGCAGCGTCGTGCAATCGTATGTGCAGATAGGTATGAATGAAGGAGCTAAACTCGTAACGGGTGGCAGTATTGCAGCGGAGGGAGTTCTCGCCAAAGGCTGGTTCCATCAACCGACCATCTTTGCCGATGTCACTCCGGAGATGCGCATTGCGCAGGAAGAAATTTTTGGTCCTGTCCTTTCCGTCCTGCGCGTGAAATCACTGGAAGAGGGGATCGGTGTTTTGAACAATACCGTCTATGGACTTTCTTCATCAGTATACACACGTGACGTAAATAAGGCATTTGTTGCCATTCGGGACATCAAAGCCGGCATCACGTACATCAATGTTCCGACCATCGGTGCTGAGGCGCACATGCCGTTTGGCGGTGTCAAGCAGACCGGGAACGGTCATCGCGAAGGCGGTTGGACTGTTTATGATTTCTTTACAGAATGGAAAGCCGTCTATATCGACTACAGCGGCAAATTGCAGCGCGCGCAGATTGATAATTACTAGCGGTTCTCTGTGGTCTCTGTGTTCTTCCGAATGATGCCTGCGGCATCATTCGAGATCTCTCTGGACTGTGGCAACATAGAATATTCACTCTTTGGATTTGCGCAAACGCATGTTGAAACATCTCTACATACTCTCATTTTATGAGCATCAGGAATTCTTCTGAGGCATGAAGGAATGACACTGCTATGAACATTTCTTCATCTCATCATGGAGCGAGGTATGGTATGAGCACCAAACCAACAACTTCCAATCCGCTTATCATTGCCCCGGAAGACGTCCACACGACTCTTGCGCGTCACATGTTAGTCGACGGGCTCGATCTTGTCGTCGATTTGCAGCGCAGCCAGGGCAGCTATATCTATGATTCCCGCTCGGATAAGCGCTACCTGGATTTCTTTTCGTTTTTTGCGTCGTCCGCGGTCGGAATGAATCACCCGAAAATTGCAGAAAAGGACTACAAGGAAAAACTCGGATACGTCGGGGTCAACAAGCCGTCAAATTCTGACGCCTACACTGTTGAAATGGCGGAATTCGTCGAGACGTTTCATCAAATCGCCCAGCCGGCGTTCCTGCCGTACCTCTTTTTGATCGACGGCGGCGCACTTGCCGTCGAGAACGCGCTGAAGATTGCATTTGACTGGAAGGTGAGGAAGAATTTTGTAAAGGGATACACGGAAGAGCGCGGACGGCAGATCA
>JAPLFO010000026.1 GCA_026390635.1 Ignavibacteriales bacterium
CGTCACCCACGCTATCACGTCCACTATACTCCGACCTACGCCTCATGGCTCAATCAAGTTGAGATATGGTTCCACCTTATTACACAGCAGGCTATCCGGCGGGGCACATTTTCGAGTGTCAAAGAGCTTGTTGCTAAAATTGAGCTGTACGTCAAAGAATATAACAGGCACCCAAAACCCTTTTCATGGACTGCGACGGCTGAATCCATCCTTGCGAAGATCAAGAGACTTTGTCAATATATTTCTGAGACACAACACTAGCGCACTCCATGGTCGATGAGAAAGTGAGAATACTGCTTGTCGGTCGCCAAAATATGATTTTCCAGCCAATTCTTAAGAAACATCAGGACTTCCATTGATAGCTGGCCCTTCCCTGCGTCGTAGGCATTGACATATTGATCCACCTGGGTGGTAAGTTTGTCATGCTCTGCTTTGTGTTGCCTGTATTCAGGATAGCCAAACCCGTTCAGAAGGCGCTCTTCGAGTGCAAAGTGCGTTTTCGCGTATTGTTCCAACTCACCAAGGACTCCTCCCAAAACGTTCTGTCCCGATCCCCGCATCATTCCGTCGTACAGCTTGTTAATGAGCTGCACCAATTTCACATGCTGGGCATCGATCGTCGGAATCCCCACACTGAATTCAGGGCGCCATTCTATAAAAAGCATCCAGTCTCCTTTTCTTTCGAAGAACAGCTCCGTAGCCTACCGCTGAATTGATTCTCACTTCACCCCTTTGCCAACGAGGAATGATGTGTAGGATTTGTCCGTTCCAAGGATATGATCCTGCAGCCAACTCCTTAGAAACGTCATGACCTCCATCGTAACCGAGGATCTGCCTTCCCGGACTTTCGTTTCGAGATCGAGGACTTGCGCTGCGAGTTTGTCGTGAAGCTGTTTGTGCTGAACAAACGCCGGATAGCCGTGCTTCTTCATCAAATTTTCTTCATATGCAAAGTGAGTTTTGGTATAGATGACAAGTTCATTCAGCACTTTGCCGACGACGTCCTTCCCTTCACCGCGTGCCATTGCATCATGCAGCGCGTTGATCAGGCTGATCAATTTCGTATGTTGAGCGTCGATGGACGCTATTCCGACGCTAAATTCGGGTTTCCAGCTCATAAGAGCCATTGATGACCTCCGCCTGCTGTGATTTCCAAGTGCGGAACTAATTCCGCCATGTTATGAGTTCCACTGCCGGACTGCATCCCATAATAGCTCTGCGATGTCCTTCACCTTGGTATCGTCAGACTTCTCCTTCATCTTCACCCCGTCCGTCATCATTGTCAGGCAGAACGGGCAGGCCGTACTGATTATCTGTGCACCGGTGCCGAGTGCTTCACGCGTACGTTCTTCGTTGATGCGGGTACCTTCATGTTCTTCCATGACATTCTGCCGCCGCCCGCTCCGCAGCAAAATGCTCTGTCGCCGCTCCGTTCCATTTCGACCAGAGTTGTTCCCGGTATCGTTTTCAGCAGAGATCGCGGTGATTCGATGGTGTCATTGTACCGCGCGAGATAGCAGGAATCGTGATACGTCACGCTTGCAGGAGATCCATTCACTGGCTTGATGCTGCCATCGCGTACAAGCTGGAGCAAGAAATCCGTATGATGGATCACCTCAAAATTGCCGCCGAATTGCGGGTACTCCTTCTTCAGCGAATGGAAACAGTGAGGGCATGTCGTGACAATCCGCCGGACACCATAGCGCGTGAGCGTTGCAATATTCTCTGTCATCAGCATCTGTGCAAGATATTCATTTCCCATCCGCCGGGCTGCGTCACCGTTGCATTTTTCTTCCGTTCCCAGAATCGCAAAACTGATACCGGCATGCTGCATTAGTTGCACAAATGAGCGCGCCACTTTTTGATAGCGTGCATCGTACGAACCGGCACAACCGACCCAATAGAGATATTCGACTGTACTATCCGATGCCATCGTCTTGATTTTGAGATCCGCAGCCCAATCCGCGCGTGCAGCAGGATTGAACGCCCAAGGCGATCCGTTCCGCTCCAGATTATCAAACATGGTGCGCACTTCTGTGGGAAATCGCGACTCATTCAATACCAAACTGCGGCGAAGGTCAACAATTTCATCCACGTGTTCGATCATGACCGGACACTCCTGAACGCACGCCATGCAAGTGGTACATGCCCATAGTTCGTCCTCGGTCAGGATAGTGCCGCTGAGCACATTGGCCATTGCTCCGACATTTTCCGTTTCGGCGTGATCGAGAAGCAGCGGCGCCTTCTCGGACATCCGGTGCCGCGTTTCGACGATAATGCGCCGGGGCGATAGTTTCTTTCCCGTCGCCACCGCAGGACATGCGGCGTGGCAACGGCCGCATTCAGTACAGGTCATCCCGTCCAGCAACTGCTTCCATGTCAGATCGTCCACATCCGTGGCGCCGAATCTTGCCGCATGCTCATCGTTCAAATCCAGCGATTTGAGAACGCCGACAGGCCCGAGCTGTGAAAAGAAAACATTCGGAACAGATGTCAGGATGTGCAGATGTTTCGATCCGGGAAGATAATTCATAAACGCAAGCACGAGCAGAATATGCATCCACCAGAAGCATTGTTCCCACAATCCTGTCTGATTCGAACCGGCAAAGAGCGATGCGATGGACGAAGAGATCGGATACCCCCCGCTCTCCGGATGCAGCGCATGAAGTGCGATGCGGGCAGCGTTTTCCAGCAGCACACTTGCGACGATACTAAAAATCCAGACAAGAATCATTGCCGCATCCCGCCGGCCGTGGGCATCAACCTGAAGTCGCGGAACTCTGACGACAAATCGCCGCCAGAGCGAAATGACGATCGCGATCATCACGAGAACGCAGAACAATTCCTGCGAAAAAGTAATTACACTATAGAGGGGTCCCAAAAACGCGAACGAAAACCGTCCCGCAACTCCTTCGCCGATCGTCTCCACAACCGCCATCAACAGTGTCAGGAAACCCCAAAATATCAACACATGAAGAGTCCCGGCCAGCGGTTCGCGCATGAGCTTTGATTGTCCGAGTGCTGCCGTCAGAACTTTCTTGAAGCGTTCCGGAATCCGGTCAAACCGATTCTCCGGCTTTCCTATGGACAGGTCTGCCAGCAGTCTCCGGATTTGCATAGCGAATGCAATGAAAGACAGGAGAAGAACGATGGTGAAGATGATAGTGGATATGGAATACATGAGAATTCCTATGTGGGAGGTCGGACCATCGATGGTACCCGATCGAACAATTACCTCTACACCGACGCGCCCTTTTCGACCGATCCAATCGCCCTGTTCCCCGACAAGCCGGTTGATTCCTTCTTTCGGAATCCGCAGACCGAAGGCAATAGCGTACGCTCCCAATGGACCGTTCGCGGATCCGGTTACAGGATCTTCGTCAATACCGTCATTCGGCGCAAAGAAGCGCGAGTGAAAATCGCTCCGGCGGTCGACAGTCTCCGCCGTCAGCACGCACACTCCCGACCATCGCCGGCGCTGCTGAACAGCTCGCAGCGCCTCATAGTCAGGAGAGATTTTTTTCAGTACAGAAAGAGACTTGACCGGAAGATATACATATCCCGATGCAACCGCGGGAAGAGACGGCTCGCAGTCTTTCGAACGGATTCTCAGCGCCGGGAGGAGATCCCGCTTGACAGTTGCGGGAGCAAAGGACGGCAGAGGCAGAGTCATTTTTATTTCAATTTTTTTTACCGAGCGGATGACAAGAATGGGCAGTATCCCGGATCTTGTCTGAAGGCGCCAGAGATATTCGCCGGGCTGATCCATTCTGCCGAACCCTTCCTCCGCCAATGCATGGAAGGAAGCGATCGTCGCATGGCCGCACAGAGGAACTTCATTGACCGTCGTGAACCACCGGATCCGGAGATCGGCATTCTTCGTCGTCGGTGGAAGGACAAATGCCGTTTCAGACAGGTTCATCTCGCGGGCGATCTTTTGCATTTCACTCGCCGCCAATGGCGCATTCACTTTCACCACTGCCGCCGGATTTCCTTCACCCGGGCGCTCTGTGAATGCATTGACATGTTTGATGAACTCTTGCATCATCTCGGCTCCGATTGCAGATTGATCGCAATCAGCGTGCGGCGTTCCTTCACACAGAAGAGCATCGATCCGTCAATGAAGAAAGAATCCGGCACAGCCGCCGGCGTCGATGCATTCAACACTTCTGAGAACACCACGGACTGTTTAAATTCGTCGATAATCGACAATTGATTCTTCAGCTCTTCTCTCCCGGCCGTGACTGATCCCGGAATGACAGTGTGGAACGAGGCAATGATCTTGCCGAATGCGCATGCAAATTCGATATTCCCGCGCAGATTTTCCAGAGGACAATGTTGGCGGATGGTCGGATGGACTGCGTTGTACCGTTCGTGAGTCTCGAGAAGCGGTTCAGGAAAGAGAAAGTCAGTCTGTCCACAGTTCTCCATCCGGTGCAACAGGATTGATTCGGAGGTCTCATTGGTTTCACCGAGACGCACGCCTGTCGCAGCATCCAATTCAAAGAGGTGGCGCCGCTCGAACATCTCCTTAAAGACGACGACCTTGTCCGGTGTTGCATACAGGAATGAGTACTCCTCGTTACGCCAGAGTTCCTTTCCTGTTCCAAGATCGACAGCGAATATCTTGTAATGCTGCGGCGAATCAGGCTTTTTGAACCCGTGCATGTACACGCGGTCGCGCACAACAGCTTCCACGCCGATCCACCAGGATTCTTCGAATCGTCTCTCCTCCCAGAGGACGTCGCCGTTGTCCGCATTGAGACAGAAAAATGCAGCTTCCTTGTGCTCAGGATTCCGGTCCTCGCCAAGGATGAAACCCATTTCTGAAATCATTAACCGCCAAAGGATGCCTTTGGTGTCATACGTCCACATTGGAACGAGCAGTTTCCGCTTGAAGAATTCCGGGATTTTCACACTCCCTCTCTTTTTCTGTGGAGGCAAAATACTCCATTTTCGCACGAGGTGCAAATTCAATGCGGCGGCGACATTCCACACCCCATGGCAGATTTGTCCTCCAGCCTCCAGAGGCGATCTAGCGCCACAACATTCGCAGGGTGACGCCCTTGAAAAATTCAACGTTATGTGGTACATTAATTCATGAAGCTCCTCCTTGACGGTCACACTCTCACAATCGATCAACTCTACCACGCTTCCACCCGAAGTAGTTACGGTGGCTGGCGAATAAAGAGATTATTTATGGCGTGACGACGGGATTCGGTGAGTTCAGCAACGTCCACATTCCGATGGACAAAATAGAGGAGTTGCAACGCAATTTAATCATGAGCCATGCCGCCGGAGCGGGTGATCCGCTCCCCGATGAAATTGTCCGGTGCATGATGATTCTGCGTGCCAATGCTCTGGCCAAAGGATTTTCCGGAATTCGTCCGGAGACGGTCGAGTTCATCACCAAATTTTTCAATGCGGGAATTGTCCCGATCATTCCATCGCAGGGATCTGTCGGATCTTCCGGCGATCTTGTGCAACTGGCACATCTGGTACTGGCGATGATGGGGTACGGGAAAGTGCGGCGGCGGCGAAAGTCGTCCCCGGTCAGCGCACGTGCATCCCTGGCCGCCACCGGATTGAAGCCGCTGCGTCTGAGCGCCAAAGAAGGGCTCGCCCTCATCAACGGCACTCAAATGATGACAAGCTTCGCTGCACTCATTATGTACGAGGCAATGGAACTGTTGTCGCTGGCGGATACCGCCGCCGCTATGAGCGTTGAAGCCCTGAAAGGCACCGACACTGCGTTCGACAAAAAAATTCACGCGCTGCGTCCCTATCACGGACAAAAAATAGTTGCCGCCAACCTTCGTGCGCTGTTGCGTGGCAGCGAGATTCGGGAGTCGCACCGATTCAATCACGACCGTGTGCAGGATGCCTACTCGCTCCGCTGCATTCCACAAGTACATGGCGCGTCCCGCGATGCGTTGGAATATGTTCGTTCAATTGTTCGCATCGAAATCAATTCCGCCAATGACAACCCTCTGATCTTTCCCGATCAGAATGAACATCTGGAGGGTGGAAACTTTCACGGCCAGCCGATCGCACTCGCGATGGATTTCGCCGGGATCGCACTTTCAGAATTGGCGAATATTTCCGAACGGCGCATCGAACGGATGGTGAACGGCTCACTCAGCGGCCTTCCGCGATTCCTCACGGAGAACGGCGGTTTGAACTCCGGCATGATGATCGCACAGTACACTGCCGCATCGCTTGTCTCTGAAAACAAAGTACTGGCGCATCCGGGCAGTGTGGATTCCATTCCGACTTCTGCCAACCAGGAAGATCATAACAGCATGGGTTCCATCAGCGCACAGAAGTGCTGGCGCATTCTTCGCAACGCGCAACAGGTACTCGCGATTGAGTTCCTGTGCTGCGCGCAGGCAATTGATTTTCATGCGCCGCTGAAATGCGCGCCGGGAACCGGTGCCGCATACCGTTATATTCGGTCACAGATTCGCCATTGGGGGCACGACCGCATTCTGCATACCGATATTGCACATGCACTCACGCTGGTGCGGGACGGTTCGTTGCTCCATGCCGTGCGGAAGCGCTGTCCGTCGCTCGCCTGAATTCACCAATCTCCGGCCAGGAAAACTCTGTGCTGAGCGGTCGGCAATAATCGTTGATTACGACACAACACTGAAGGATCACGTATGACTCTCTCGAAAGATTTTCTCCGCACAATCCCCAAAGTCCTCCTTCACGACCATCTCGACGGCGGCCTCAGGCCCCAGACGGTCATCGAACTTGCGCACGATCAGAAGTACAACAAACTGCCGATGACAGATGCCGGAGAACTGGCGGAATGGTTCCAGCGTGGAGCACAGCGCGGCAGCCTTCCCCTCTTCCTTGAAGGATTTGAACATACCTGCGGCCTGATGCAAACGGAAGAAGCGCTGGAACGCACTGCCTATGAAATGATGGAAGACATGAAAGAGGACGGTGTCGTCTATGTTGAAACGCGATTCGCGCCGGCGTTTCACATGGATAAGGGATTGCCCTCGCACACAGTCGTGAAGTCGGTTCTGCGCGGATTGGAGCGCGGGAAGAAGGAATTCGGTGTCAACTACGGATTGATCATTTGCGCCATGCGGAATATGAATCCGATGGTGTCACAGGAAATCGCCGAGCTTGCCGTGGATTTCAGGAATCATGGCGTTGTCGGATTCGACCTTGCCGGCGAAGAAGGCGGCTATCCGCCGAAGAAGCACGTTGATGCATTTCACTATATCCAGCGTGAGAACTTCAATATCACGATCCATGCCGGAGAAGCATTCGGGAAAGAATCGATCTGGCAGGCAATCCAATGGTGCGGGGCGCACCGCATCGGACATGCCACACGGCTCATCGAGGATATGCGCATCAAAGACGGCGAAGTGCTGAGCATGGGCACGCTTGCACAATACGTATTGGACAAGCGCATTCCGCTTGAGATCTGCATCACGAGCAATATCCACACAGGCGCGGTTCGCTCGGTGGACGAACATCCGTTCGGCATTCTTTATCGCTACAAGTTCCGCGTTTCACTCAACACAGACGACCGCTTGATGAGCGGTATCACGTTGACCGACGAGTATCACACCTCGGCGTCTCATTTTTCACTGACGCTCGACGATCTGGAAAAACTGACGATCAATGCCATGAAGAGTGCGTTCATCCCGTACAAAGATCGGATCAAATTGATTTACGATATACTGAAACCGGGATACGCGTCAGCCCGTCAGGCGCTGACCATGCAGGCACCGTAGAAAGTAAAAAGGCAAAAGGATAAAGGAAAAAGTGAAAGATAAAAGATAAGGATAAAGTCCCTTTGAGCAGTTACTAACGGAACTTTCTAAAATCAACATGCGACTTTATTTTCTCAGACATACCGATGCTTCCCACGAATCCAACACCCCGGACGCAGAGCGCTCGCTATCCCCGAAAGGAGCTGCACAGGCGGAAACGATCGCCGCATTTCTTTCCCGGCTGGATCTTCAACTGAACAGGACACTTTCGAGCCCCTACCTCCGGGCGAAGCAGACTGCAATACGCGTTTGCTCGCTGCTGAACGCTCCGGCACCCGAATACTCATCCTGTTTGACGCCGGAGACTGAACCGGTAGAACTTTTTGAAGAACTCCGACATTTTTCCCGGGACAGCCGCATTCTGCTTGTCAGCCATGAACCGTTCCTCAGCACCTGCATCGGCAACCTGATTCTGTTCAATAGCTTTCCCAAAATAATCATGGGAAAAGGTGCCCTTGCCTGCGTTGAGATCGGAGGTCAGGCGCAATCAGGAGCTGGCGTTCTGCTCTGGTTGATGCAGTATGATCAGATAGCTGCTCTCACGCATCCGATTGCATGAAATATCCCTGGATTTTGAAGCAAAATCCTCCCATCTTCATCTATATCAATTCCCACTGGAATCTCTCAGAGCGAACGTATGGCAAAGAAGACAACACCCGCTCCGGCACGGATAATGTTGCAGGAACTTCGCGCACTGGCCCACAACATATGGTGGGCATGGAATCTGGATGCACAGGCATTCTTCCGTGAACTCTCGCCTCAGTTGTGGGAACAGAGAACCCACAATCCTATGGCGATCCTTTCAGAATTGTCCGATCAGGAACTGATCGCGCGTCTCGGAAATCCCGCTCTTGCGGCGAAGGCGGTGGATATGCTCGCCCACTTTAAAAAAGCCATGGGAGGGGAAAAAACATGGGCATCGGTCAACGCAAAACAATTGAAGAATCCGGTTGCCTACTTCAGCGCAGAGTTCGGTTTTCATGAAAGCCTTCGAACCTATTCCGGCGGTCTCGGCATATTGGCCGGCGATCACACGAAGTCCGCCGCCTTTCTCGGTATTCCATTCATCGGGATTACGCTTTTCTATCGTCAGGGATATTTCGAACAATTCCTGGCAGTGGACGGCTGGCAGCAGGAGCAATATGTTGCAGTCGATCCCTCGAAACTCCCGATCGCACTGGTGAGAGACAAGAACGGCGTGCCTATCCGCTGCGCTGTGGAAATCGGATTCAGCACAGTGTATTTTGTGGCTTGGAAGCTTGCGGTCGGACGAAGTACTATCTACCTTCTCGACACGAATCTCCCGGAAAACGAAGAACGTTTCCGCGATCTCACTGCGCATGTATACGGCGGCGACACCACAACACGCATCTCGCAGGAAATTATTCTCGGCATCGGCGGTACCAGGATGCTGCGGGCGCTTGGCGTCGATCCGTCTGTTTTTCATATGAATGAAGGCCACTCGGCTTTTCTGACGCTCGAATTGCTGCGCGAGCAACTTCTCAAGGGCAAAGATCTAAAAAAAGCGGCGGCACTAGTGAAAGGCAGATGCGTCTTTACAACGCATACGCCCGTACCCGCCGGCCACGACCGATTCACAAAAGATCTGATGGCGTATGCATTCGGCGCACTCTGCCGCGATCTTGGAATTTCAATCGATGAATTGATGGAGTATGGACGTGTCACGGCAAAAAATGTTCAGGAGCCTTTCTGCATGACAGTGCTGGCTCTGAAAATGTCCCGCTCGGCGAACGGTGTCAGCGCATTGCACGGACAGGTCAGCCGCGAAATGTGGAAAGATCTCTATCCTGGTACACCGGTTTCGAAAGTGCCGATCGGCCACATTACAAACGGGATCCACATCGCCAGCTGGAAGAACGAGATCACTGATCAATTCTGGTATAGCAAGCTCGGCAGCGATTGGGGCGGGCACTTCCTCTCCCCCGGTTTTTGGAAAGAAGCATCCAGTCCTTCGGTGGTGACGGATGAAGAACTCTGGGCGCTTCGGTATGAACTGCGGCGATCATTGATCGAGTTTGTCCGCCGGCGTTTGCGTCGCCAATACATGCGCCACGGAAACGGTGTAGCAGCAATAGAAAATGTGTTGAATCCCGATGTGCTGACAATTGGATTCTCGCGCCGCTTTGCCACGTATAAACGCGCGCCGCTGCTTTTCAACAACTTCGACCGTGCCGTTTCCCTGTTCAATAGTAAAGATTTTCCGCTGCAGCTCGTCTTCGCAGGCAAAGCGCATCCACGGGATGATGCCGGCAAGCAGTACATCAAGCGGATCGTCGAATTGACAAAACATCCGATGCTCTTCGGCAAGGTGGTGTTTGTCGAAAACTATGACATCAATGTTGCACGGCATCTGGTTTCCGGCGCCGATGTGTGGCTGAATACACCGCGCCGCCCGCTGGAAGCCAGCGGCACGAGCGGACAGAAAGTGACCATCAACGGCGGATTGAATTGCAGCATCATGGACGGGTGGTGGCGCGAAGCTTATGACGGTCACAACGGATTCTCCATCGGCACCGATGAATCTCCCGAGTCGCCGGAAGAACAGGATGCTCAGGATGCGGAATTCCTCTATGACGTCATCAAGAATTCCATTCTCCCTGAATTCTATGATCGCAACAAGAACGGTATCCCGGTGCGCTGGCTGAAACGGATCCGCCGGGCGATTGCAACGCTGGTACCCCAATACAACACTCACCGTATGGTTGCTGAATACGTCAAGAAATACTACATCGTCTGATCACTTCTATGAAACACACATTGAAAATTCTAACATGGACGCTGGTCGTCACCAGCGTTATCGCATTGCCGCTCTTGTTGATGAAACGATGGGATGTACAGGATAGGCGAAGTATCAATATCCGCTACGATATCAACGACTCGCTTTTTGACCTCGAAGCATAGCAGACTCGTGCGAAGGCGGGGC
>JAPLFO010000007.1 GCA_026390635.1 Ignavibacteriales bacterium
AATCGTTTCCTGAATCGGGATATAACCGTAGGGCGCACCGCCGATCGTTCCGTTGAAAGGAAGTGCATAGGAAATTCCGCCGGCATCGGCAAAATCTCTCATCTGGTACCGGAGAATGCTCTTCGGCGTGACCGAGTCCCCTGCACTGAAGCCCTTAAAAAGTTCAGTTGTCCGATTAAATCTCGCCAGCCCCACCACTCCGCCGCCTGTGACGGTGAAGTTCGTACGAAGCACATATCCTTTTGGGAAAGCTATCGTGTCCTGCGCACTAAATTTCCAGTATTGACTGCCGCTTGTCTCATAGATTGCAGCCGCACCGGTCGAATCCATGACAACAAAGTTGGCGGCAGTGGTCCGCTTGGTGATGTTTGTACTATCGAGAATATGTTGAAACTCAGAAACCGAAGCGCAATTTCCCGAGGCAAATGTCATCAACGTACCATTTCCCAAGCCGGACGGTCCTTCCGGTAGGTCATAGGCGACAGAATTAAGAATTGCAAACCCTTTTTCATTCAGAGCCATCCAGCTGCTTTGTCTGCTCCCGGCATCAATGATCGCAAGAAATTTATAGCGATTCGCAGCATTCAAGTATACCGCATTATCTCCGCCGGATGCATCCCGTGTCTTCCATATCATCGGACGCCCATCCTTCGTCGCCCTGCCGGAAGCCGCTCCGATTGTGCACTCCTGGAGCGGATCGTCGTCGGAGCTGATTCCCCCGGCAGCAATTGGCGAGAGCCGTCTCGCCTCCAGCAATCTGTCCTGCCGGGATCCTTCGGGCTGGGCGAACACGTCCACACAATCAATCAGGAGGATTGCGAGAATGCAGCCGTGAGTGAGGGAACGCAGTATTGTTTTGCGGCAGTGTATAGCTTTCATTATTCCTTCAGGAGGATCAACGTTCAAATCTTTTCAGCGTACTAATTACTGTTCAGCTGTGACAACTAATATAAAGACAATACTGCTTATTCGCATCAAATCTTTCTTAGCGTAATGATCACTGCTCATCTGTGACAACTAATATAAAGACAATACTGCTTATTCGCACGTTCTATCGCAGCAGAACCATCCTCTTTGAATCTGTTCTCGATCCTGTCTGCAGCGTCAGAAAATACACCCCGCTCGGCATTCCTGCCGCATTCCAATGGACCGTGTACATGCCGGGCGCGCGATCCTCGTGAATGAGCGTTGCCACTTCTCGCCCCAGCAGATCGTACACGATCAATCTCACCATTCCCCGTTCCGCGACAGAAAATCGAATCGCCGTGGATGGATTGAATGGATTCGGAAAGTTCTGGTGAAGTTGAGCAACGATCGGAAGAAAATTTTCGCCCCCGGCGGCTGATGGAGCGCCCCTCGGCGTAACAGAAAGGTCGTCAATAGCAAACGCATGATCATAACTTGGATCTTCAACATCCTTCCATCTCAGCATGATTTCTTCTCCATCAGGGATCATTACCGGGATCGCAGCATGAAGCACTGTACGGTTGAGGGGATTATTTCCATCAAGCGCGGTCTGGAACGGTGTTACTGTGGGAGATACAAAGGATAATGCATCGAATGCGGTATACACCCCTGCGGTGAGATCAAGAATTTGCCGGGATTGCAGGTATTCAAATGCAAGCACATTGGTAATGCTTACGGTGGCAGAGCCCCCGGTTCGCCATTGTTCACCGGTATAAGTTACTTCAAGAGAACGAATAAGTGAACCAGTACTATTCTTGAATCTCATACCATAGTACAATGTTCCAGTGATTGATGATTGTATTCCTCCCAGTGCTCGGTCAGGGCTTGTCGGTGAATTTCCATAATGATAGAAACCGCCGGTGGCAGTTGCGCCGGCAGACCGGTTTAAAACATTCGGGACAGCATTGTCGATCGTTCGATAGGCATACACACCGGG
>JAPLFO010000070.1:0-1840 GCA_026390635.1 Ignavibacteriales bacterium
ACGTGGTGGGTTTCTAAGAAGGGAGGCGCTATTCAATCAGCCCCGCCGTCATCTCGGAAACGGCTCTACTTGCAGACTTTCTTAAATACCCTCAAATAATTCTCTCCCAGAACCTTTTGTACGTCGGCAATGGAGTAGCCGTGGCGGAGGAGGGCGTAGGTCAATGCCGGAAACTTCGAGACATCCTCAAGACCTGTCGGCGTCGTAATACCTCCGCTGAAATCGGATCCCAGTGCAATGTAGTCGATGCCCACTAAATTCCTAATATAGTCCATGTGCCGAATCACCGTGTCGATGGTTGCTTTGCCGGTGGAAGAGAGGAACGACCTGTAGAACACAACGCCGATCACACCTCCGCTTGCCGCGATGGCTCTGATCTGGTCGTCATACAGATTTCGTGTATTGTTGTTTATCGACCGTACGCCGGAGTGACTCGCAATAATCGGATTTTTTGTAATTGTCAGAACATCCTGTATCGTCTTGATTCCAACATGAGAGATATCAACGATGATCCCAAGGGAATCCATCGAGCGGATGACCTGTTTGCCGAAATCAGTGAGCCCTTGTGTGGCTGACCTGGTGTCTGCCGCAGAAATTGCCCAGTTACTGGAATTATTCCACGTCAGCGTCATATAGCGTACGCCGAGAGCGTAGAAGGCTTGCAGTTTTGCAAGACTGTTTTCAATTGCATGGCCGCCTTCCAATCCATACACGGCTGCCAATCTGCCGGATGCATTGACGGCCGCGATCTCTCCGGATGACCGCGCAAGCGCCACTTGGGTGGAGTATCGGTTGACTTGTGCCTGAAAAGTATCTGCAAGCACCATGCATTCAGCATAATGAGTATGGGATGCAGTGTCTCCATCGGTCCAGATAGATACCATCTGTGCATCTACACCGCCGTCTTTCAATCGGGGCAGGTCTGTCTGGTTATCGCCGTTCAGGGGATTCCGAATACCGATTTGGTATCCGCCGATCATCTGTTCCAGCATGTCATTATGCAGGTCGATGACGAATGCCCGGCTGTGAACAGTCTCGATGGTACTGTTCATATACAAGCCGTTGGTCAGGACGACACGCGATGTGTCCGGCATGTAGGCGAACTTTGAGATAATAAGAAAGTATTCGGTGCCGCTCGTTTTGGCGAGCGATGATGACGAGATCACGCGGCGTGCGGTGACGACGCTGCCGAGTCCGCCGCCGGATCCTCCGTCCAGTTGTATCATCTTGCGAACCTGTCGCGCTCCATCCATCTCAATGGCATAAAATAATGCGCCTGCAGCGCCCATGCTGCGCCATTCGATTTCATGATCGCCGGCATCGAGCGTCAAGGTCCTGGCATCCAGCTCCTGTCCGAGAATGGTATAAACCGCAATGCGGATGGTGCCGGTCTTCTGGAGTGTAAAGCCGATGCGTGTCGATGGATTGAATGGGTTCGGATAGTTCTGTCTCAGTTCGAACGATGCGGGGATGGCAGATTCTCTCTCAATTCCGGACGTCGTAAAATTGAGAGACCATGTTCCCGTTGCTCCGGTGGTGACGGAGTAGCGGTCAGCGCTGTTCTGAGTGCTGACGACGGTGACGATTGAGGAATCGAGCACACTGCCGGTCTTTACGTCTTTGACAACACCGGAGACTGTAATATTATCGGCGAATACCAGAGTACAAAATACAAATGAGAGGAGAAGTGCCAAGAGTGATTTCATCGTGCTATGACCATCCGATTGGTGACTGTCTGTGATGCAGAACGAAGCATTGTGAAATAGATTCCGCTGGACTGGGTGGCGGCATCCCAATGGACCGTGTGATCCCCCGCGTTCACATAATCATGAACGAGCGA
>JAPLFO010000070.1:1869-3073 GCA_026390635.1 Ignavibacteriales bacterium
CCTCACGTCCAAGCACGTCATACACGATCAACAAAACGGGACCGTCTTGGGAGATCGTGTAGTGGATCTGTGTTTCGCCGTTGAATGGGTTGGGATAGTTTGAGACCAATAGCGCCGGCGCCGGCAGGCGCATCTGCGTGGAGAGCACGCGCGTTGGTCCGGAGGATTCGTACCTGACGGTGAATATCCCGCCGATACCGGCCGGCAATGTCAGAGTTCGGTTTGTGTAATCGACATTGGTATATAAGGTATCATTTCGCCTCACGGCGGCAATTTTGTATGCGCCGGCCGGGGCTGAAATCGGATTCATTCGCAGCGTCCGATCGGCCGTCTGCGGGGCAAAGCTGTAATACAGCGTTGCCGGTGTTCGATTGAGCAGGAGGCTGCCGTACAAATAGACGTAGTAGCCCAATTCCGTCGAGTGATACCCGGCCTTGCCGCCGCTTCCCTTGTTGGTGTCCCATATTTGCTTGCCGTACTTGGTGCGGTTTTCATACACTTCGCCATATTTGTGATCAACGAAATATTTCATGAAGAACAGCAAAGTCTCATCTGCCATTTGCAGATACAAATCTTTTCCAGTGATCCTGTACAGCATAAGTCCCGCGGTGACGGCCTGCTCCATCTGCCACCATGCTTTTGCCGTGTCTGTCTTTCCCCACATCAGCATCTGGCCTGTGACGCGGTCGTAATCTTTATAAGGCCCGCCGTTTTGATGATCATAACCATTGTTCCATACCACCGCTACAAGTTTCTCGGCAGCGGCAAGAAATTGCGGCCTGGGATCGAATTGATAAATGCGGGCAAAACACCAGGCGGTCTTGAGCACATGCCCCATGATTGTCATACGGTCATCCTGCGTCGCAGCAACGGGATTCCAGTCTGTGTCATATTTCTCGCAAAATCCGATCGACTGAAGATCTACACTCGCTGTGAGGCGGTTCAGCATATTGTCGGCGACGAGAAACATTCTCTTGTAATAGACGGAATCGCCGGTCAGCATGTAGAGAAGGAGCAAGTGGGTGGTGATGGCATCGACGGTGGAGTTGAATGTCTTGCCTGTCGGAGAAGTGCCGTTAGAAAGAGCATAATCATAATAGCCGAATTTGTCGGGACGGGAATCCCAAAGCTTTGCTTCGTTCCATGCATAACTTTCCATGAGCCGGCGAAAGATAGCGGTATCGCGGGTGGCTTCATAGAATGC
>JAPLFO010000045.1:0-3020 GCA_026390635.1 Ignavibacteriales bacterium
GGGGGCGACAATGGCAATGAATGCATCAGAATCAGCAACGGTGCAACCTCCACCTATGTATGCCGGACAGTTGTTGAGCACTGTTATTTTGAGAACACGGGACCAGGTGACAGCGAAGTGATATCGGTGAAATGCCGGGAGCATGTTCTGCGATTCAATACCAACATAAATAACCAGCAGGGCAATTTTTGTTTCAGAAACGGCGACAACAATATTGCCTACGGCAATTTCTTTGTTAACGCAGGTGGCATCAGGGTGAAGGAGGCGAACAATATTTATTGCTATAACAACTATTTCGAAAACTGCGGTGATGGAAATATCACCGCTCCTGTAAAATATGTGTATGTAAGTCCAAATCTTAAGAATCTAAATTTCATTCACAACACGTTCGTCAATGGCACTTCAATTGAGCTGGAAGCCGGCGCAACGGGAAATACGTGGGCGAACAATATCTTCAAGATGAGTTCCGGGAATATTTTTACAGGTTCAGCTCCGGGAATATCCTGGTCGGGCAATATTCGCAGCGGAGCGCTTGGAACTACCATCTCCTCTGGAATGACGAATGCGGATCCGCAGATTGTGCTGAACGCTGACCGATACTATGGTTTATCATCCACAAGTCCTGCCATCGATGCTGCCAGCGCGAGCTATCCCGCCGTTTTAGACATAGCAGGTATCGATGATGATCCGGCAATCATGCGTGACATCAGCGGGCAGGCGAGACCAACGACGGTGACACTCAAAGATGTTGGATGTAATGAATACAATGCAACCGGCCCAGTTACGAATCGGCCGCTGAAATTGGCGGACGTGGGTCCATCATATTTGGGAGGACCTTCGACCGGCGTTGAAGGGGTTCAATCAGAAAATCCCCGCAGCGTCCTGCCGTCCAGTCTTCATTTGGTTCAGGCATATCCTAACCCATTCAATCCGGCGACAACAATACATTTTCATGTGCCGGAAGCTGCCCATGTTTCACTAAGAATCTATGACGGACTAGGGAGCGAAGTTGCTGTACTTATTGATGAAATGAGACAAGTCGGTGAGTATGACGCACACTGGAATGCCGTGATGTATCCGAGCGGAGTATATTGGTGCCGGCTTCAAACAAAGGAATGGACTGAAACAAAAAGGCTTCTGTTGCTCAAGTAGGATCAGTTCCTGAGATGAATGACGCAGAGATTCAATGATATGTTGGAAACAAGGCTCGCGGTGTTGCCAGGGTATATGAGATACATTATCATACTGATGACTCTTTCCATTTGTCATGTGTCCATCGCAGAAGAATTGGAATATTATGTTTCTACGCTTGGCAACGACATTCACCCGGGCACTCTTGCTCAGCCATGGAAGTCAATTCAGAAAGCTGCGAATACTGCCCCGGCGGGATGCACCGTTTTTGTTCGGGGAGGGGTCTACAATGAGGCGGTGACGATCAATGTATCCGGGATTGCAACCGCTGGATACATCACCTTCAGGAACTATCCCGGTGAACAGCCGATTGTTGACGGCACCGGACTGACAGTCCCCGCCGGACTTGCAGGATTATTTCTTATCAAGGACAACAGTTACATTATCATCAAAGGATTTGAAATAAGGAACTACAAAACCGACGTTCTGAATACGGTGCCGGTTGGTATAAGAGTGCAGGGAACCGCTCATCACGTGCAATTGCTGACAAATAGTATTCATAATATCGAACATAACAACACGTCATCCTCCGGAGTGGATGCTCACGGCATCTGCGTTTACGGAACATCGGGAACTCAGTCGATCAATAACGTTGTCATCGATGGGAATGAATTATATGCGCTTGTACTCGGCTCAAGCGAGTCGCTCGTGGTGAATGGCAATGTGGAACTCTTCCGCATAACAAACAACAAAATCCACGATAGCAACAACATTGGAATTGATGCAATCGGGTTTGAAGGGAATGCTCCGGCGAATGATCAGGCGCGGAATGGCATCATCAGCGGGAACAGGGTCTATAACATTGAATCGTATGGCAACCCTGCCTACGGCACCGCAAGAGCAGCGGACGGGATCTATGTTGACGGAGGAAGGGATATCGTTATCGAACGGAATATGGTGTCCAACTGCGATATCGGAATTGAGCTTGCATCCGAGCATGCCGGACGTTCAACAACCAACATAACGATGAGAAGTAATTTCATCTTTCTGTGCAGTATGACGGGCATTGCAATCGGCGGATACAACAAAAATCGGGGCAGCACGGACAGCTGCAGCATAGTCAACAACACTCTCTATGCAAATGATACACTCCGTTGGGAAACCGGCAATCTCATGATACAGTATGATACTCGATATAATATCTTCAAGAATAATATCATTTACGCAAATAATCAGAATGTCTTTGTAAGCAACCGCTTCACTGAAAACACAGGGAATGATTTTGACCATAATCTCTACTATTGTCTTCCCGGCAGCTATGCAAAAGCAACTTTTCAATTTAAATGGAAAAATGTGAAGTATGCAACCCTGGCAGAGTACCAGACGGCATCCGGCAACGATGTGCATTCTCTCTATGGTGACCCGAAATTCGTCAGCACGGTCATGCCGATGCCCGACATCCATCTGAAGGCGGGTTCTCCTGCAATTAATGCGGGTGTGGACGTGGATAGTATCGGGCTCTTTGATATTGATGGCGACCCAAGAGCCGTCGGCACTGTTGATATTGGAGCGGATGAGTATGTGACTTCAACTGCAACAATGAACAACCGTCCCGGCACTGCAGGGAACTATCTATTATTTCAAAACTATCCCAATCCTTTCAATCCGACCACAACGATCTCATTCCATCTTCTGAAGGATGAAACGGTAAGGCTGGATATCGTCAATCAACTCGGCCAGTTGGTAAAGACGATAGTGAATGACCATTGTGCGGCCGGATGGCATTCTGTTCAATTTGATGCTTCAGAATTATGTTCCGGTATCTACTATTGTCGTTTGACCGATATCAATTCCTCTGCGATCAAGAAATTAATGTATCTTAAATAGAC
>JAPLFO010000045.1:3066-26134 GCA_026390635.1 Ignavibacteriales bacterium
GAATCAGGCTATTCCAAAGAAGGTTGCTGACCCGAAAACACGTGACGTTCACATTAGTTTGTGAAATAACCCCATGAAGAAGTCGCTCAATTCGCTCCTTATAAAACCCAGCGGTCCGGACTGCAATCTGGATTGCACGTACTGTTTCTATCTGGACAAAGCAGAGATGTTTCCGAAAACAAAGACCCACCGCATGTCTCTGTCTGTTCTGGAAAACATGGTGCAGCAGGCGATGCAGCAAAGCGGTCCGCATATGTCCTTTGGGTGGCAGGGAGGCGAACCGACAGTCATGGGATTGTCCTTTTTCAAGAAGGCGGTCGAATTTCAGGAACACTACGGAGCCGGCAAATCGGTCGGCAACGGATTTCAAACGAATGGAATTCTCCTGAATCATGAGTGGGCGAAGTTTCTGGCGCACTATAATTTTCTCGTCGGGCTTTCGCTGGATGGACCGGAACACGTGCATGATCATTATCGATTCAACAAGCAGGGGAAAGGTACCTGGAGGAAAGTACATGACAAGGCGAAACTGCTTCTCGATGCCGGAGTAGCGACGAACGCGCTCATCGTGGTGAATGATTATTCTGTGAATCATCCGGAAGAGATCTATCAATTTCACAAGGAACTCGGCTTGAGCTATATGCAGTTTATTCCCTGCGTGGAACCCGATCCGGATAAGCCGTCTCAGGCAGCATCGTTCTCGGTTTCTGCGGAAAAATATGGTGAATTCCTGAATAAACTTTTCGACCTCTGGCATGCAGATATTGTGGATGGCGTTGCGGGTACGTCTGTACGCCATTTTGATTCGGTCTTTCATAAGTATGTCGGTCTCGAGGCTCCGGAATGTACGATGATGAAGACGTGCGGTGAATATGTCGTGGTAGAACACAACGGGGATGTCTATTCCTGCGATTTCTTTGTCGAGAATCAGTGGAAACTGGGAAATATCGCCACCCACCGCTTGGATGAAATGCTGAACGCACCCAGGCAGGAGGAATTCGGCAACATGAAGGCGCGGCTGCCGCAAGAATGCGTTTCCTGTGAATGGCTGCAGAAATGTCAAGGCGGATGCACAAAAGACAGGATCAGCGATCCCTCGGACAAAGGTTCAAATCATTTCTGTCAATCTTACAAAATGTTTTTTGCTCATGCGGACGATAAGCTGCGGGTTCTTGCAGAACAATGGAAACAAAATCAAATGAGACCGGCATGAATCGACGAAAATTTATTCAGACAGCCGGGGCGATTGCCGGCACAGCAATCATGGGGCAACGACTTTTCGGGAAGGAGATGTTCGCTTCGCCGAATGCTGTTGGTAAAAAGCCGAACGTTCTCTTCATTATGACCGATCAGCAATCAAATACTATGATGAGCTGCATGGGAAATACATGGCTCAGCACTCCCCATATGGACTCCATCGCGAAGAAGGGGTATCGGTTCGAGAAGAATTACGTTGCGAATCCGGTTTGTATGCCCTCGCGATTTTCCCTGCTGACGGGACATTATGCTTCGGAAGTCGGGGTCAAGGAGAATACATCGGCGGCAGATGTCGTGAAGGTGGCAGCGATAACAGCGAAGAGTGCTCTGGGCAATGTTTTTCGCAAGGCGGGATACGAAACATTATACTCCGGGAAGACGCACTTGTATGGCACGAAAGATCTTTCGGAGTATGGTTTCACGCTGGACGGTCGTGATGCATACGATGGGCCTGCTCTGTATGCAGAAAAAGTTTTAGCCGAACGTGCCGGAGGAAAACAGAAGAAACCATTCTTCCTCTTTCTTTCGTTCCTGAATCCTCATGATATCTGCTACAAAGCCGGGGCGGATAAACGCTTCCCTGACGGGCTGCCGGAAGAAAATGTGCGAGAGACGAAAAGACTGCTTGCTGTCCAGAAGAACCTGAGTCCCGAAGAATATTGGAAACAAATTCCGCCGAAAGCGACCAATCTCGTCCCCATCACCGATGAACAACCGGCAATGGTCAACATGAGCACCCAGGGTCGGAATTGGGATGACGCGCAGTGGGACCTCTATAATTGGATGTACTATCGGCTTACCGAAAGCGTTGATGCGCAAATCGGTCGTGCGTTGACCGCGTTGAAAGAATCCGGACTTGAAGAGAATACGATCATTGTCTTAACCTCTGATCATGGGGAGATGAATAGGGCACACGGATTGATTACGAAAAATGTCATGTTTGAAGAGTGCCAGCGAGTACCGTTGATCTTCGCCGGAAAAGGCATCAAGTCCAATTATGTGGATACATCCACGCTTACCTGCAACGGCCTTGACTTTCTTCCAACGATCTGCGACTTGGCGGGAATTCCAATACCGATCGGCCTTCCGGGTGTTTCCCTCAAAGCATATCTGACGGACAACGGGAAGAGACCCAATCGTAAATATATCATCACAGAAGCTTACAATGCATATCAGATTACCGATGGGCGCTATAAATTCACGATCTATGAATTATCCGGCAATCCGGAAATGTTGACTGATATTGCAGCAAATCCCGGTGAAACAATTAACTATTCTAACGATCCATCCTACGCTGAGATCAAGGCGACGCTGAAGAAAGAACTCATGGCTGATTTATCGCGCCGCGGGCTTACGCCGCTGCCGCAGGACCGTACCATTCAGAATATTCGGGCAGCAGAAAAAGCGAAATCGACCAGGAAAAAAGAACGGTCGAAATTGAAAGTAGATTACGAAGAATAAGCACTCAATCAATACTATTTTGAAATCCAGAGCAGTCACCGATACGATGGAGGCTTCATCTACACGCACGATAGAATATTGAAAAAGATTTCCGGGTTGATATTCCTGGGGATGATTTCCTTCTCTCCTCTGAGATCGGCAGAAATCTTTGTCTCAAACGCTTCTGAATTGAATGCAGCCCTTTCATCGGCGCACGCCGGGACGACGATCGTCATGAAAAATGGTATCTGGAAAGATGTCCAAATTGAGATGAAATGTCCGGGAAGTGCCGGCGTCCCCGTTGTCCTGAAAGCCGAACGCAGCGGAGCGGTTATTCTCACGGGCTCGTCACAACTGATTTTTTCCGCAGACTGGCAGAGGGCAGAGGGCTTGTCCTTTAAGAACGGCGGCAGAATCGATAGCGGCAAATACTTTGCGGTCGTCCGTTTCAACGCGGCCAACTGCCGTCTCACACAAACAGCAATCATCGATTATAATCCTGCCGATCCGAAAACTCCTTACTATTATGTATTTTTCGCGGGCAACTCTAATCGCATGGATCACTGCCTGCTGACAGGGAAAGGTAATAATGAGCCCGTCGTCGGCAATAGCGACGAGAACAGCCGATACAATACGGTGGATCATTGTCTCATACGGGACATTCCCTACGTTGCAAACAACAATGGCCGTGAGATTTTCCGCATTTGGGGGTATGGACATCACGAAGTGAGACATGGCGATGTAAGGGGGAACTTCTTCACGATAGAAAAGAATCTTTTTGAGCACGCCGACGGTGAAGGCACAGAGATCATCTCGATCAAGTCGGACAGCAATATCGTGCGAAAGAATATTATCCGTGCATCCCGTGGAGAACTATCGCTTCGCGGCGGCAATTGCAGTCTCGTTGAAGGAAATGTCATCATTGGAGAAAAGGGACGCGGCTGTCTCGGTATCCGCGTGGCGGGAAGAGGGCACCGGATCATCGGAAATGTCGTACGCGATTGTGAGAGCGGCATACGATTCATGAGCGGAGAGTATATCGAGAAAGATTTGACCGGCTTCTACGAGCCCATACCTGCGGAAGGTTCTCCGCTGGGCCGGATGCCCTGGTATGGCTGGGTGCAGAACTGCGTCGTTGCGAACAACTCGTTGCTCAACAACCAAGGACCCGATATTCTTATGGGATTTCACTACAAAGACAAGTGGCCTTCCATTCAGCTCATCCTTCTTCCAGAGAATAATTCGGTGAGGGATAATTTCATCCTCAAAGATCCGGGCCTGGAAATTCTTGAACAAACCAGTCAGGACATGACGCCGCCGTTTAATGTTGTGACAATTCGGCGGAACAATTATGAAGGCAATGTCTGTGTCGGTGGCGTTCTCACATCGACGACAGCGAGAAGCGGTTTCATTATGCATACACCAAAGAAAAAAGGAAACGCCGCATGTTCTTTACCGCGAAGCTACGGCCTGACTCAGAATGCAAACGAAAACATTCTGCAGGGTGAAGAGGTAGGAACGTCTTGGAAGGTAAGTGCGAAACGAAGTGACTACAGAACGGAACACTCGAAGAAAAACAAGAGCCCATTATGAGAAAAGGGATGCCGCGATTCAGAGCAAAGACAATTAAGTTCCTGCTCGCTGTGCTTCTGGCAATTGCGTATGTGAAGCCGTCATTGCTGGATGCGCAGAGCAAGAACAAACGGCCGAATATTCTTGTCATTCTGACAGACGACATGGGATATTCCGACATTGGTTGCTACGGATCGGAGATCAGAACTCCAAACATTGATCGCCTGACGAGGAATGGGGTGCGCTTCACCCGCTACTACAATACTGCCCGATGCAGTCCCTCCCGTGCCTCGTTATTGACCGGTTTGTACCCTCATCAGGCGGAGATGGGTATGCTCTCGACAGAGAACTACAAGGAACAAGGATATCGCGATGATCTCAGTAAAAATGCGGTAACGATGGCTGAGGTGTTTCAGCAGGCGGGCTACTCCACGTATATGACGGGAAAATGGCACATTGCAAAAGACATGACCAAGGATGGTGACAAAAGCAACTGGCCATGTCAGCGCGGATTTCAACGCTTCTTTGGAACATTGAATGGATCGGGCAGTTACTACGATCCGGGGACCTTGATCAGCAACAACACGTTCGTTCCACCCGGGAAGAACTTCTACTATACAAATGCCATCAGCGATACGGCAGTGAAGTTCATTGACGAACATCCGAAGAACAAGCCTTTTTTCTTCTACGTCGCATTCACCGCTGCACATTGGCCGCTGCATGCTCCTGAAAGCGAAGTAGAAAAATACAAAGGAGTGTATGACATTGGATGGGATTCGTTGCGGGTTCATCGATTTAATAAACTGAAAGAACTGGGTATTATCAGCAGGCAATGCGTCCTGACTGAAAGAGGCGTCGATATTCCTGCCTGGAAAGATGAGACGATGAAAGAGTGGCAGGTGCGCCGCATGGAAGTGTATGCCGCGATGGGGAATAGGCCGCATCGTTTCTGCTCTCGAACAAAAAGGGGAACTGGAAAACACCATCATCTTCTATATGCATGATAATGGTGCGTGCGCGGAACCACAGGGAGTAGAAGCACCGGAAGTGCCGATGACGGATGCGGAGAAACAGCTGAATCTGTATTCTCCGGATTCGGTATTCCTCGGAAAGATACCAAAGTATGCGCGCGATGGGCGGTTCGTGCGAAGCGGGAGAGGAGTGATGCCGGGTGATGCCGATACATGGACGGCATATGGTGTTGAATGGGCAAACGCAAGCAATACGCCATTCCGTCTTTACAAACAATGGGTTCATGAAGGCGGAATTGCCTCGCCTTTGATCGTGCAGTGGCCGGCCGGCATCGCCGCACAAGGCGAACTGAGAACGCAAAATTCACACTTAATTGATATTATGGCGACTTGTCTCGACATCACCGGCATTCCATATCCCAAGAAATACAACAATCATATCATTCAGCCATATGAAGGTGTGAGTCTCGTACCGGCATTCAGCAATCATTCTATCAAACGCAGCTATCTCTTCTGGGAGCATATAGGAAATCGCGCCATCCGAACTGACAAATGGAAACTGGTAGCAAAAGTGCAAACGAGGAAGAAATTCACTTCGGCAGATGAAAGCACATGGGAGTTGTACGACATGGATCTCGATCCTTCTGAGACAAACAACCTTGCACAGAAGTATCCCGAGAAAGTGGCAGAATTGTCAATGCTCTGGGAGCGTGAGGCGTTGCGGCTGAAAGCCAAGCCGTGGCCATGGTAATCGAATCGACAAATTGGAAAATTCCACGTTCTATTCAAATAAAATATTCAGGAGAATACAATGAATCAATCACGGCGTGAGTTTCTAACAACCACGGCAGCGATCGGCGTCGGAGGCGTGCTCGCTGCGCTGCCATTCGGAAAAGCATTTGGTGAGAATTCAAATTTGTTTTCATCGTTTGCCGGGAGGAAGAAGAATGTACTATTCATCGCCGTGGATGATCTGCGTCCCGAACTGGGCTGCTATGGCCATCCTATGGTCAAATCTCCCAACATCGATGCCCTTGCCAAAAGCGGCGTTCTGTTCGAACGAACATATTGTCAGCAGGCGGTTTGTGCCCCAACCCGCGCAAGCCTTCTCACGGGAAGACGACCTGACACAACAAAGATTTATGATTTGAAGACCCACATCAGGACAACGATGCCGAATGTGGTAACTCTCCAGCAGTATTTTAAGAACAATGGATATTTTTCTGAAGGGATGGGCAAGCTTTTCCACGCGGGCTATGAGGACGAAAAATCCTATAGTATGCCGCATCGCTACGCCAAAGCAGATCCGTATGCTCTTGAAGAAAACATACATCTGAAAAAAGACGGCGGAAAAGTGACTACGAAAAATAAGGAAGAAGCTGACGCCGAGTCTCGTATGCGCGGTCCGGCGACGGAATGTGCCGATGTGCAGGATAATGTCTATGAGGATGGGAAGTATTCAGAGATGGCCATTGAATCTCTCCGGCGGCTTGCACCGAAAGCGAAATCGAAAAAGGAAGGGGAACATCAGCCATTTTTCCTTGGTGTCGGATTTAGAAAACCCCACCTTCCATTTGTCGCACCGAAGAAATACTGGGATTTGTACGACCGGTCCAAAATCCCGATGCCATATCCGGAGCGGCCGCATCATGCACCGGATCTTGCCTTTGCCAATTGGGGAGAGCTTCGTTCGTATTCAGACATTCCCGACGTGGGACCTTGCGACGAGGCAAAAACAAGAGAGCTTATTCATGGCTATTATGCATGCGTGAGCTATATGGATGCCCAGGTGGGCAAGGTATTGGCAGAACTCGACCGGCTGGATCTGCGGAAAGATACGAGTGTTGTTATCTGGGGAGACCACGGCTGGAAGCTGGGCGAATATTCTGAATGGAGCAAACATACGAATTTTGAATTGGATACCCACGCCCCATTGATAATTTCCGATCCCGATCTGCCGAAAGGTGTAAGAACCAGCGGGCTGACTGAGTTTGTTGATATCTATCCGACACTGACGGCATTGTGTGGCCTTCCGCAGTCAGATGGAATGGAAGGGACGAGCATGGTTCCATTGCTATCGGATCCGAAGAAACAGTGGAAGAAAGCTGCATTCAGCCAGTATCCGCGCGGAAAAAAGATTATGGGCTATTCCATGCGAACGGATCAGTACCGGTATAATGAATGGATAGAATTGAAGACGAACGACATAGTTGCGAGGGAGCTGTATGATCTCAAGAATGATCCGCTCTGCAAAGAGTGCATCGTCGACGAGCCGCAATACAAAGATCTAATCGCCAGCTTGCACGATATGCTGGCCGGCGGCAAGGGATGGAAGAAATATCAGATGTAGCTGCATTTGGTTCCTACGCTCTGCAAATTGTGTGAAAACTCTTCAGGCATGTCATCCCCGCGAAAGCGGGGATCCATTTCCTGTCAACCTGAACTGGATTCCGGCTTTCGCTCGTCAGAGTGCGACGAAGTCAGTCGACCGGAATGACGATATCAACGTTGGTGAATAGTTTTCACCCTTGTTGATACAATTCGATAGAAGGAGGCACGTATGGATAGAAGAGATTTTTTCAAGGCGGCAGGCACAGTCGCAGCCGGATCTTTGATTGCACAGAATCTCGCCCTCGGGAAGGGACTGCTTTCCCGGGCATTGCTCTCTGAGAAGAAACCAAATATCATCTTCATCCTGGGAGATGATCTGGGCATCGGTGATGTGGGATGCTATGGTGCCGACAACTATAGAACTCCGAATATTGACAAGCTTGCCAAAGAAGGTATCCGCTTTGCCCATGCCTATACGGCACCCTTGTGCGGTCCATCCCGGGCATGCATCCTTACAGGACGCTATGCATTCCGTACCGGTGCAACCAACCAGGATTCCACCGGGCAAATGGAACCGACGGTTGAAATCATGACGCCCAAAATCCTCAAACAGGCCGGCTACATCACTTCAATGATCGGCAAATGGGGACAACTCCCGTACGGACCAGCGGAATTTGAATTTGACGACTATATCAAATTCAGAGGAAGCGGCGTCTATTGGAATACAAAACCGGGAGGTGTAGAGTACGTCGTGAACGGCAAAACAAAGATCCTGCAGGACAAGGAATATATGCCCGACTTGATGAACGACCATCTCATGAAATTCCTTGGCAAACACCAAAAAGATCCATTCTATATTTACTACTCGCTGTCACATATTCACGGCGAGATCATGCAGACACCGGACAGCGCGCCTGACAGCAAGGATTGGTATGCGGACAATATTTTGTACATGGATAAGCTTGTCGGCAAACTGATCGCCGAACTTGAACGACTGAAGCTGCGTGAGAATACCCTCATTCTCTTCTTTGGCGACAATGGAACTGCGCAAGGTCATGCAGCGACATCGACGATCGGCGGTCGGCGGCTATCAGGTCAGAAGGGGTCTATGTTGGAGGGCGGTGCCCTTGTTCCTTTTATCGCCAATTGGCCCGGTACGACGCCAGCTCATCGAACTGGCTCGACAATGGTACACACGGGAACCCGGTTGGAAATTGAATCAGGCAGGCGAACTATATGACATGACCAACGCGCCGTTCGAAGAAAAAATCGTACCTGCGGACACAAAAGAACCGGCAGCGATTGCAGCCCGTAAACGATTACAGGCGGCGCTCGACAAACTGAATCCAGCCGGCGGCATTCTGGATGAAGGCGATGGTACCGGCCGACACGCCAACAAGAAAGAGAAGAAGCAGGCCAAGAAACAGGGCACCATAGACAAAAAAGCCCAAAAACAATTGCAAACAAAAAACAAAGTGACGCCGGAATAGTGCTCCGGCAGACCGCAGTGTGGTGTGTTCATTTGTGTAAAAAAGGACCAAAGAATGAATCAAAGTGGCAGGACGTTTCTGGCAAGTCTATTTTGTGTGATGATGCTCTTCTCTTTTTCTTCCGGGAATCCGAAGACTCTTATTCTTGATTCAAAGAAGGTGAAAGCATCACGCACTATGTTTGCTGAAAAGAAACTGCAAGGCATAGCGAGTTTTAGGACATTCCTAAAAGAGGCTGATCGACTGCTTGCCATAAAGCCTCTGTCAGTGATGGACAAATCTCAGGTACCTCCCAGCGGATCGAAACATGACTATCTGAGTATGGGCCCCTATTGGTGGCCGGATACGACCAAACCCAACGGCTTGCCCTATATCCGCAGAGACGGTGAGCGAAACCCGGAATATAATGCGATCACTGATCCTTCAGAAATATCTGAAATGATTCGCGCAGTACAAACCTTGTCCACGGCGTACTACATAACGGATCAAGCTTCGTATGCCGCCAAAGCCCGCACGCTGTTGCATGTCTGGTTCATCGACGAAGGAACAAAGATGAATCCAAATATGAACCATGCACAATACATTCCCGGTATCAATACGGGCAGAGGCATCGGAATCATCGAAACACATGATATGTACAAAGTACTGGACGCGATCGTCCTCTTGCGAACCTCCACGGAGTGGACTCATACAGAAGATCAGTCAATGATACAATGGTTCGAGGAATACTATGCTTGGTTGACTTCTCATCGCTATGGTTTGGATGAATCGAATGAAAAGAACAATCATGGTTCCTGGTATGATGTGCAGGTGAGTGTGCTGGCTCTTTTTCTTGGAAAGGAAGATGTCGCGAAGAAAATTCTTGAAGAAGCAAAGCGGAAACGGATCGGCCTGCAAATTGAACAGGATGGGAAACAACCGCTTGAATTGGCACGGACAAAATCCTGGGGATACAGCAACTATAATCTGAAAGCATTGCTGCACCTGGCATTGCTCGGTGACCACGTCGGAGTAAATCTCTGGAACTATCAATCAGCAACCGGAGGTTCCATCCGCAGAGCAATAGAGTTCCTTCTTCCTTTCGTCAAGAATCCGCGACAGTGGCACTACACGCAGATTGATGCAATGCATCTTGATGATTTCTTTCTGAATCTCCATATTGCGAAACAGAAGTACGATCACAAAATAGTGTCAACGTGGAATGCCATTGTCTCCGGCCAGGATTGTCCGGTAGACTTTCTCGATTCACTCATTTAGACTCTCGGCTTTTTCCCTGTGCATCGACAAATCTGACCGACTTGTGTGTTCCCTGCCGCACATCTTTGTTCACGGGATTCTATCCGCACCAGACCCAGGTCCAGACCAATGCAGACATCAACAAGCCTCTTGCCGGGAAGTTCAAAAATATGGGTGTGATCTTCAAAGACGCGGGGTATGACACCGGCTATATCGGTAAGTGGCATATGGCGTTTCCGGCAAAAGATCTTTCATCGCATGGCTTCGAGTTTATGCGGAGTATAAAAAATAATGGCGCCGATGATGGCATTCCTGCCGGAACTGAAGAGTTTTTAAAAATCAAAAGAGAAAAACCATTTCTGCTGGTCACCTCATTTGTCAATCCTCATAATATTTGCGAATGGCCCCGGGGCGAAGAACTCCCGGATGGAGCTGTTGGGTCACCGCCGCCGGTGGATGAATGTCCGCCGCTGATTGAGAATCATTCACAAATGAAGGATGAGCCGGGTCTTCTGTCAGTCATGAAAAAATCGTTTCAGAGCAACAAATTGTTTCCAGTGGGTGATTTTGACGAAAAGAAATGGCGTGAGTATCGATGGGTTTATTACCGGTTAATCGAGAAGGTTGATGCTCTCATCGGCAATGTCCTGCAAACACTTCGCAGTACCGGCCACTATGAGGACACGGTAATAGTATTCACGAGTGATCACGGTGATATGCAGGGTGCACATGGGTGGAGCCAAAAGACTGTATTCTTCGAAGAATCGACGAGAGTTCCTCTCATTATCAGTGAACCCGGAAATCGCATCCGGACTGTGAATGACAAGTTGGTGAACACCGGCGTGGATATTCTTCCAACCTTGTGCAGTATTGCCGGAATTTCACTTGGACAAACCTATCCCGGCATCAATGTGCGGGACGCAAAAAACACAAGGGAGTATCTTGTGTCGGAAAATAAGATGATCCAAGGCGAACCTGTTGACGGGGTGAAGCCCGAGCCCGAGGGCAGAATGGTCCGGAGCAAACGATTTAAGTACTGCAATTTCGATATTGGAGAAAGAAATGAAATCCTTATTGATCTGGAAAAAGATCCGGGAGAAATGACGAATCTTGCCGGCAAACAGGAGTATCAGGCAATTCTCAAACAGCATCGACGCTACCTCATGGAATGGTGTAAATCAACGAACGATCCTTTTCAATGCAGGTACTAAGACAACGGAAACCGGTTACTCTATCTGTTCGACATCATCTCGTCACCATGCACAGTGCGGTGGCGGAGAACTCGACGAAAGCACATCAATGAAAGCAATGTTGATATACTTATTTCTGGCGGTAGCATGTGTAAGCACGGTGTCGTTGTGTCAAACAAAAAAGAGCGCAGCGGTGTGGCTAAAGAGTGGAAAAGAGAAGGCCGCCAACAAAGACTATTATGGTGCTATTGAAGACTACAGCAAGGCAATCGAATTGAATCCGAACCACGCAAAGGCCTACTACAGCCGGGGAATTGCATATTTGAAGTATGACAAAAAGAGTAAAACGCGTTCAGATACCTACAAACTGAAGGCGCGAGCGGATTTTATGAAAGCGAAGGAATTGGGTTTTTCTGTCGACCAGAAATATTTGGATGAATGCGAGTAGGGGAATATCACCCTTGAGAATGTTCTGATTTTCTCCACGAATGCTCGAACTATTCCAGCTATGATTTCGATTGCTTGATGCCATAGTACAGCATTTTGGAAAATAGCAACCGCCGGTTGATATTCAGCAGAGTGGCCGTTTGGGTGCGGTTCCAATTGGTTTTTGATAACGCTTCAAGCATGAGATCCTTTTCAACCTTGGCCAGATGGTTTTTGAGATCGAATTCCTTTTCACTGATATGATGCTGGGAATGTTGTTCTGGCGGGGGATTTGCAGCAACAAGAAGATGATCTATCGTAATCAGATTCCCCTGTGACATTACCAACGCGCGCTGGATAACATTCTCCAGTTCCCGAACATTGCCGGGCCAGGAATAGGACAGCAAGGTCTTCATGGAGGCTTCGGGGACCACGATATTTTCCGAGGGCTTCATTTTCTTGAGGAAGTGATCCACCAGCACAGGAATGTCTTCGATCCGTTCACGCAAGGGCGGGATGACGATGTGGATCACGTTCAGGCGATAGAACAAATCCTGCCGAAAATGTCCGGCTTTCATTTCCAGTTCAAGGTCTTTGTTTGTTGCTGCGATCATCCGGACATCGACACTCAGCGTCGTCTTTCCGCCGACACGCTCAAATGTTTTTTGTTGAAGAACACGAAGAAGTTTCATCTGCAGGGCGGGGGTCATATTATTCACTTCGTCAAGAAGGATAGTCCCTCCGTCGGCAAGTTCAAATCTCCCTTTTCGCTGGGCGACTGCGCCCGTAAACGAGCCCTTTTCGTGGCCGAACAACTCGCTTTCCAACAGCGTTTCTGAAAGCCCTCCGCAGTCAACTTTGATGAACGGCTTATCTTTTCTCAGCGAATGCCGCTGAATGGCATCGGCGATGAGTTCTTTTCCTGTGCCGCTTTCTCCCTGAATCAACACCGTGGCGTCGCTCGGTGCCGCCCGGCCGATCATTTTGAAAATTTCCTGAGATTTTGGACTGATGCCGACCAGTTGATTGGCCGCAATGGACTGCGTGTTGATGGAGACCGTGGAGCGAAGACGTTTCACTTCGCCGAGCAGATCGCCGTACGTCAACGCGCGCCGTACGATCAGGAGGAATTCATCCAGCTCAAAGGGCTTGTCGAGATAGTCATAAGCGCCGGCTTTCATGGCTTCGATCGCTCGTTCACTCGTACCGTACGCGGTAAACACAATGATGGGAAGATCCGGAAAATCTTTTCTGATCTCTCGCAGCACTGCAATGCCGTCCATTTTCGGGAGATTGATATCCAGCAGTACGAGGCTCAGTGCTACCGACCGGATATCCTTCAACGCTTCGACGCCATCCCCTGCTTCGAGTACCGCAAAGCCTTCGTGAATCATCAATTCGACGACGTTTTTTCGCATTGATGCTTCGTCATCGACGACAAGAATGGTTTTCTTCTCTTTCATAGGGTCATTTTCGCTGATCGTTGGATAGAGGGAGCCAAATGATACAAGTTGTTCCCTGCTCGCTGCCGGGAAGGAATTCCAGTCGTCCGCCATGGGCCTTGACGATCTCGTACGAAATGGAAAGTCCGAGGCCGACACCATGTTCTTTTGTCGTAAAAAACGGATCGAAAATTTTCCGGCGCAGCTCTTCGGCGATGCCTTTGCCGGTATCGCGAAAGGCGATGATGGCGTGGGACTTATTCAGCGATGTGGTGATGGTCAACGTCCCGCCATCCGGCATGGCTTCCACGGCGTTGACGGAAAGGTTCAGGCAGACCTGTTCCAATGCCTGATGATCAAATTCCAGCAGCGGCAGTTCGTCGCTGCAGTTGACCACGACAGCGATGGATTTACTTTCCGCATCCGGTTGAATCATGAGCGCCGTCTGGCGTACCACGTCGTTGATGCTGTGGCGCTGGAATTTGTTCTGCGTCGGCTTGGCGAAGACCAGCAGGCGTTTCACGAGATTCGAAAGTCGGTTGATCTCCTTGACCACTAGATCCATGGAATCATCCGAAATGGTTTTCCGCAGGTCACTGTTCGGCGCTTCCTGGTGCAGGTCGCGCTGCCACATTTGGATCCGAGTCTTGATGACCGCAAGCGGCGTTTTCACTTCGTGGGCAACACCGGCGATCAGTTTTCCCAGCGTCGCCATTTTGTCCTGTTGATGAAGCTCACGTTCCAGCTGTTCCCGCTGCTGCTGTTCATGCATCAGAGCATCGACCATCGAATTGATTGAACTGGCGATTGCGCCGTAGACTCCGGTGTCCTGGGGAAGGCGTTCGGTCGGATCGAGTTTCAACCGTTCAAGACCGGTGCGGATGGCTTTGACATGGCGATGCCGCGCCCAGAGCAGAATCAACGCCGCGCCGAATGCACCAAGGGAAACAATCGCTGCAAAATTAAGCACTCGTGCGAGACGGCTCGACGGCAGTTCGCGCTCCACGTGGATGCGCGCCCATGTACCGCCAACGATAGTTCCGTTCGCCATGATGGGTTCGGTGGCGAGCGGAAAGACCGCAAAATCGAATGAATGAAATTCCAGCAGACCCCGGCGTTGACGAATGGTCTCGAGAAGTTGCATCTTTATGATCGGATAGGAACGGGGGGCAGGACCATAGGCCGGCGTCGGTTCGGGAGCCGTTGGCCAGGAATAGCCGATCATTTCATCCATCGTGAGGAGGTAGAATCCTCCTTCCATGCCGACGATGGTGTGTGCCTGCTGTGCCGTTATTTCAGAAAATCGACGATCAATTTTTCTCAATTCTTTTTTGGTCAACGTCTCTGTGCTGAAGAGATGCTCCCGCTCCAAACTGTCAATCAGTGAAAATGATGCGGCAGAGATTCGCTTGACGGTTTCAAGCGTCAGTGCGGTATTCGTCTGCACAATTTCCTGCGTCCATCGATCCAGCAATGCGCGGACAGCATAGACCAAGGCGAGGGTTGCGCTAAGGAAGAAGAGGGCAATGATAAGTGCGCGTCGTGTCAAACCAAAGGGCTTCATGATGTTCTTTCTTTCCGCCAATACCATGCCACTCTTGCTCCGTTTGAAAACGGATCTTCGCCGACCTTTTGTAGTTAAGCGGGCTATATCCGCTCAATTGTAATGTACGCTTTTCGCCCAACTCTACAAGAAAAATGTTCAATTCAATGGAAATTGGCAAAAAAAGATGGCACAATAGTTGGGCGTACCGCAGGAGCGCGGCTTGTCAATATCCTTTGAAAAAATCGATATTATTGGAAAAAAGCCTCACTGCTGTCTAAAACAATCTGGGAACAAAGGAATACAGGCCTCATACACCTAGAATTGACGAATTATTTACGAGTCATAAGAGCAACCCCTGCCATTTGAGCATTGATCTATTATAGTTTTTTCTAGAACTATGTAAGAGCGTCATTTCTTTTGTCTTAAGAAAAAGACGAAAGAAAAATTCAAGACTGACGAAAAATATGGGCAAAACGGCGGCTCACTTCGCTGCATGGTTCGACTCGGTCGCTCCGCTCCCTCGCTCACCATGGCGTTTTGCGTCACCCCGAGCAAGGTATCGCGAAGCGATGCCGCGTCGAGGGGCTGCGCGGTCGCTTCGTTCACCTTGTTTTGCTTCCATATTTTTCGAAGGTCAATAGATAATTATTCTGGGCAAGTGTGTTTCCCGAAGGTCAATAACAAAATATTGCAGCAGGCAGACCGGAGCGCCGGAGGCGCGGCATATTTGTAGCAGAGTGCCCTCTCACACATTCAATCAATTCCCGTGGAAAAATGGGGATAGCATTTAACTTGGGAGAAACACAGTAAATAATGGCCACTATGTGAAAGCGCCATTTCTTTTGTCTTAAGAAAAAGACGAAAGAAAAATTCAAGACTGGCGAAGGTCGTGAGATAGTTATTTTTGACAAGTCTGAAAAAGCTCATAGAATGATGAACATCATGCGTACGATCGTATTGGCTTGTTGCTGGGTCCTATTCGGCGGCAGGCTGTCTGCTTCCATGTTTCCGGATCGTCACCAGGATTTGATGGACCGCTTTGCAGCCAAGGACTCCGTCTCGATTCTGGTGACAGACTCGGGATTGGGAGGCATTGCTGTGTGCGCGGATATTGAACGGCGACTGCAGACAGAGCATCCCTTCCGTTCGGTGAAACTGGTTTTCTGCAATGCCCTGCCGGAATCAGACTATGGCTACAATGCCATGGCGTCGACGGAGGAAAAGATCCGTTTGTTTTCTGACGCATTAAAGGGAATGACTGCATGGTATGAGCCCGATATCGTTCTGATCGCCTGCAATACGCTGTCCGTCCTGTATGATAAAACAGAGTATGCGAAAACTGCCTCCATACCAGTGATCAGCATCGTCGACGTCGGAGTGCGCATGATGGCCGACGCCCTGGCCGGTGATGCAACGTCGTCGCTCATCATCTTCGGCACGGAAACGACGGTCGAGTCCAATATTCACAGGTCCCTGATGATGCAAAAAGCGATTCCGGCTTCCCGCATCGCCGTGCAGGCATGTCCCGATCTTGCGGGGGAGATCCAGGCAGACGCATCCAGTGATGCAGTCCGAACGATGATCGGTTTTTATTCTGAGGAAGCTGTGCAGAAGCTGTCGTCGCCTCACGGAACTGTGTTCGCGGTATTGTGCTGTACTCACTATGGTTATGCCGGCAGCATTTTTCAATCTGCCATTGCCGGTGCGAGCGGCGGTACGGTACGCATTGTGGATCCGACGACGCGCATGAGCGATATTGTCTTTGCGCAGGGGCGCAACAAGAGATTTCAAGCGACCACAACGCGGGTGTCGGTGATCTCCCGTGCAGCAATCACTGAGGCAGAAAGAAATTCCATCGGACTATTGATCCGGCAGCAATCGGCTGCAACGGCAGCGTCTCTCGCTGCTTATGAGTTGAAAAGAAATCTTTTCGAGTTCAAACGAAAATGATCAAATACCGATCCATACTACTCTCTTGTGCAGCATTCATTCTTATGATGGGCGTTGCGGCTCCAGTGCAGTCGCAATCCGTGATGAGCGGCGATATCGTGCAGTTGATGAAAACCATCAAGGAAGCGATGCCGGATATGGGAAGCAATAAATTCTTTGTTCCTACCAACGCCCATCTTAATTTTTTCCAACAGATCTTCCTCGATCTCGCAGCAGGCAAGATGACGACCATCGAGAGCCGCGCATCGCAATACGGCTACGAGTTTATCCGCTACATCAACATTGCCACCAATGATACGCTGTATGTCCTGAAAGAAACAATCCCGGTTCTGCGCGGATGGGGAACGTATGTGTACAATCCAAAATCGGCAAACGATCTGGCGATAGAAGCGCCGCATCCGCTCTGGGATACGAACACGTGGGAAGTTGCCATTCGGACCTATCTGAAGACCCACGCGAAATGGTTCCTCCTTGCGGGTACCCATCGGTATGCCAACAGTGACAATTCGTCGGACATGGCACATGTGACACAATCAGTATTCTACACGTGCCACACGACTATCGCCACTTCGCGGGCGGTACAAATTCACGGCTTCAGCAAATCGGGTGCAAATGCCGGATATCCGGATGTCGTGATCAGTAACGGGACGATGAATCCTCCCGCCATCCTTTTCACGCTGAAGGCCAACTACGAAGCGAAAGGATTCACGGCAGGCGTTTTCAGTTTATCCACCTATGCGCAGCTCAGTAATCTTGGTGCGACGACGAATGCACAGGGGCAGTGGTCGGCAAACAACGGCAAGCTCTTTGTCCATATTGAACATGATTATCCTTTGCGGACGACAGAATCGAAAGAAGTTCTCGTGATCGACGCTATCAACGAGACGTTCGGAAGTCAGACATCGGCGATCGCCGCTCCCACACCGCCGCACGTCCTGTGTCAACTATTTCCGAACTATCCAAATCCATTCAACCCTGTTACCACGATTCAATTCTCTCTGCCGTCGCGTGACCGGGTGCGCCTGTCGGTGTTCGATGCGGCAGGAAGAGAAATCGCCGTGCTGGCGGACGGCTGCCGTGAAGCCGGCGTGAACACGCTGCCGTTCGACGCCGGACGGTTCGCGTCCGGAACATATTTCTGCAAATTACAGACAAGTTCCTATTCTCGAACAATGAACATGGTGCTTCTCAAATGAAACGAGCAACTCTTGCCTTGACCGTTGCAATGCTGGCGCTCGCGCTGATGGCGCTCTTTGCCGGGTGCGACGTCTTCGCCACGGACGGCGATTCCCCGTCGTCGATCGTCCCTGCCCGGGGATATTTTTACATCACGGATCGAAACTCGGCCTCGATCATCATGCTTGATGCCGACCTCCGCGAACTCAAACGATGGAACTACTTCCTTGTGACCGGCGACAGCAGCATTCAGGGGATTACATTCGATGGCAAGTCCCTGTGGATCGCTTCCGCCGGAAGTACGGACAAGATCTTTCAAGTAGATGCTTCGAGCGATTCATTGGTCGTATTGAAATCGATCGATGCCCCACCGCAGAAGCAGGGGACGGTCCGCGGCATCGCCTGGGATGGCAGTAACCTGTGGGCGCTCAACAGCGGCTCTGCCACGTACGCAACGCCGGCAAGACTCTACAAGCTTGATCCAAATGGAGCTGTCATTTCCGAATTCCAGCTGCCATCGACGGATCCACGGGGACTGACATATGTGAATCCAATTCTCGATGCATACGGGCGCGGGCCGGTTCCGGGACTTTATTACTCCGACGTGACATCAGACAAAATCTACAGGTTCAACCCGTCGATTCCATATTTCGATACGGTTTTCTCTTCTCCGAAACCGCCGCTTGGTGCAAGTTATATCTATCCTGCGGGTTTGACATATGACAGAACCTACTTCTGGCTTGTGAACAGCAGCAACGTCGCCGATCATTTATATCGAATTTCATACAACGGACGAGAACAGATACGATATGATCTTCCGTACCCTTCTATGGGAGCATTGACGTGGGCTGCTGCAGACGTGCGTGTGTCGGAGCAGATGAGCGTGATGTCTGTCTCGCCGGCATCAGGAATTCCAGGCGCAGCGTTTCCCGTCGATATCTATGGCACGGGATTCAAACCGGGGTATGGCGTTGCCGTTGATTTTGGTGCGGGAATTTCTGTCATTGCGCCACAATTTGTGAGCATCTCACAATTGAAAGTGAACATTATCATCGGATCCACGGCCGTGCTCGGAAAGCGCGATGTGAAGGTAACGAATCCAAAGGGAAAATTTGCGATTGGGACAGCACTGTTTGAAGTAACTGCCACGCCGAAAATTCCATACCTCTGGCTGGCGGATCAAGCTTCCGGACAATATGCCGTCCACAAAATCCGGCTGACGGACACGGCGCTTGTCAAAACGTGGGCTACAACCGGGATTCTCTCTTCAAGCGGTGCTCAGGGATTGGCATTTGACGGTACGAACTATTGGATGAGCACCTCCGGAACGGATAGAAGAATTCACAAAATCGATACGACCGGTGTCTCACTGGCTTCCATGTCTTCATTTTCCGCGCCTGCAGTAGGCGGAACCGTCCGGGGAATCGCTTTTGATGGAAGCGGGAATATCTGGGTTTCCCTAAGCGTGGTGACCGCCGGTGGCGGCAGAATTTACAAAATGAATCCGGCCAACGGAGCGGTGTTGGATTCCGTCGCAACACCCGGACAAAATCCGCGCGGCATTGCGTTTGCAAATAACGTCCTCTATTGCAATGACACCGATCTTGACTCCGTGTACAGCTACACTGCAGGGATCTGGAGTTCGAAATTTCAAACTCCAACGACCGGAGGTGCGAGCAGATTCGCAACGGGACTAACGTGGGATGGAACGAGTTTCTGGATAGCAAACAGCACCACTGCTTCAGACTATCTATTCAAAGTTTCTCTGACAGGGACCGTACTCCAAATGTTTCGCCCGGCTGTTGCAGGCGACCCACAATTTACCGGACTGACTTATGTCTCCCAATAAGGATGCAGATATGAAGAAGATATGTATTCTCGCCGCAGTTTTATTTCTCGTTTTTCTGCCTTCAATGTCTCCGGTGATTGCACAAATCAACGTGGATGGAGATTTTCGTGCACGATGGTATTCCGACTATTTTGGATGGACGCAGGACGGCCGTGCTCAGGAAAACTATCTCCGCTACCTTGGACGACTTCGGGCCAAAGCAAAAGTGACCAACAATACGTCATTCTTTACGGAATTGATTACTCTTATCGACAATCCGGGACAGCCCGTGAGAAACATCGCAGGCACAGGAGCGATGCGCTTCGGCGTCAGCCAGATTTATGCTGAAATGACCGAGCAGAACCTGCTGGTATTTGATATTGCCAGGCTTCGCGTGGGACGCCAGCAGTTTCCAATAGGCAACGGATTGTCGTTCGGCGAATCATATTACTACAATGACAAGTTCGATGGGGCACGGATCGACTTGGCGGTATTTCCGTTCACTCTTTCCGTTTTCGGCGCAGTCACCGGCCAAAATGTAAGCGCATCCGGATTGTATCCTGATCCCGGCAGCGATCAGATCTATGCGGCGAAACTCGGTACAACGCTCATGGAGCAGGATCTGATGGTGTACGCCATCGATCAAAAATTGCGCGGGGCGTACAATGACAATGCTGTCGTTGGTGCTGGGATAGCAGGAGAGATTCAATTGCGGGAGCTTCTGCGGGACCTGACATATTTTCTGGAAGGCGCCTATCAGAAATTCAACACGCCGCCGGGGTTGCCGACAAAAGCGGGAATCGGATACATGGGCGGGATCAGCTATCGCTGGGGCATAGGACCGTTCCGCTCTATTAAAGTGGAAACGCGCTACGCCGCTTATCAAGGTGATGATGCCAAAACGAAAGAAATCGAGCAGTTTAGTCCGCCGTATCCTGACTTCTTCTGGGGAAGCCGTGCGGGCTATGTCAACGGTGATGTCGGCGGGGACTATCCGCGAAACGGACTGAATCCCGAAGGAAGCCGCATCTGGTATTCACGCATCTATTTTATTCCGAAGATTCTGCCAAAGGTTCGCTTGCAGTTCCAATATGTGAAAGTGAACGAATACATCGACAACGACAACTACAATTCCATGGACGATGAATTCTCCGCGCGCATCTACTATACGCTGAGCAACAATTCGGCAATTCAACTCCGATTCTCGCGAGCTATTCCAAACGGCGGTGACAAGGACAAAGATGGTGGCGGTGTGATCACTTCATCGGAAGACAGATATTCTGTGAATAGCTATATGCTTGAATGGCAAGTGGAGTTTTGAACCATAAATTGATTCGGCCGTGTTACGAATTTTCCATAACTTGCAAAGTGAGGATATTGAAAATGAAAATGCTCGTGGGGATATTTTGTTTCACGGTGCTTTGCGGTTCTTCTCTTTTCGCTGCGCCGCTCCGGTATGAACCGCAGACACTTCGTCAGCCTGACGGCGCCATCGTGCACTGCTATGCGAGCGGCGATGAGTATTATCACTGGATGCACGACAGCCTGGGGTACACGATAATACAAAACCCGATCAATGGATATTTTGTGTATGCACAGCAGCTAAAGGGCAAGATTGTACCGACATCTTTTATTGCCGGCAAGGCAGATCCGGTGAAAGAGGGACTGACTCCATGGCTGAAGGAGTCTCCGGAAAAGATCCGGACCGCGTATTCTGCTCTTTCAAAACATCTTCCACATGACGATGGCACAATTGCGAGCCTTACTGTCGGGTTGATCAATAATCTTGTTATTTTTATCCGGTTCAACAACGATCCGGAATTTATCGACGCTCCCTCACTCTATGATGGCATCTTTAATGACTCTATCGGCACAGCTGTATCTTTACGGAATTATTTTTACGAAGTGTCTTACGGGGCATTACGGGTCACTTCAACCTTTTATCCGGTTTCGAGTGCGGCAACTGTGATATCGTATAAGGATTCTTACGACCGCTCCTATTATGAGCCATACAGTGTGAGCAATCCGGACGGGTACACCAGCGATCAGGAAGGGGTGCGCGAAGGAGTCCTGCTTGAAAAGGCATTGAATTTTGTGAAAGGCCAGGTGCCTTCCAACTTAGACCTCGATCTCGATGATGATGGATATGTCGATAATGTTGTTTTCATCGTCTACGGGAATGCGACAGGATGGGGCGATCTACTGTCGAGTTCCCGGGTCGTGAAGATCAACGGCGCGCAATGTGATGAATACAATCTGACAACGCAGGCAACGGCAAAGAACGGTGCCAGCACTTTCGCCCATGAGATGTTCCATACACTCGGAGCTCCGGATCTCTACCATTATACGGATGATGGCAATACACCGGTCGGGCGCTGGGATCTTATGGCGGACAATAAGCGACCGCCGCAGCATATGACTGCGTACATGAAATACCGTTATGGGAAGTGGATCAGTGATGTTCCGGAGATAACACGAACCGGCACCTATGAGCTGAATCCATTAGTTTCTCCGACGAATAACTGTTTCAAAATCCGTTCTCCAAATTCGGCGACGGAATATTTCATGCTCGAATACCGGAAGATCGTCGGACAGTTTGAGGCATCTCTTTCGTCAGAAGGCTTGTTGATTTATCGGATCAATACTACGGTCTCCGGAGGCAACCGCAATGGCCCGCCAGATGCTGTTTATGTTTTTCGTCCGAACGGAACACATCTGGTCTATCAATCGACGGCGGATGCAACATTCTGTTCCGAAGCAGGCCGCACCGTTTTTGACAACAGCACAAATCCTTCCTGTTTTTTATCGGATGGCTCAAAAGCCAATATCAGCATCTCAAATATTGGAACTCTCGGTTCAACGATTTCATTTACGGTGACGATTGATTCCTCATTCGCGGCGTTGACATCACCGGGGGCGAACGCGCAATGGGTTGTCGGCTCACCGCGAACTATACAGTGGGTCTCGGGCGGGGGTGTGGATCCGATGCGACTTGACTATTCAACCGATAATGGGGCCACCTGGACGGTGTTACAGGGGGCGGCAGTCTCTCCGTTTGCCTGGACCGTACCGAACACACCGTCGAGAACATGCAAATTAAGAATCCGGTCTGCCGGTTTTGCCGGCATTGCGGACAGCGTCTCATTTGCAATCGCACCGCCTTTCCATCCGCTGCTGTCTCTGTTTGATGCAACAGCAGTTACCGGTGGAAGC
>JAPLFO010000188.1:0-10086 GCA_026390635.1 Ignavibacteriales bacterium
TAGTACAGAGATTGAACTTAATCAAGTTATTTATGTTGCACAACACTAGCATTTCCTGTGGAAAATCCATCTGCGGTGCGCAGTTCGTTCTTCGCCCTCTCTGACTGTATTCCGCTCAGACCCCGATTTCTTTTCATTCCTCAGCCGAAAAGCCCGCTATTTGTTGATTAAGTGCCGGGAAATCTTATTTTTAAGTAACAGGGTTCTGTTTTGTCCACGCCGGTATGCATACGGATTCGGATTTTTTTCCCTAGAAAGGTTGGAATAATGATACGCTATACTACTGCTGGAGAATCGCATGGCCAGATGCTCGTCGGCATCCTTGAAGGTGTGCCGGCCGGTCTCGACATCTCTGCTTCATACATCAACAACCAACTCCGGCGACGCAAACTCGGCTATGGTCGGGGCGGAAGGATGAAAATTGAAACCGATGAAGTGACTCTTGTCTCCGGTGTCCGTTTTGGCAGGACATTGGGCTCACCTATCGCTCTGATGATTCAAAATAATGATTGGAAGAATTGGACAGAGGTCATGTCGGTTGAGAGTTCCGGAATCGGAATTCCCAAAATCACTCTACCGCGCCCAGGGCACGCGGATTATGCCGGATCTCTCAAATATGGATTTGACGATATCCGAAACGTCATTGATCGTGCAAGTGCCCGCGAAACTGCGATGCGCGTGGCGTGCTGCACAATCGTGCGCAAGGTGCTCGAAGAATGCGGTGTTCTCATCGCCAGCCATGTTCTCTCCATTGGACGGGCGGAGTGCAAAATCCGCAACGAAGCCGTCCTTCGGGCGTTGCGTTCACCAGAGTCGCTATCGGCTCTATCAGCGAGGGCGGATTCTTCAGAAGTGCGCATGCTGGATCCCATCGCTGAGAAAAAGGCGATCGGTCTTATTAAAGCAGCGAAGAAGCAGGGAGATACTCTGGGCGGAGTTTTTGAAGTCATCGCCTCCGGCTTGCCTATCGGCCTCGGGAGCTATGTCCATTTTGACCGGCGGTTGGATGCCCAACTTGTGCAGGCATTGGTGTCGATTCAGGCCGTGAAGGGCGCGGAAGTGGGCGCCGCATTTGAACTGGCGAAGCTGCCTGGTTCCCAGGTTCACGACGAATTGTTGCTGGACCGCAAGGGAAATATTGTGCGCCCAACCAATCACGCCGGCGGTCTCGAGGGTGGTGTGACAAATGGACAGCCAATCATTCTGCATGCGGCGATGAAGCCGATATCGACACTTGCCCATCCGCTGCGGTCAGTCGATCTGAAGAACCGTACGAATGTTCGTTCGAGATACGAGCGTTCGGATGTTTGTGCGCTTCCTGCCTGTGCCGTCATCGGCGAAGCGGTAATTGCTCCGGTACTGGCAAACGCATTTCTGGAGAAATTCGGCGGTGATTCGATGAAAGAGCTTCAAAAAAGCCTTAAAAAATGGGCTCATTGACTATTCTCCATTAAAATGGTATATTTTTCGTGGATTTGAATACTCTGGCGGCGGAAATCGCCGAAAACATAAAGAAAACGCTTAAGTTGGATACTCGTTTTGTCGTCTGCGACTACGAGGTGAGGACGGGCGATAACCGAAGCGAACTCTATTTCCGTGTTTCATCCCAATACATCGCGGATGGAATCCGGTCGTTCTTTGAAAAGAAATCTCTTGCACACGCAGATGTACAACTCGGCTCGGTAACACTCTTGTCCGATTGCGTCGTCGATGCGGAGGCGTTCACAATTTGCAATGTCAGTGCAGCGCCGGTAATGGCGTCCGCTTCGCACGCAAGCGAGCAGACGACGCAGTACTTGCTGGGGGAGACGGCCGATGTCATCGAACAGCGGGGACCATACTGGACGAGGGTGCGACTACATGCTGATGGATATGTCGGGTGGTTGAGCACGAATCAGATCGTGCGCTGTTCAAAGGATGATGCAGCCGCGTGGACGCGGGGAAAGCGCGTCGCTTCGAAGCAGCTCGTGACAACATTGCGCGCGAAGCCGGTCGGGTCCTCTGTTCCGATACGCGAGTTTGTGTATCCCGCCACGTTGCCATTGAAATCGCGCCGCGGTACATGGATATCTTTGCGGCTTCCGGATTCTTCAACCGGTTGGATTCGAGCAGCAGAATGCGTCGCGGTCAATGGTCCGGGAATTCCGACGGCGGAAGCAATCCTCAAGACTGCGCATCGCTTTCTTGGCGTTTCCTATCTCTGGGGCGGCCGATCTGGAAAGGGTCTTGATTGTTCCGGCTTTACGCAGATGGTATTTCGGCTCCATGGAATCGAATTGCCGCGCGACGCTTCTCTGCAATACACATGTGGAACGCAGATGATCGGCAAACAATCGGAGTGTGGGGCAGGAGATTTGGTGTTTTTCAGTCTTGACAGAAAAAAGATTACACATGTCGGTATCGCATTGGGTATGAATCGGGAATATATCCATGCGTCGGGATTTGTGAAGATCAACAGTTTCGATCCGGCGCACGATTTGTTTGACGGTCACCGTGCGGAGACATTCATCGGGGCACGGCGACTCGACATAGGATAGCAGCTCTCCACCAATCACAGATCGGAGGAAGTCTTCAGCGCAAAACTTACTTCACGCAGAATGCTCGGTCGACTCAACAGCAAAGTACTGGTGTTGAATCAAAATTATGAACCGATGAGCGTGTGCAATGTCAGAAAAGCCATCGTGTTGCTTTTTCTGGGAAAAGCAGAATTGATAGAAGCGCAACAGGGAAAATTGCTCCATTCGATCTCCATGGCCATCCCGTTTCCAAGCGTCGTCCGCCTTGGCATCTATATCCGGGTTCCTTACAAGAAAATCATTCTTTCGCGGAAGAATATTCTGCGCCGCGACGGGCATCGTTGTCAATTTTGTGGAAGAGGCGACTTGCCGCTAACGGTCGATCACGTGTTGCCACGGTCGCGAAAAGGGGAGGATTCGTGGGAAAACCTGGTATGTGCGTGTGTCCATTGCAATAACAAAAAGGGAGACCGGACACCGGATGAAGCGCGAATGCCGTTGCTGAAGCGTCCGACAAAGCCGAATCACGTAACGTTCATCAAACATTTCGTCGGCAATGTTGACGAGCGCTGGAAGCCGTACCTGTTTATGAATTGATGTAGTACGTGCGATATTTAAAAAAAACCGCGAAGACGCGAAGGACACAGAGATCGAAAACTCTGTCGTATCCTTTGTCGTTTAATCACTCTTAGTCACGTGAATCGATGTCAGCAAAGAAAAGAATCCTCAGCGGTATGCGCCCCACCGGGAAACTCCATCTTGGACACCTTGTCGGAGCTCTTGAAAATTGGGTTGCGCTTCAAAACGAATACGAAAATTATCATCTCATAGCGGACTATCACGCGCTGACCACGAATGTCGAAACGAAGGAACTGTATCAGAACTCGATCGATATGGTAATTGACTGGCTGGCGGCAGGCATCGATCCGGTGCACAGCCCGATGTTCCGCCAATCGCAAATCAAGGAGCATGCGGAACTGCATCTCATTTTTTCGATGCTGATCACCACAGCCCGCCTCGAACGAAATCCGACACTGAAAGACCAAGTGCGCGATCTGCAGATGGACCTGATTTCGTACGGCCATCTGGGATATCCGGTGCTGCAGGCGGCAGATATTCTCCTCTACAAAGGCGTGGTCGTCCCCGTCGGCGAAGATCAGGTGCCCCATATAGAGATCACGCGCGAGATTGCGAGAAAGTTCAACAACCAGTACGGCGAGGTGTTCCCCGAACCGGAACCGAAGCTGACAAAATTTGCTCGTCTGCCCGGCCTGGACGGCGATTCCAAGATGAGCAAATCGACCGGCAATACGGTATTGCTCTCCGACTCTCCCGAACAGATTCTGGCACGGGTGAAAACTGCGGTCACGGATAGACAGAAAATCAGAAAAGGCGATCCCGGACATCCCGATGTCTGCCTGATATTCACGTACCATCAGAAGTTCAATCTGTCGGAAGTTTCGGAAATCCGGACAAATTGCGAATCAGGTGCACTGGGCTGTGTTGACTGCAAGAGGAACTGTGCGGCGAAAATTGCCGATGCCCTCGCTCCTGTGCGCGAAAAACGCGCATACTACGAAGCACATCTGGACGAAGTGAAAGCTATCCTTGCCGACGGCGAACGCCGCGCGCACGCCGTTGCTCAGGAAACCATGCAGCAGGTACGAGCTGCCATGACTATTGGATAGGTGCTGATGTATCGAGTCAAGTTGACGGACTTTGAGGGACCCCTGGATCTTCTCCTGTTTTTTATCAAACGGGACGAGCTGGATATCTATGATATTCCGATCGCGAAGATCACGATGGATTTTCTGGAATATCTGAAGTACCTCCAGGAATTGGATCTAGATATCGCCGGCGAGTTCATCGTGATGGCCGCGACGTTGATGCAGATCAAAGTACAAATGCTGCTGCCGAAGCCCGATGTGGAGGGCGGGGAAGAACCCGATCCACGGGCGGAATTGGTGCGACGACTGCTGGAGTACAAGCGGTATAAGGAAATGGCGGAAGAGATGGAGCGCATGCAGTTGGCGCAACGCAAGGTGTTCTTCCGCTCGAATTTCGATCACGACGAAAAAATTATTGAAGAAGTCGGAGATGAGAATCTTCTCCGCAATGTGACACTGTTCGATCTGATTGCTGCATTCAAGTTTGCCGTGGACCGGATGCCGCGTAAGCATTTCCACGAGATAAACAAGCTGAATGTGTCGCTCGACGATCAAATCAAATATATCCTGGGATTTTTTTCAGACAACGTCGAGGCAACCTTTCATATGCTTGTTGAACAGATGACGGAAAAAATCCGGATTGTTGTTACGTTTATTGCACTTCTCGAATTGATCAAGCAAAAAGCCATCGGTGTGCGGCAGGCCAGCCCCTACGGTGAAATCATGATTGTGAAACTCCCCACAGAGGCGATGGCCTGAACGGCGCACAGGAAACGGGCATTGCGGAAGTTGCTGTGCAGGTCTCTGAAGAACTGAAGCAGACCATCGAAGTGCTCATTTTCGCGTCTGACGAGACGCTGTCGGTGAAAATGATCCGCGATGTGATCGACGAGGGGAACCAACAGCGCGAACCGTCCGGCTGAACAGGGACTACGAAGAGGCGCACCGCTCGTTCCGCATCATGCAGCTGGCGGGCGGATATGTTTTTGCGACCAACAAGAAATTCTCCATGTGGGTCGGGAAACTGTTCAAGGAGAAGGCGCGCCGGAAGCTTTCGGCGACTGCCCTCGAGACGCTTGCCATCGTCGCGTATAAACAGCCGATCACAAAATCGGAAGTGGAATTTATTCGCGGCGTCAATGCAGACTATATCATGAAAACGCTGCTGGAGAAGAATCTCATTACCATCGTCGGACGCGCCACGACGCCGGGCCGACCGCTGCTCTATGGCACGACGCCGGAATTTCTGAAGCACTTCGGAATCAACGAGATTACCGATCTTCCAAAACCGCGCGAGATTGAGGAGCTTATCGGCGAGACGGAACTGGAAGTGGACAAACGTCTGCTTGCCGAGCAGCAGGAAGTAGAATTCAAAGAGCAGCTGCAAGAGAATATGACCCCGGAACAGCGAAAGGAAAAGTCCGGCGGGAAGAAAAACGCGGCACCGGCGCGCCAGAAGGCACCGGTAGCCCAGTCGGAACAGCAGGCTATCGCAGATGCACAGGCTCGCACGGAGCCGGTCGCTTCTGCGGAAGATGTCCCAAGCGGTGCAATCGAAGAGAACGCTTCGGCAGCGGTGGAATCAGTTGCGGAAGCGCCGCACGTAGAACAACCGGAGATGCCGGGCGCCCTTCCGGTAGAAGCGGATCATAAGAATGTCGAAGATATGACCGCAGAAGAAGTCTCTTCTGTGGAAGAGCAAGCCGGAGAGATTGGAAGCCGCATCGATGTGCATGCGGTAGTTCCGGTGGGAGAACCGGTTGGTCCGGATCAGTCCGGCGATCAACCGCAAAAAGGATGGAGTAAGTGGAAAACAAAACTGCAAACGTTCTTCCGAAAACTGTTCGCATAAATCGCTTCATTGCGATGTCCGGCGCTGCATCGCGGCGGAAGGCGGAAGAATTGATCCTGAGCGGCGAAGTGACCGTCAACGGAATTCTCGTGACCGATCTGGCGACGAAAATCGATCCTGCAAAGGACACGGTCACGATCAATGGAAAAAAGATTCATCGGGAAGAACAACTCGTCTATCTTGTGCTGAACAAACCGAATGACTATATCACGACGCGCAGCGATGAACGCCGCCGCCGTACGGTGTTCGATCTGATTAATCCGCGCGAACGTGTTTTCTCCGTCGGACGACTCGATCGCAAAACGACGGGCGTTCTCTTGTTCACCAACGACGGCGAACTTGCGAATCGTCTGATGCATCCCTCGCATGAGGTGGAGAAGACATATCACGTGATGCTGACAGAGGGCCTTGGCCGCGAGGACGTCGAGCGTGTGAAGAAGGGTGTCTATATCGAGGGTGGCAGAACTGCCCCGGCAAAAGTGGAGTCCATTCCCGGCACGAAGAACAAGGATATTCTGATTACTATCCACGAAGGAAAGAATAGGCAGGTGCGCCGGGTGTTTGAAACGCTCGGGTATGAAATCCAGAAACTCGATAGAATCGTCTATGCCGGTATCACCGCAGCGGGATTGAAGCGTGGCGCATGGCGGTATCTCTCCATCGACGAAGTGAAAAAAATGAAACGGCTGGCGGGATTGTCACGGGAGGCGGAACAGAAAGATTCCTCCGCAGCCCGCACTCCGAGAAAGAAAATCAGGACCCGGCGGAGCGGCGTCTGACGAACTCAACTGTTCAGCGTACTAATGTCCGAAAGGCAGGCAGCATGCGTCTTCATCGAAGTAGCGGCATTCTTCTTCATCCGACATCTCTTCCGGGCCCTCATGGCTCCGGTGATTTTGGCGCCAGTGCATATCATTTTGTCGATTGGCTGGTAACCGCCGGGCAGAAGCTCTGGCAGATTTTGCCGCTCGGTCCGGTGGGTATGGCCAACTCGCCGTACATGAGTCTCTCTGCTTTTGCCGGCGATCCGATGATGATTAATTTGGATGAGCTGGTTGCAAAAGGCTGGCTCCTTCCGGAAGCGCTTTCAGATGCACAGGGATTTCCGGCCCACCGGGTGGACTACGGTCAGGTCGCTGAATTCCGGATGCGGCTGTTGCGCGCAGCTGCAAAGAATTTTTTCGGAAAGAAGAATGACATCGATGCGTACAAGGCATTCGTCAAGTCTTCGTCGAAATGGCTGGAAGACTTTGCACTCTTCATGGCGCTCAAATCAAAGTTCGACAACAGAGAGTGGAGCAATTGGGATCCCGACGTGGCACAGCGCAAACCCGCCGCATTGAAAAAGGCGCTTGCTGAACTGGAAGAAGATGTGAACTTCTGGAAATTCACCCAATGGTGTTTCTTCCGCCAGTGGACCGCTCTGAAAAAATATGCAAACGATCGCGGTGTCCACATTATTGGTGACATTCCGATATTCATCGCCTTTCAAAGCGCCGATGTCTGGTCGCACCCCGAACTATTCTTCCTGGACAAAAATCGTCGGCCGACGGTCGTAGCCGGCGTACCGCCCGACTATTTCAGCGAGACAGGCCAGCGATGGGGAAACCCTTTGTATCGCTGGAAAGTAATGGAAAAGGACGACTATTCCTGGTGGATCGAGAGAATCCGCGCCACACTTGCCACGGTGGATTTTGTCCGCATCGATCACTTCCGAGGATTTTGCGCCTACTGGGAGATTCCGGCGTCGGAAGCGACGGCAGTGCGGGGGCGTTGGGTGGAAGGACCGAAAGCCAAATTGTTCAAGGTCATCCAGAAAAAACTCGGGCGTCTGCCGATCATTGCAGAAGACCTTGGAGTAATCACTCCGGATGTTACCGCCCTGCGCGATGACTTCGGTTTCCCCGGAATGCGTGTGCTGCAGTTCGCCTTCGCCGCGGATTCGGAAAATACGTTCCTGCCGCACAACTATGTCCAGAACGCGGTTGTGTACACCGGCACGCATGACAACGACACAACAGTAGGTTGGTTCCGATCCGCGACAGAGCGGGAGCGGGCGTTTGTGCTCAAGTACACCGGAAGTGACGGCGTGGCGATTCATTGGGACCTTATACGTACGGCGGCGCGATCGGTTGCGGATTTTGCCGTGTATCCTTTTCAGGATATTCTTGGACTGGGTACGGTTGGTCGCATGAACTTTCCCGGCAAGATCAACGACAACTGGGAATGGCGATTCACCTGGAATCAGGTGGGCCCGGAGCATGCCGATCGTCTCTATGAATTATCTGCACTCTACGGACGCTGTATTGCGGATCGTCTCAAACTTCCCAGCTATCCCGATGGAAAGGTGAAACCGTGAATAAATGCATTTCTGTTCTCTTGCTGACAATGTCCCTGTTGGCTATGGGATGTTCCGGATCCCGGCAATCTGCTGCGATTCAGCTCACACCGCTCGAGCGCCTGAAGGTGAATATCGCTGCGCGATTCGATGACTCCGCATTTTCGAATGCACACTGGGGTGTGATCATCCAGTCGTTGAAGTCGGGGGAAGTGATCTATTCCCGCAATGAAAAGAAATGCTTCATGCCGGCGTCTAACATGAAACTGTTCACGACGTCAGCCGGTTTGACAGCCTTGACGCCTTCGTTCCGGTACACGACATCGCTCGACGCTTCAGGCCCGGTGGTGAATGCTGTTCTGCAGGGAGATTTGGTTCTTCGGGGGAGCGGAGATCCGACGATCTCTGGTCGGTATAACGGCGGCAAAGTGACCGAGACGTTCGAACAATGGGCCGATAGCCTGAAGTCAAAAGGCATTGCTGAAATCAGCGGTAATATTATCGGCGATGACAATTGTTTCGACGAAGAATTCTACGGCGATGGCTGGGAAGCCGGCTATGAAACAGACTACTACGCTGCACAATTCGGTGGAATCGTTTTTAACGACAATTGCATCGACGTGATGGTGACGCCGGGATCTGCGGTCGGGGAGAAAGCGGTGATCGGTTGGGTTCCCAACACCAGCTACGTTACTATCATCAATGAGACGGTAACAACAGCAGCCGACTCAAACTACTACATTTCATTTCTGCGCGATCGGGGTACTAACCGTATTCATGTTCGCGGCAAATTTCCGATCAACAAGCCGGCATGGAAAGAATCGATCGCTATCGACAATCCTACCCTTTTTGCGGTGAGTGTCTTGAAGGAAGTGCTGGAGCAAAGAGGAATCAGGGTCAAGGGTACCGCACGTGATATCGACGAACTGCAGCAGATTCCGTTCTCTGTGCTGCATCTCGCAACGTATGTTTCTCCGTCGCTCGATACGATCGTGAAGACGATCAATAAGCCGAGCCAGAATCTTTACGCCGAACAGCTTTTTCGTACCATCGGTTTGCAGAAATTCGGAATCGGCAGTTACCGTGCAGTGAGATGGACGGTGAATCCCATTTTTGCCTCTTGGGGAATGGATACGACGAGAATGGAAGTGATCGACGGATCCGGACTGTCACGGTTGGATCTCATTTCACCATCCAATGTGATTGCTCTTCTCAAAGGAATGCACGATGGACCGTTCTTCACTCCATTCTATGCATCGCTTCCGATTGCCGGCGTAGACGGTTCAATCAGAAACCGGATGAAGGGAACAAAGGCTGAAAACAACGTTCATGCGAAAACAGGATTTATCGGCTATGTGCGTGCGTTATCGGGCTACGTCACCAGTGCGGATGGCGAAATGTATATGTTCACAATGATTGCGAACAACTATACCGTATCGACGTCCCGCGCCGAAAGAATACAGAACGATATCTGCGTCATGATGGCGAACTTCTCCCGCAATTGAGACGTTGAAGAAGAGAGAATAAAAGTGTCAGAAAAAGATTTGCCATAGTCCAGAAGATCTCGAATGATGCCGCAGGCATCATTCGGAAGAGCACAGAGAAAAAGATGAGAGCACAGAGGGTTCTCCTCTCTTTTTCAACCAATGGACGCGTTGCTCCGTGTCCTCGTCTTTGTCTCTGCCCGCTTCGCCGAGCTTAGCGAGGCGAGTG
>JAPLFO010000188.1:10179-13132 GCA_026390635.1 Ignavibacteriales bacterium
GTACGAATTTGAGCGTTCAGCGCAGTCAAAGGAGGTGCTGGAGAATTTCCGCGATGAGGAGCCGCAGCGGATCGTTTCCATCGCCGGGCGCATCATGTCGCTACGCCGCATGGGGAAGGCTTCTTTTTGCCATGTCCAGGATTTCCAGGGCCGCATTCAGGTCTATATGAGAAAAGACGACCTCGGCGCCATGTACGATGCGTTCAAGCTGCTCGACATCGGTGATATCATCGGTGTCAAGGGATATGTGTTCCGTACAAAAATGGGCGAAGTTTCCGTCCATGCGCAGGAATTGGTTTTGCTGACAAAGTCGCTCCGTCCTCTTCCGATTGTTAAAGAAAAAACGGACGAGGCCGGCAACAAAGTTGTCTTCGATCCCTTTGCAGACAAGGAGCTTCGTTACCGGCAGCGCTATGTTGACCTCGTCGTCAATCCGGCAATACGCGAGACGTTCGTGAAACGCTCATTGCTGCTCCGCACTATCCGCACATTCCTGGACAGGCGCGACTATCTGGAAGTGGAGACCCCTATCCTGCAGCCGATCTACGGTGGCGCGTCTGCGCGTCCGTTCATGACGCACCACAACACGTTGGATATGCAATTGTATCTCCGCATCGCGGACGAACTCTATTTGAAGAAACTGATTGTCGGCGGTTTCGATGGAGTCTATGAGATTTCCAAAGATTTTCGCAACGAAGGAATGGACCGGACGCACAATCCCGAATTCACTATGATGGAGCTGTACGTTGCCTACCGCGACTATCGCTGGATGATGGAACTGGTTGAGCAGATGGTGTACGAAGTGGCGCTCGCACTCAATGGTTCTGCAGAGGTGAAGCTCGGAGAGCACACGATCGATTTCATGCCGCCCTGGAAACGCATCTCCATGTTCGATGTCATACAGGAATATACCGGTCGCGCGCTCCGCGGAATGGACGAAGCGCAGCTTCGCTCCGTTGCGAAGGAATTGGATGTGGATCTGGCGCCTTCCATCGGTCCCGGAAAAATTGTGGACGAAATTTTCAGCGTCAAAGTACAGCAACATCTCATTCAACCGACGTTTATTACAGACTACCCATTGGAGATGTCGCCGCTGGCGAAAATCCACCGGTCGGAAGCTGGTTTGGTGGAGCGATTTGAAGGTATGGTCAATGGACAGGAAATCTGCAATGCCTTTTCGGAATTGAACGATCCGCTCGATCAGCGCGGACGTTTCGAAGAGCAGATGAAACTGCGCGATAGAGGCGACGATGAGGCGCAGGTCATGGACGAAGATTTTCTGCGCTCTCTGGAATATGGAATGCCGCCAACGGCCGGTCTCGGCATTGGTATCGACCGCCTGACCATGCTCATGACAAATAACGATTCCATCCGGGATGTGATTTTCTTCCCGCAAATGAAGGCGGAACACTAGTCGTGACATTGCGGGTCTAATTTGTAATTAACGCTTACAGCGTGGGATAACTATGAAATTCAATGAGATAATGCAAATACTAAAGCGAGGATCTATGAAGAACCATACCGGTTGTACTGGGATTGCTCATTGTTGCGCTATTGACCGGAATGCAGTTGAACACATTGATTTCCGGAGATACGGTCTACGAACAGATACACAAGTTCAATGAAGTCCTGAGCATCACGGAAAAGTACTATGTGGACGATGTTGATGCGCAGAAACTGACAGAAGCGGCCATCACCGGACTGTTGAGCAATCTCGATCCTCATTCCATTTATATCGCCCCGGAACCGTTGAAGAAAGTCACCGAAGATTTCAAAGGGAAATTCGAAGGGATCGGCGTTTCCTTCGCAATTGTTAACGACACCATTACTGTCGTTGAGACGATCGGCGGCGGTCCCAGTGCGCAGATAGGCATCCTGGCCAACGATAAGATTGTACGGATTGACGGCAACGCAACAAAAGGATTTACGAACGATTCCGTCATGAAACATCTTCGCGGTCCGAAGGGAACGAAAGTGTCCGTCGGAATTTTCCGCGTCGGAAATCTCGGTCTCATGGACTTTGAGATCATTCGTGACGTGATTCCGTTGTACAGCGTCGAGGTATCCATGATGCTCAACGACGAAGTAGGTTACATCAGTGTCAATCGCTTTATGGAAACGACGGCGAAAGAAATGATGGCGGCATTGCAGAAGTTGAAGGCGTTGGGCATGACGCGTCTTGTTCTCGACCTTCGGGGAAATCCGGGCGGCTATCTCGACCAGGCGGTAAAGATGGCCGACATGTTCCTCGACGGAAATGTAGAGGGAGGAGCACGGACCGTGGTGTACACCAAAGGACGTCGCGCCGATGTGAGTGAAAAATACTATGCCGGCACCAACAGCGAGTTTGAAAAGACTCCGCTCATCGTTCTTGTTTCCAACGGAACCGCCTCGGCCAGCGAAATCGTTGCCGGTGCTATCCAGGATTGGGACCGGGGCATCATTGTCGGTGAAACGAGTTTTGGGAAAGGGCTCGTCCAGCGGCAGTTCGATCTGTCCGATAATTCCGCATTCCGGTTGACGATTGCCCGGTACTACACGCCGAGCGGGCGCCTCATCCAGCGGTCGTATGCTGACGGCAAAGATAAGTATCAGCGCGAGGCATTTGAACGGAACGAAGTGGAAGGCGAAAACCTGACACACGAGGAGGAGAAGGACACGACACGGCCGCTCTTTAAGACCGCGGCCGGCCGGAGGATCTATGGCGGCGGCGGTATCACGCCGGACTATATCGTCAAGTACGACTCAGTGACGCCTCTGACGATCGTGATGAGCCGGCGCAACTTGTTCTATGAGTTCATCACACGATATCTGAATCAGCATACTGCGGAAATCAAGTCCAAGTATTCCGATCTGCGATCGTTCAAGACCAATTTTGAAGCAGATGAGGTTCTCATGGCCGACTTCCTGAAGTTTGCCAAGGACAAAGGCGTGGAAGTCAAGGATGATCAAT
>JAPLFO010000188.1:13139-16188 GCA_026390635.1 Ignavibacteriales bacterium
CAATAGAGACAAAGCGTTTATCCAAACCAGGTTGAAGGCATACATCGCGCGTAATTTCTGGTCGAACGACGGGTGGTATCAACTGGTCCTCACAGAAGATGCACAATTGAAAAAAGCCTTGTCACTCTTTCCGGAAGCATCCCGGATTGCAAAACTAAAATGAGATGGCTGCCGTGATTCCATTTGACATTTCCATACAGCGACGGCTTCGGGAAGCCATGTTCCTGCTCTTCTGTTTTTGGGGACTGGGGTACACGGCAAGTGCAACGGAAGTTGCGTCGATGACCTTTGCGGCGCCATCCGGCGTGTTCATGGTGGGTGAGTCCCTGGAGTATGAAGTCAGCTATTCCGTCTTCAGTCTTGGGACCGTCAAGATTGAAATCATTGATCAGGCCACCAAGAACGGAATGACAATCTATTGCGCAAAAGCGTACATGGATTCGTACAGCGGAGTTCCGTTTGTGAGCCTGCATTTTGTCTTCTACAGTGAAATGGCTCCGGAGGTATGTTCGGTATTTTTCTCGGGATATGATACGAAAGATCCGAAGAATACCGCGTACGCCGATTATTCCTTTGACTATGCGCGACACTCCGTTGCATACGACAAAGGGGTGAAGCAAAAACCTGAAATGCGATCGAGCGGTACGGATACCATCAGTTCGACATTTCAGGATGGCTTGTCCCTTTTCTATTTCGCGCGGGCAAATGCAAGAGTGAAGAGGCAGATGAATGTTCCGACATTCGTGAATGAGAAAAAAGTAAATACGTACATCAATTTCATGAACAAAGTAGTGCCAATGGAAATCGATGCGGTGAAGTATCCGATACGTACCGTGGAGCTCGGCGGAACCGTCGATTTTGTCGGTATCTTCGGCCTGACTGGCGGCTATCAAGGATGGTTCAGCGACGATGAAGCGGCGATTCCCATTGTCGCGCGCATGAAGGTGATTTTGGGAAGCGTCTATATCGAATTGAAAAAGTGGAATCGGCCGGGTTGGGTGCCGCCGAGGGCAGAGTAATCATGGGGATTCATCTGTATCGAGGCAAGACGCCGCGGATCCATCCGTCGGTTTTTGTTGCGGAAGGGGTCCATGTTATCGGCGATGTGGAAATTGGAAAAGACTCGAGTCTGTGGTACAATGCCGTCATCCGCGGGGACGTCAATTACATCCTCATCGGTGAGCGCACCAATATTCAGGACGGTGCGGTGTTGCATGTGACCTACGAGAAGTTTCCGCTCATCGTCGGATCGAACGTGACCGTCGGACACAGTGCCGTGCTGCATGCGGCGACGATCAATGATTACTGTCTTATTGGGATGAATGCGACCGTGCTGGACGACGCCCACATCGGTTCGTATTGTCTGATTGCGGCTGGCGCCGTCGTGTTGGGCGGCACCGTGATTCCGGACGGCATGCTCGCCGCGGGAGTGCCGGCCAAGGTTATCAGGCCGCTGACAGCGGAAGAGCGAAAGGCGTTGGAGCGGTCCGCGCAAAACTACATCGATTATGTTGCAGAGTATCGAAAGTGAATCAGGCTGCAGGAGCGATGTATGAAGATAAAATTCTGGGGTGTCCGCGGTTCCATTCCGACGCCCGGTAAGTCAACGGTACACTACGGCGGAAATACACCGTCCATTGAGTTGCGTCTACACAACGGCGATCTCGTCATCCTCGATGCAGGGACCGGCATTCGCGGCCTTGGGGATTCCCTGATTACCAACGGTGAATCGCTTCGCACATTCTTGATGGTCACCCATCCTCATTGGGACCATATTCAGGGATTCCCGTTCTTCAAGCCTGCCTTCATTTCAGGCAATGAAATTACCATCGTCGGCACCGAGCGTCCGGAAATCAGTCTGCAGCGCATTATTGCGGAGCAGATGACACGCATTTATTTTCCCGTTCAACTGAATGAATTGAAAGCGACGATTCACTTTCGTCCTGTGCGGGAAGAAGAGTTTCCGGTGTTTGGTGCGACAGTGCGTACTCTGTACATGAATCATCCCGGCTTCACGGTCGGGTATCGGATAGAACAAAAAGGAAAGTCGGTCGTCTATATCAGCGACAATGAACCGTTCGATCGTCACGTTGCCGGGTCGATGCCCAATATGGAAGCGGCAGTGCTCGAGAGCTTTTCTTCCGCGACGGGCGATCCGAATCAGAGGGTGTTCGATTTTGCTCGGAAGGCCGACATCCTAATTCACGATTGCACCTATACTCCCGAAGAGTACATCGATAAAGTGGGGTGGGGTCACTCGCACTACCTGTACACGTTAGAAGTAGCGGCCGAAGCAGGCGTACGTCACCTGGTACTGTTTCACCACGAGCCCAATCGCAGCGACGACAACGTGAACGAGATCCTGCGGAAATGCCGTAAGGAAATCAAGACCAAGGGATATCGTTTCACTTGTACGGCGGCCCGGGAAGGCGTAGAGCTGTCGTGTTGATACGAATTGGCTTGACTATGGATTTGTCCATTTATATATTGGGTCATGTATATGACAAGTTCTTATCACTGTCACCGGTAAACCCCGCAGCCGTCTGGAACGGGGTTTTTCTTTTTTTACGCTGAATCCTATGAAAGAACGAAAAGTAATATTCACACCGGCTGCTCTTAAGAAGATCAGCAAGGTTCTTGGCGTACCGGGCAAGAAAAAGGGGAACAATGTCCGTTTCGAAATAGAAAATCCGGCGATGCGGCGGAAACTTGCCGTCGAAATTTATCCCGACATCATGATCGGCTCCAAACGGGGAAACCTGATCAGTGTGAGCAGTCTGAATGCCTATCTTCAGCTCCACTGCTGCTCCGGATTCGTCATCAGCGAGATGCTCGGTGAAGTGACATTTGTCGGTGAACAATCCGGGCGGCTTTCCGGATTGATCATTGAACGGGAAGGGGGCTGCACGCTTTATTCCAACGTGGACCGTGATCTTCTCTCCGGCGATTTGACTCAATTGGGTCCGGAGGTGATGATGTCCGGAATCGCGTTGTCCCTGACCGAGTCTTTGCTGCCGGATCCGCAACCGTCCACCAGGCGTGTACTAAA
>JAPLFO010000118.1 GCA_026390635.1 Ignavibacteriales bacterium
AGTGGCGTTAATTCATAATTTAAAAATAACAAATGAATAAGCGCTGCGCCAAGTCCACAAACCAAATAAAAAGTTAGAAAACGAGCAGAGCCCCATAAATTTTCTAATACCGATCCAAACATCCAGAGCGCAAACATATTGAAGAAGAGATGGCTGAATCCAGCATGCATGAACATGTAACTGAAAAGCTGCCAGATCAGGAACCCATGGCCGAGCGGCTGCAGTGCAAAATACTCCTCCAGCAATCCGCCCAACGAGTATTCGCCGATGTGGAAACTTCCGAGGAACATCATTCCCACATAGACGGCCACGTTCGCGATCATTAGTGTTTTAATGATCGGCGGAAAGAAACTAAACCCGCCAAACGGACTGGGACGAAAATAGTTGTTTGAAAAATTTGATCGATTAAAAGCCATAGATTCTTCTCATTTCACCGTTGGGGCCGGAAAGAAAAAGGAAAAGCCACAAAGGGCAGCACAGAATCTCCTGCGGCCTCTGTGGCTTTCTGTGCATCACTCTTACTTGTCGTTCAACGCCGCAACACCCGGAAGAACCTTCCCCTCCAGAAATTCCAGCGAAGCACCGCCGCCGGTGGAAACGTGCGATACCTGTTTCGCATAGCCGGCCTGTGTTATTGCCGCTGCAGAATCGCCACCGCCGATAATGGTAACCGTTCCCTGTTTTGTTGCCTCTACCAACGCTTTCGCAACTGCATTGGTTCCGATTGCAAAATTTGGCATTTCGAATACACCCATGGGGCCGTTCCATACCACCGTCTTTGCAGAAAGAATTTCTTTCGAGAAGAGCGCGACGGATTCCGGACCGATATCCAGCGACTGCCAGTCTGCCGGAATCGCGTTCTTGGCCACAACCTTCTTCTGCGCATCGTTATTGAAGTCGCTGGCAACGACGCAATCCACAGGAAGAAGGAACTTCACTTTTGACTTTCCAGCCTCTTCGAGAATCTTCTTCGCCAATTCGACTTTGTCTTCTTCGAGAAGCGATTTTCCGATTTCAAGTCCCTGCGCTTTGAAGAATGTGTACGCCATCCCGCCGCCAATGATCAGCGTATCGACTTTGCCGAGCAGATTCTGAATGACGTCGATCTTACCGGAGATTTTTGCCCCGCCAAGAATCGCAACGAACGGACGCACCGGTTTTTCGATCGCAGAACCGAGAAAGTCGAGTTCCTTCCGCATCAAGTAGCCGGCAACCGCCACTTTCAAAAATTTGGTGACGCCTTCCGTGGACGCATGGGCACGGTGCGCAGTGCCGAACGCATCGTTCACATAGACATCGCCCAGCGATGCGAGTTGTTGTGCAAACCCTTCATCGTTTGCTTCTTCGTCATTGCGGTAGCGGAGGTTCTCCAGCAGCAGACATTCGCCGTCTTTCATCTTTGCCACAGCGGATTGAGCCGGTTCGCCGATGCAATCGGCAGCGAACGCAACCGGCGTACCGAGAAGCTTGGAAAGGTGCTCTGCCACCGGCGTCAGGCTGAATTCCGGTTTCGGTTTTCCTTTGGGCCGTCCGAGATGGCTCATGAGGATCGCTTTACCGCCGTCGGAAAGAATTTTCTTGATCGTCGGAAGCGATTCAACCATGCGCGTGTCGTCGGTAATATTTTGTTTTTCATCCAGCGGCACATTGAAATCCACGCGCACGAGAACGCGTTTTCCTTTGACGTCAATATCGTCGATAGTTTTTTTGTTCATAGTTCTCCCTTTTGAGTTTCTCTCCGTGCACTCAAAAGCGTGACGCATGGTTCGCACCATGCGTCACACCGGTAAGACAGGAATTATGATCTCTTAGAGTTTTGATGCGATCAAACTTGTCAGATCGACGGTGCGAACGGAATAGCCCCATTCGTTGTCGTACCATGACACGATCTTAAAGAATCTCTTTTCGCCCTTCAGATTGTTCTGAACCGTCGCGAGCGAGTCATAGATAGAAGAACGATCGTCATGAATAAAGTCTGTCGATACGACTTCCTCATTGGCGTAGCCTAAGATCCCTTTGAGATAGGTCTCTGACGCTTTCTTCATCAGTCCATCAATTTCTTCGATCGAAGTATCGCGGGTCGCACGGAAAGTCAAATCGATGACGGACACATCCGGCGTCGGAATGCGGAAAGACATGCCGGTGAGTTTTCCCTTTGTTGCAGGAAGCACTTCTCCGACCGCTTTTGCTGCGCCTGTCGATGAAGGAATGATATTGATTGCCGCTGCACGTCCGCCTCTCCAATCCTTCTTGGACGGCCCGTCGACGGTTTTCTGCGTCGCGGTATAGGAATGGATGGTCGTCATCAGACCGGTTTCGATGCCGATGCCTTCCTGCAGAAGAACGTGGACCACCGGTGCAAGACAGTTCGTCGTGCAGGATGCATTGGAAACGATATTGTGCTTTGCGGGATCGTATTCTTTCTCGTTGACGCCCATGACGATAGTCTTGACATCGCCCTTACCGGGAGCGGAAATAAGTACTTTCTTTGCACCGGCAGCGAGATGTCCTTTCGCTTTTTCCGAATCGGTGAACAATCCGGTCGACTCGATCACGATATCGACGCCAAGCTCTTTCCACGGCAGCTGTGACGGATCTTTCTGCGCCTGTACGCACTTGATTTTATGGCCGTTCACCACGAGCACGTCATCCGCTTCCAGCGACGGATTGCTCTTTTCGCTACCCAGTGTTCCCCGGAATTTCCCATGCACTGAGTCGTATTTCAGTTGATAGGCGAAGTACTTTGCGTCGGTGCTGACATCAACAACGGCGACGACGTCAAGTGTCTTGCCGAGGACTCCCTTGTCCGACATGACATTGATGATCTGTCTGCCGATACGGCCAAAGCCGTTGATTCCAATTTTTGTAGCCATTGCAGCCATCAATTCAAAAAAAAATACCATGATAGTGTTAAGAAAAGTAGCTTTCGATGCTAAAATACTTCAAAATTTACCAATATTCGGTGGGAAAGTCAAGATTGGGGAAAAGCGGGTAGTGTCCTAAGTTCGATTTCTCAACTGCATAAAAACACAAATGCCCGGACAAATTGAGAGTTCGGGCATTGTCATTGAAAAGCGATTTTCAGTTTAGGGCCAATGATATATTTAGAGCCGTATCAACTTTAGCCATTGTTGAAGGTGAAAGGGTGGCAATTTTATCCATTAATCTCATGCCGATGTCTACCGTTCTAATCTGGCCACAATCAACATATCCATCAACGGCTGCACCCATCTCTGATTTGTCAAAAAAGACAAGCACCGGGGACGGCCTTGTAATTTTCTTGACGCTTGAAATTACCGCCACAATCGTGACGGGGCTATATTTGTTTCCCGTATTGTTTTGTACAACAACGCATGGACGCGTTTTAGATTCTTCATGACCCATCGTTGGATCAAGATTAACCGTATATACCTCACCACGCATTACTTTCCGCCCAGCGGCGGCGGAGGAGGTTGCTACGGGAATTATTTCCCCAGTAAGCTTCTTCCTTTTAGGATTCGATTCCGTCGGCATATTTCCACGCCTCGCTTTCCCTCTTGTAATAGTCGTAATTTGCGATATATCCCTCTCGCAATTCACGCTCTATTCTATCGTTTTCCAATTTTCTCAGATAGTCGCAAACCGCTTGACGCACTATGTCGCTAATCGTTACCTGAAGCTTGTCCGCCCACGTTTTCATTTCTTCATTGAGGTCTGCCGGCATAACAAGATTAAGTCGGCTCTTTGAGTTTGTTGTGATTGAGTTTTCCATATCGTCCTCCGATATTCTCATTTTCAATTGTTCTGCAAATTATTCATCGAAGATTATTAAAATGGCTGGTGGCAATATGGGCGGGAACATCTTCTATGTAAAAGAACAGCACGCAAAAATGGGGATATATTTGCGTATCTTTATCCGTATCAATTTACGTAAATATGCACGCATGAAGCAAGTTAATTTTCATTTTTGTTTTCAACTGATTCGCAAAAAAATAAAAACCCGACAAACTATTCACACGATGCAATTGGCGCTTAGAGGAAGGTATTGCTTCCCAAAAGACCACTAAATAGAGCTTTCATTTTCCCCGCAATCATTTTTTTTCAACCTGATCCAGGTAGAGCGACTCCACTTTTGCACGCGCCCAGGGAGTCTTCCGGAGAAATTTCAGACTGGACGCGATACTTGGGTGATCATTGAAGCACTTGATCGTTACCCGGTGCCCCATTTCCTTCCAGCCGAGCTTCTTGACAAGGGACTTGAGAATCATTTCGAGCGTTACGCCGTGTAGCGGATTATTGGGTTGGGTCATATACACATATCCTCTGGGACAAAGAAAATCCTGCTTGCGGCAGGATTTCTGTGTAGTACACTCGTCGGGAGTCGAACCCGAAACCTTTGCCTTCGGAGGGCAACGCTCTATCCAGTTGAGCTACGAGTGCAGATCTAAACTTGTTGGATCGTCGCAGCGAAACCCCGTTGGGGTTGAGCTACGAGTGCAGGATAATAAGTCAAATTCGACAGTCCCTTCTTTGGGACTACTTTTTTCCCTCAAAAAACTCACGCGCCAATAGCGCATTACGGCTATCGCACTGGTCCTAAAATTGACCACAACTCCGACTGTCATGGTCATTCGTTTACTATATTAAAATACCGAATTGTTCTTACCGTTGCAAGCAATTTCTAAAAACCGTTCCTTGCAGAAATTGTTGGCAAACCTTGTAAATAGCAGAGCCAATTCGTTTCCGGGTGGGACAGCGAATTGGCTCATGCGAGAGACTACGGAAGGTGGAGGTCCGTTGGGCGACATCCTTCCCAGGCACCTCTACCGCTTCGGCATTGTAACGCTATTGATATCAACCGTGATCGCTTCAAGCTTTTTTCTGATTGCCGGTCGAATATCTTTCTGCTCGCGACCTTTCAAATACTTCGCAAAAAACTGCTCCATTGCGGCATACATAGCAAGTTTGTTTTCTTTCCCTGCAAAACCGTGCTCTTCATCCGGTGCAACCATATATTCAACCGGACGACCCAGATCGCGCAAAGCAACAACTATCTGATCTGATTCGGCTTTTTTGACGCGGGGGTCATTTGCACCCTGAACGATATCGAGAGGTGCCTTGATATTCTTTGCAGAAAAAGGTCTCGTGATCAATGAGCGGCGGCAGCTGCGCCGAAGCTGCGGCGCTTTCGCAAACCGATCATCTGGTAGCTGAACGATCCTCAGAACGACACTTTAATGTCCACTACCTGAGAACCGCTGAACGACCTGAATGTCCGGTAAGCATAATCGATATTGACTCCGAAACCGCTCAGGAAATACTCTACGCCGAATCCAAATGTCGCCCCATACTCGGAGTCATCGCGATTCTGCGTCAGCATCTCGTAGCCTCCGCGAATCCGGAAGACATCCATGAGTTTGGCCTCTGCACCAAAATTCACCTGATCCTCCAGCGAATTATTATTCCGATACATTGACCCAAGCGTAACCGAATTGCCCTCCATCAACGGGATCTCATATGCCATGCTGAACTCAAACATACTTGGAATCGGAAACGGTTCAGTCACCGGCTCGTACATCCCGCTTCCGTAATAGGTCGCAGTTGCATTGGGAACCTGGGTGCGAACTTGCAGATCTGTGCCGGTGTATCGCATGTTCCCGCCGACATTTTTCAGTGCCACTCCCAGGGAGAGATTGCCCTTGAATTGATACTGGACGCCAAAATCAATCGCCACACCCTCGGCTCCCGTCGCCATGACCGTTTCACTGATGTATTTGACATTCACACCGGCCCGAACACGATCAGCGATTCTCTTCGAATAGGTCACTCCAAACACAAAGTAGCTTGGCGAGAAGGTGGCTCCGGTTCCATCAGGATTGAGAACGGTGGTAACCGGAATATCGCCGAAGTTGAGCGATTTGAAGGACAGTCCGAACGCGCCCAAATCTCCTACGTTGTAGGAACCGGCAAAATAGGAGACCTTCGTATCAGCGATGTATTTCGAATAGCTGAAAAGTGCTTCTGCTTTACCCGAAGCGGAGAGTCCGGCCGGGTTGACAAACATCGCTTCGACGCCGGTAACGTTCGAAAGGAACGCGCCCGCTGTCGCAATGGAGCTTGCGCCCACAGGGATAAGCAGTTGGTCCGCGCCGGAGGTGCCCTTCCGCGAAATATCTCCGGCGTGTGCAATAGTGATCAGGAACGCGATGACGATAATACTTTGAAGACCTCTCATTGTTCAAACTCCTTTCTCTTGTCGTACCCGGGTTGAGTCTTTCTTTGGCAGCCTGCTAGTACTGACGGATCTGTTTTTGAGGCATGAGCAGCGCAAGCTTCAGAATTTTTTCACCCAAACCGGGTGAAGAGACGATCGCAAAGTACATCCCCGACGCAACACGAAGTCCATTGCTGTTCTGTAGATTCCAGTTCAGGAACGGCGAATCAGGACCAAGCGTCTTATCGGACGTCGTCAGCGTCCGCACCAAAGAACCCGAGACCGTAAATATTCTTATCGTCACATCGACAGGAAGATTGCTGAAGGTCACATTCGTTTCGTCCGAGTTCCGCGCATCATAGCTCACGTTGGAGTTATATGCAAGGAGAGGATTCGGAAACACTGTCACACGACTGAACTGGGATTTTCGATCTTCGCCCGAAAGTCCCTGTCCTTTCTTTTTCGTTGTGAAGGCGAACGCATCAGTCGGGATGATGGGATATCTTGCCATGTTGATTGTAACGATATCTCCCGAGCGCCATGTCAACGTATCAAGCGCACCGGAAGTATTTCGCAACGTATCCCGAGCCAGGCCCACGATGTAGAGCCCATCAAAGTAGGGATTCTTGGCAATAATGCTGTCTGCGCGGCTCATAGATGACGACGGCCACGCGCTTGGTTTCGTCCAGGTAGTGGTGATGTCGGCCCACGCGGTGACTCCCCCCTGTGTCCCTCCGGTATAGACGATAGAAGAATCGGGAGAATAGGGCCGATCAAAAATGACTATATATTCTTTTGTTGAATCGATCCTGACGCCGGGATTCCAGATGCCGTCTGCCTTCCCGCCCGACAATGTCGTTTCAAAGAATCCGCAGGTCAATTGTCTTGTCTCTCCGTACCGGCCGTCCTTCACCCATGCCTGGAACGGCACATCGACAAAACCGGATCCTCCATTTTTCGCAGCATAGACATATCCGCCGAGAGCGCCTTTGACGTAGCGGTAGGCTTTTTGCGTTGGCCCAAACCGGATTTCCACCTGACGCAGTCTGTCCGCAGTGACCATCTTGCTCTTGTTGGAGATCAAGGCCCCGTTTCCATACGAAGTATTCAGATCTGTTCCGAGATAGAATACACCAAGATTGGAGGCGTCAGTTGTCGATCTTCTGTACCACCGGTTTCCATTATCCGTAATGGCTCCCAATGCCGGATCATACTTCGAAACATGCAGCAGAAATCCTTCTGGAATTTTTTGAGCGACAGAATCCAGTGCTGCATTATATGTTATCTGTGAGTCGAGCAGAATAGTATTCCTGGTTTCGTTCTTCAGCCTCCAGTACATGAAATATTTTGCCGTATCCGTTTTCTTGACGAAATCCACCCTATACTTCTCGCCGGTCAGCTGTCCTTTGTCCATTTCCTCGTAGGTCATGGAGACGTCGCCCACGGTTCCCGACGCAGAAGGGATGGTCGTATTGATGACATACGGATCGTTGAAATCTATGCCCGGCCGGATTCCGTTGTTCAGGATAGCTGGAAAACTCGCGGTTGAACCGACAAAGGCTTTAGAGGTCATGATGTAATTCTGACTCCCCGGAGTGGAGGAATCCTTTGGAGCCAATCCTTCTGTGTTCAACGCATAGGCGGTAATCGCAAAATAGTACGGCTTCCCTTTGATCAATGGTCCGCCGGTGAAAGGATCAGCTGTCAGATGAAGAGCAAGCTGTCCTGAAACGGGATTGCCATAGATCGTCGGTGAGAGCTGGATTCCTTTTCGATAGACCACCGTGCGTTCACCGGTCAGTCCATCTTCGGAGAGAACGTCGTCCACATTGTCCGCGATATCATAGCGAGCGATCACTCTTGAATTTTCCATGCCGCCTTCGGTTGCGCTGGTGGAATTGGCACGATACATGGACACTTCATATCCCTGGAATTGCATATCCCACGCTTTCACCGTCTTTCCCGCATCGGCATATCCGATATCACGGAAATTCACATGAGGAGCTGTCTTCCAGAAAAGATCGATTGAATTCTCGGTGGTTCTGATAACCGGAGTCACGTCCGGAGGCGAAGGCGGTGATTCAAAATTTCTGTTATAGATGAACTGCGCGAAATCATCAATCCTCTGCGCTTCAGTGATGCTTGTCAGGGGATTGGTCCCTCTTCCCACCACAAGGGCAACGACGACGTCAATCGGCTGATCTTTGACAAGTCTGATCGGGCCGGTATTTTCCATCTGCCGTACATCGCCCGGCGAAGTATACACCCATCCGTAGGGTCCCCCTTTTTCAGGCCGGGGCTCTCCTGAGTACCAGTATTGACCATTGATTGATGTACAGGGTGGACCGAACACTGTTCCGTAAGTGTCTGTGCATGGATTGTTCCGCGATCCGTCTTTTAAGAAGCCGCGGGTATAGTAAAATGCCTGGAGCCCCTGGCTCGGATCGCCGCGATTCGGATCGCTCTGCACATAGTTGACAAAGGATTGCAGTCCAAGGTTCTTCGCGCCGGGATATTTCTTCACGCCCATCACAACTCCCATGACATTGCTCGCCGTGTCCAGCGGCGTATCACCTGCATCATAGATGCCGTTGTGGTTGTTATCCAGAAATGATTCTCCGGGAATATAGGCGATCGGGCCCTGGAAGAAGTCGGTAATGAAGCACGGCGGATTTGCCCCCCATACATTGTCCGAACTGCCGCCGTTATAGGTATAGCCGGCATTGCGAAGCGTATCAACGCCGATAAGATCATCTCCAGAATTTCCGATGTCGGGGTCTGACCAGACGGAGAAGAAGACAGAATCGAGAACCGGATACCTGGCGCTTCGATTGATGATTCGATAGCGCAGAAAGAGAATATTCCCCAATGGTCCTGCCGACTGATATCCGAAAAGAGTCTGCTGAACGTCGATGCCGACCTGTGACTGCTCGGTCCAACGGCGCCTAGCGCCCACTTCCTTATCGGTGAATACGCACCATGCAGTTTGATCGCCGAGAAGATCGGGACGGTCTTCGGTTGGATCCCATTTTCCGTTTCCGTTTCTATCGACAGGAGAATAGACACCGTTCCCGTCGCCGTCGTAGAAATCAGCGCCCAAGGCAACAGCATCGCTCCACGATTGCCACGACGAACCGAAATCCGGATCTTTTCTGCTCACCACATAGATCTGATTATCGTCTGTCGTCTGACTGTTATATCGCCCAGGCAGATAATCCGCGAGGCGCGACGCCGACGCGACGGCATTGGCCCATGGCAATCGGACACGGGTTGCCGTGTCAACAGTATATCCGCTCATCATGAACCCGCCGGAGAACAGAAACTTGTTCCCCTGATACGATCCGTAC
>JAPLFO010000090.1:0-7280 GCA_026390635.1 Ignavibacteriales bacterium
AATCCGTACTTCGACATCGACCATTATCTTGCTCAGACGATACCGCACCCTAACGGCGAGCCCAAAAAAACCAAATACATTTCGTCGTATGCTGTTCTTGAGCACATCGATCTCACGGCCCTTCGCAGCCTCTACCTGGTAACTGCCAATGGGAAGGCCCTTGAGCTGAAGTCGAAAGATTACACAGCCGTCAATGAACCAGGCATGGTCCGCGTGTATCAGGAAATTGCGCCATTGACGAACCTGGTCGCATCAACGTTGGATCAACGTCGTTTCGGCAAATATATCACCAGCGAAACGAAGTCGAAAGGATGTCCAAAAATTTGTTTCACTCAGTACGAGTTCAACGTTGATGAGTTTTTGCGGAAGAATGAGAACCGCGAAATGATGTACTCTCCAATTCCTGAGAACAATCCTGCGCGCCTGTTTGAATATCTCACCGAACTCCGTTCGCATCCCGAGAAACGTACCAAGACGATCAGCCTGAGTACAACTCTTCTCGAAACGTCATACGAACTTATCCGTCATGGATTCTGGTTTGCGGCAGGAGAGGACTTGCTCTTCTATCCGATGCCGACCGTCGATGAACTCAAACGCAATCACTATGATTGGTGGAGATTCGTTCACTGATGGGGATGTGATTCGTGGAGCAAAAAAAAAGCGCAGTCTTTATGGACTGCGCTTTTTTATTACCCTACATCTGCTGAATCATCAGCCGAGTTCAGCCTCCTGTGCTGCAGATTCTCTCTTGCTTTGCCACACAGCCCATCCGATGGCGATTGCACAGACGGCGGCAACAAGCAAACCAACAAGGCGTGCGGATCCTTCCTGGACAGAAGGGGTGATAAGATTGTATTGAAGAATCAGTCCGAGCGTCAGCAGACTGACCATATTCATTACCTTGATCAACGGATTGATGGCCGGACCAGCGGTGTCTTTCAGCGGATCGCCCACGGTGTCGCCGGTAACGGCGGCTTTGTGTGCATCCGAGCCCTTGCCGCCGTAGATACCATCCTCGATCATTTTCTTTGCATTATCCCACGCGCCGCCTGCGTTTGACATAAAGACTGCAAGCAACTGTCCGACCAGAATCATGCCGGCGAGAAAACCGCCGAGCGCGTACGGGCCAAGAAGGAATCCAACAAGAATGGGCGCCATGATGGCTAGGAATCCGGGACCGATGAGTTCTTTCTGAGCGGTGTTTGTGCAAATATCCACGACGCGTCCGTAGTTTGGTTTTTTCGAACCGTCCCAGATTTGCGGATCGCGGAACTGAATGCGGCATTCTTTCACTATGTCGAACGCAGCGCGACCGACCGCACGAATGAGCATGCTGCTGAAGAGGAAGGGAACTGCGCCGCCGATGAGAAATCCGATGAAGACCATCGGATTTGCAACGGTCAACTTTCCGGCTTCAATGGCATACTGGGCGATTGTCATCTCGGTAATCTTGTCTTCACTTCCAACCGCGATAACTGCGATGAAGCTGGAAAACAATGATACCGCTGCAATCACCGCCGAGCCGATTGCAATGCCTTTTGTTTCGGCTTTCGTCGTGTTGCCGACAGCATCAAGGTCCGCAAGAATCTGACGCGCGCGTTTGTAGCTGCCGGGTTCCTGTTTTTCCATCTCAACGGGCTCGTATCCCATTTCGCCGATGCCATTCGCATTGTCCGCGACAGGTCCAAAAACGTCCATGGAGATTGTGTTGCCGGTGAGTGTCAGCATCCCGATGCCTGTCATCGCAACCCCGTACGCGACGAAGAGCGGAGGCGTACCTGCATAGACGAGAACCGACAGCATAATAGATGCCGCGATGACGAGAATTGTCACAACTGTGCTTTCATAGCCGACAGCAAAACCCTGAATAATATTGGTGGCATGTCCTGTCTGGCATGCTTTCGCCAGAGACTTCACGGGGTTGTGCCCGGTATGCGTGTAGTAGCTCGTCACTTTGTTGAGTACGATCGCGAGAACGACGCCGATGAAGCAGGCAATTGCCGGACGCATGTCAAGTCCGGGAAATCCAAAGTTGGCCCAGAAGGAAGGATCCATCGGATTCATTCCCCAGAATGTTGCAGGAGCGTCTTTCAAAATTCCCGGGAAGCGGAGATAGAAGAATCCGAGAACGATGAAACCGAAGACACTGATGGCCGAACCGATCCAGAAACCTCGATGGACGCTTTTCAACGCAGTGTCCGAAGTGTCATCTTTGCCGGCTTTCACAGTGTAGGTTGATATGATGGAACCAAGCACACCGATACCGCGTACGAGCAATGGGAAAATGACGCCCTTATGGCCGAACGTTGCCATACCGAGGATCATTGCCGCCACGATAGTGACTTCATAGCTTTCGAAAATATCCGCGGCCATGCCGGCACAATCACCCACGTTGTCGCCGACGTTGTCGGCAATTGTTGCAGCGTTGCGCGGATCGTCTTCCGGTATGTCCTTCTCGATTTTTCCGACGAGATCTGCGCCAACATCTGCAGCCTTTGTGTAGATGCCACCGCCGACGCGCATGAAAAGGGCCAGCAGCGTGCCGCCGAAACCGAATCCGAGGAGGGCTTCATATGCCTGTTCGCCGAATATCAGGAAGATGATCGTTCCGCCTAAAAGACCAAGGCCGTCTGTCAGCATTCCCGTCACAGTACCGGTGCGATAGCCAATCTGCATCGCTTCGCCGTAACTCCGCGTTGCGGCAGCGGCGACGCGAAGATTTCCGTTTGTCGCCAGACGCATGCCAACGAAACCGACCGTCCAGCTGAACAGCGCTCCGACGAGAAATGAGGCCGCGCGTCCCCAGCGAAACGCGTCAACTGAACCTGAGTACGTGAGAAAAAGGATGAGTGTAATGATGACGATCAGAGGACCGACTTTTTTGAATTGTGCGCCAAGATACGCATTCGAACCTTCTCGCACAGCAGCGGCGATCTCTTGCATTTTCTTTGTGCCCTGATCGGCGGCGAGAACCTGCTTCGCAAGCATCACCGCATAGAGCAATCCGGCAATGGCAATGAGCAGAACTGTAATCAAGGCAATCCGTTCCATCGGCGCGAATTTATCCGTGAAGACGGAAAAAGCAACAAAATGCCCGACGGATTCTGCGGTCTGCACTGCCGGCGCAGTTTGCGGCACTGATTGGTTTTGGCTGAAGCCCGGCTGCCAAAAATAGCCTGCTGCAAAGACGAACAGCATTGCTATCAGATAGTTGCGTCGAGCCTTGCCCGACAGGGGAAACAATTTTCTAAAGTATTTCATGTGATCAGTTCCAAAGATAATAGGGAAAAAGTATAATTGTGGTTAAGAAAGCGACTCTGAAGCGGAGCGCCACCATTTTGCGTACTGCACCTCCAATTCACGCCGCTCCGGGAACCGATAGAACTTGATTCCCGACGGATCGCCGACGAAGAATCCGCGCCGGATCGTTCGGAAGAAACCGTGGACGAGCGGAGTGCGAGAGACGGTTTTCGACGGTTTTCCCGATCCTTGTTCCAGCTCTTTCACACAGTCGATGATATGCAGCGGATCGGAATAGGGAAGGTAGCCCGCGAGGCGTCCGCTTTCGTCTCTATCCAGCAACATGTCTGCAAAGAAAATACGCGGAACAGAAACCGGATTTTTCGGGTCGGTCATGAACGTGGCGAAGGATGCCGGGGGCAGAGCGGAAACGACCATGGGAGAAACCGGGCAGAGCTCGTCATAAAGATTCGCACCGCGCCGCTCTTCCTTCGCGTCATATGGCGATGCTTCGAGTGTGAGCACGCGACCATCTGCGGTTCCGAGATACAATTTTTCGAATGCATTAAGATCCAGATGCTCGAGAACGCGATAGATGCTGATGTATTTGCTCCGTTTCGGACTGCCGTCCGGGTGGGGGACACAACGCTCTTCTATGTCGCTGAGGTGGAAATAATCGTTGTGAAGTTTTTTTCCGTCTATTTCGAAAAAAAGAACATTGCCTCGCGTATTTTTTTGTGTCCCGACGGCCATGTATCGCCCGAACGCTTCAGGCTCGAGATGCGACGCAACAAGGGCTTCAAATCTGTAGCAAAGCATATAGAGATGTAATTGCATGGCGTTAGCTCCTTTGGAGTGGTTGGTGGCTTGGAAAAACCTATTGCCGGACTCTAAACTAATTTTCTTTTGAGTGAAAATCAAGGACAATCGCATGGTGCCTGCAATAAAGTTTGACATCGAAGAAAGAAAAAAGTATCATCGAAGAGGACTTTTCCTCTCGGGCTGCGCACTGAAGTGAATCTCTGCGCTCTCAAATAGATATCTTGTGGCAAAGTTGGCGATCACTTCATATATGCAGGGACAACCATGCAGCAGTGGAAGACACTTTCCAAAAAAACGATTCTTTCCCACAATAGATTTCTCACCGTGGAACAGCACCAAATTCAACTGCCGGACGGCAAAGTCATTTCTGATTGGCCATGGATCATTTCGCCGGACTTTGTGAATGTGATGGCGATGTCCGATGATGGTCTGTTTCATGTTTTCCGTCAGGTCAAATATGCAATCGACGGGACATCGCTTGCGCCCGTCGGAGGACACATTGAACCCGGTGAAGATCCATTCACTGCGGCGCAGCGCGAACTTCGCGAAGAAATGGGTTTCGATGCCAGAGAATGGATCCCGCTTGGGACTTTCCGTAACAATGGAAATTACGGAGCGGGCACCGCTCATTTGTACTTTGCGCGCGGCGTGAAACATGTCGCGGAACCGATCGTCGACGATCTCGAGGAAATGGAAATGCGCACACTGACCCTCCCGCAATTGGAAAATGCTGTTCGGAACGGAGAGTTCAAGGCCATTGCATGGGCAACCTGCGCCGCGTTGACGCTGCTGCATCTCAAGGGACCACAAAAATAGAAAAAACAAGACAGCAACTGCGACTGCTCAGCGTCTAACGATATGAGACTTCTGAAAAACTCCCATGCATTGTCATTCTGAGGAGCGCAGCGACGAAGAATCCATCATATAAAGAAGAAATCAGCAAATGGATTCTTCGCGGAGCTTGTGCTGAGCACTTCGGCTGCGCTCAGTGTAAACTCGCCGAAGCGCTCAGAATGACGAACGAAAAATAGTTTTTCAGATGCTTCGATATCATAATTTCTGTGAAAATCTGTGCCTTTTCTATGTATCAGCGTTCAGACTTTGGTTCGCTGAGTAGTTACCAATAATTGAAAGATACGAAGCATGCCTGAGAAGAATATTGCTTTGCCGGACTGGGTCATGGAATTGCCTTCGGCGATAACTGTCTGCGACGCGAAAGGAATCATTCTGTACATGAATGAACATTCTATCAAGGCATTTGAAGCAGACGGCGGTACAGCATTGATTGGTACGAATGTACTGAATTGCCACCCGGAGCCCGCGCGATCACAACTGGACACAATGCTGCTTGACGGAAAAGCGAACATCTACACTATTGAAAAGAAGGGGAAACGGAAACTGATCTACCAGTCTCCGTGGTACCAGAAGGGAACGTACGCGGGTTTTGTGGAGATATCCATCGAGCTGCCGGATTCCATGCCTCACTTCGTCAGAGATATGTAATGAATGACATACCCGCCTTGAGGCGAGGGCTTGGCCTCAAAGAGGCCGTTGCGCTGAATATGATCGACATGGTCGGCATCGGACCATTTGTGGTGATGCCTCTCGTCATTCAGATGATGGGCGGTCCGCAGTGTTTTCTTGCCTGGCTTGCCGGTGCGCTTTTGTCGCTCGTGGATGGATGTATCTGGGCTGAGCTCGGTGCGGCCATGCCCCACGCCGGCGGAAGCGCCGTGTTTCTGCGGGAGATTTATGGGCGCGATCGTTGGGGACGATTCATGTCGTTCCTCTTCATCTGGCAAACGAGCATTCAGGCGCCGCTGGTCGTCGCTTCGGGTGCAATTGGATTTGCACAATACGCATCGTTTCTCTTTCCGCTCAGTATCGTGGGAAAGAAAATTATTTCCGGCGGACTGGTTCTCGTGCTGGTGTTCCTCTTATACAGAAAGATCACAACCATCGGAAGAATATCACTTTTTTTATGGGCGGGAGTGGTCGCGACAATTCTGTGGCTCATCATCGGAGGCGCAACACATTTTGACCCGGCAAAGGCTTTTGATTTTCCGACAGGAGCATTTCAGCTGCGTTGGCTCTTTTTTGCGGCACTGGGTCAGGCATCAGTCAAGACGATGTACAGCTTTCTCGGATATTACAATGTCTGCCACCTTGGCGGTGAGATCAAGGACCCGGCGCGCACTATTCCGAGAAGTATTTTCATTTCTATCGGTGCTATTGCCGTCATCTATCTTGCATTGCAGTGGAGCATTCTTGGAGTGCTGCCCTGGCGGGAGGCTGCGCAATCTGAATTCGTCGTGAGCTTGTTTGTCGAGAGGATTTATGGAACCGGGGCCGCCATTGTGGCAACAATACTTGTCTTGTGGATTGCATTCGCATCTCTGTTTGCAGTGATGCTGGGCTATTCCCGCATACCGTATGCGGCAGCCAAAGATGGACTGTTCTTTGCGTCATTCGGAAGGCTCCATCCGACAAAAAACTTCCCACACGTGTCGCTTCTCGTTCTCGGTGGAATAGCTTTTCTCTTCAGCCTGTTGTTCCGGCTATCGGAAGTCATCACGGCAATTCTCGCCATGAGAATCCTCGTTCAATTCATCGGACAGGGCGCGGGTGTATGGCAGCTCCGTAAGCGGTTCGGGACATTGCCGTTTGTGATGCCATTCTTCCCGCTGCCTGCACTTATCGCGATGGCTGCATGGGCAGCGATTTTCATCTCGACGGGTTTTCAATATGCGTTTGGAGGCGTTATGGTCATCGGTATCGGAGCTGCTGTATATTTCGTTCGCGCAAAAGTCAGGAAAGAATGGCCCTTTGTGGCAATTCTTCTGATGATTCTCCTTCTTCCGGCAATGTCCTCGGCGGAAGATGCAATGAGACCAAAGATCCTCATCGTTACGGCTCATCCCGATGACGAAACGGCGTGTGCGGCGAGCGTGTACGTGCTCACTCATTGTATGCATGCGACAGTTGATCTTGCTGTTATTACGAACGGGGAGGCCGGCTACAAATATTCCACGCTGGCGGAGCCACTCTACGGTGCACATTTGACCGATGAAGCAATTGGGCGCGCGTTGCTCCCAAGCATTCGAAAGAAAGAACTGGAATCCGGAGGCAGGTATATCGGCATTCGCAACTACCGGTATTTCAATCAGAGAGACACGCGATATACCCTTGACGCTGACACTGTCCTGACCACCGTGTGG
>JAPLFO010000090.1:7288-26116 GCA_026390635.1 Ignavibacteriales bacterium
AGACATCTCATTTTGGCAGAACACTATGACTATCTATTCACGATGCTTCCCACCGCAGAAACGCACGGGCATCACAAGGCAGTGGGTATACTGGCGCTTCGCGCAGTAAGTTCGTTGAATGAGAAAGAACGCCCGACGATCTTCGGAATGAGTGTTGCCCGGAAGGCCGATACGTTGACATATCTCACGCTTCCGGAATTTCCGATTACTGCGGTCCATGCCGGCACTGCACCTCTTACCTTTGACCGGAACATTTCGTTCGGCTATGCCCGACGGCTCAACTATAAGGCAATAGTGAACTGGGTGATCGCCGAACACAAGTCGCAGGGAGCAATGCAGCTTGGCATGAACGATGGGGACAGGGAAGTATTCTGGTTCTTCGAAATCAATGCCGCCACCCGATACGCGCAGGCAACGAAGCTCTTTGATGATCTCGCTAAGCTCGCGCGACGAGAATAGAATGGAGAGAACTACCAATGAACAGCAATAATTGGCGGAGCTGAAATCTAATCCTTACAAATGATTTGGAGCGAATTTGCAACGGGGCGCTCGCCTGCCTTGTCAGACGGCGAATTGATAATTTCGCCGTTGACCACCATTTCCGTCGAGCCGCCGCCATCCAGATTGAATCCATCCGTTGCTCCGATTTGCAGAAGAAAAGACGCCATTTCTTTGAATGTCATCCCGATGCTCTTGGCTTGTCTGCCGTCAACAGTGCAGAGGAAGAGCTTTGTCGTGTCCGCATTGAAGCCCGCAAAAGTTCTCGGATGACGCACTGCCGTGAATTTTTCTGTCAATCCCTCATTGGTATCTGAAATAGCTGCGACATTAGTCCCACTGTGAAGCAAAGATCCCCAGCCGGAGATAAGCTCAGCAAAAGTGAAATCAATCGGCGTGAACCGGAAAAATATCTTCACGAGCTTGCCGGGCCGTAGGTCTTTTGCCATTGCTAGTGGTCCGCGCATTCCCAGCAGACATTCACCGTCCTTCAATTTCCACGAACGATTGCGGCAGTACTCTACGACTTCGAATGCGACGGTATCGTTCATGCTCCATGCGGAAGAGGTTGGACGAAGGCGAAGAAATTCGGAAACAGAATCACGAAGCGTGAGCGAATCGCGAAACAGGGAGTAGAATGCCGCACCTGCTACAGGACACTTCGTATTTACCACATCCACCGGAAATGAGGCGTTGTCCGCATAATAAAAACTAGCGGAAAACGAAAACGGGCCGAGAGCCAAATGATTCGATGTGCCAATAGCGATTTGTGATCGCTTCGAAGAAATCGCCAGCACCGGAACTCCGGCGGACACCTGCGAGTTTGTAGGCCATCCGGTCTCAAAGCTGAAGAAATCCGCATTCACCGCGGCAACGACAGTGTGACCACTCCGGGAATTCCGCTTCACTTGATCTGTCAATTTTGTCAGCATCGGAGGACGGTATGTCTCAACACGGAGATGCGGACTGCGCAGATCGACTTCCAGAACGTTGACGACATTGGGCCCGGAGAGGGAGTATTCGCGAAGGAGAACACCGACAGTCGCGCGACGTTCTACGACTGAGTCTTTCGGAAGAGCAAAAAGCTGGGATGTGAAAATGAGGAGCAGGAATGCACATTGTTTCATGAAATCTCCGCTGGCTAGAGGCAATGTATGAGTCCTGGATTCAGACGGCAGGCCGGAAATGATGGCCGTGTGACTGCGCGAATCCAAGTTATCACGCAAACCAAGGTGGTGCAAAGTGCTGACGTGCCGCTGTTGGCACCCCTTAGGACTGAACGTGGATGAAAGACATAGCAGAACGAAAGATTCCGATTCTGTAATGCTTTTTGCAGTGTAAGAAAGTATTCACGAAGATACAAGCCTTGCTACAGCCCTCAACCTGAATGCGCAGTGATGGAGGTGTCATTGTTCCTCTTATATCGCCACTTTTCAGGAGATGGCATCTGTGAAAAATTATGAGGTAGTGGGAAAGGTCGGACAAAAAAAGGCAGCGCACAAGAGCACGCTGCCTTTGGCGAACCAAAGCAATTGCAATCTACTTCTTCTCTTCTTTTTTTGCATCCTTTGTGCAACCTGTTTTATCTTTGCAATCATCACAGGCTTTTTTTGCTTTCTTGACTTTCTTCGTTGTCATTTCGGTCTTCTTAACGTCCTTTACTTCTTTCTTTGCTTCCTGTGCGGTCGCAATTCCGGTGAAGCTTAAGAACAGTACAACGGCCAACAGGGCAGTTAATTTTTTCATCTGTCTCTCCTTGATAAGTGAATAATGGTTACGTGTAATTATCGTTCATAAAATGGAAAAATAAATTAGCAATTTCAAGATCTGTTTTCTACCACGAGGAGTTTTCGTGATATCAGAATCCGTCCAAATACGCCGATGCGGACTTGTCTAGGAAGCTACAACGGCCTACCTCCAGGCAGAATGCCCGTTTGCTGATTGATCGAAATAGCAACACTTTCATTTATGGGGCGATTCTAGAGACTGCGGAAACCATGCCATCCTTATCAAGGGGATTGGTGGAAGAAGCAGGTGAATTTGCATGGAGAGGTGCAGCAGAACGCTTGTTCTCATTGCAGAACCAGTGGACCGTAGCGGGATCGAACCGCTGACCTCTTGAATGCCATTCAAGCGCTCTCCCAGCTGAGCTAACGGCCCATTAATGGATTCGAATATAGGGAATTTATGACGGCATTGCAAGCGATTAGTGCGTAATGCATGAAAAAATGGGAAACTTTGAGAAATCGATCAGAATTTAGGCTGAAGTTACCGATTAAGTTTTAATATTTTCACCGCTTGCATCTTGTGGTTTTTTTTTGGATACTTAGTATACCTAGTATACTTATCAACGGGATGAAATCTCATTTTGCCATATTTTCTTTACTCTCGATTCTCCTCTGCGGTGTTGAAGCCCTGTCAGCTGGTCTGGATCTATCTGCATGGGAAAAAAAACGTGTCCTTTCTGCAGCAGATTCGTACATGATGGAAGCGCCGATAACGATCACTCTGTTTTCGTCACCCCGCAGTGCCGGAGGTCTTCATGATTTCTTTTCCGAAGGCGACTACTGGTGGCCGGATCCGAAAGATACGTCTGCGCCATATATACAGCGTGATGGAATGACGAATCCTGAAAACTTCACTGCCCATCGATCCGCACTCATGAGACTCAGTGTTCAGGTTCCTGCACTTGTGGCAGCATTTCATCTCACGGGTAAGCGGAGCTATGCAGAACATGCAATGCGCCATCTCCGCGCTTGGTTTGTCGCCGATGCAACGCGCATGAATCCGCATTTGCTCTATGCTCAGGCAATTAAAGGACGCGCGACCGGCAGGGGAATCGGCATTATCGACACGATCCATCTTGTGGAAGTCGCCAAATCTATTGAGATTTTGATCGGATCATCTGTCATGAGTGCAGATGATAGCACTGCCATCGTCGGGTGGTTTGCGGAATATCTCCGCTGGATGTCAACTCATCAGTACGGTCACGATGAACAGAGCGCAAAGAATAATCATGGGACGTGTTGGGTTTTTCAAGCGGCGGCGTTCGCGCATTTAGCTGGAGACACCGCAACAATCGCATTCTGCAGAAAGCGCTTCAAAGAAGTACTCATTCCTGAACAAATGGCAGCGGACGGAAGTTTTCCGCTTGAATTGAAACGAACAAAACCGTACAGCTATTCTCTATTTAATCTCGAAGTGCTCGGCGGCATATGTCAGTTACTTTCATCGCCGGCAGATAATCTCTGGACCTTCACTCTTCCTGACGGCCGATCAATGTCAACGGCGGTGTCATTTCTGTTTCCCTTCATCAAGGATAAATCGACATGGCCGTATGCAAAAGACGTTATGTATTGGGAAGAATGGCCGGTGCGACAGTCATCACTTCTGTTTGCAGGAAATGCCTACGGTGAACAAAGGTATTTCGAACTGTGGAAAACTTTGAAGAGCGATCCCACGCAACCGGAAGTCATACGAAATTTCCCAATTCGCCAGCCGATCCTCTGGTTGAAACAGTGATGTGTCACCGCCTGCGGGAGAAGTACCACCTGATCGGAAAAATGAATCACCACAGAAAGATACTATGAAGATCGCACGAAATATATTTCTCGGGATTGTCTTTTTCACAGCTGCAACTTCTGCGAAAGATCCTGCCATAGGCCTCACGGTGAAAAATCCTGCTTCAATAGCACATCCTCGCGCCACGATTGCGCTTGCATGGATTGATGTATATGCCCGACTCCAGCGTCCGGACCCTGGCAATGTCTCCGTCATCGATAAGTCATCCGGGAAAGAAATCATGTTGCAAGTAATAGACTGCAACAGCGACGGAACACCGGATGAAATCATTTTTCAATCGGATTTTGACGCACAGGAAACACGGTCGTTCCTCCTGCAAAAGGGGACAGCGACGAAACGCGAAAAAGTCTCGCTCGTGGATGGCCTCTTTGTCGAGCCGCGCCAGGATTACGCGTGGGAGAACGACCGTATTGCATTCCGAATGTATGGTCCCGCAGTGCCGGATGTTGACAACGGCATTGACGTTTGGACGAAGCGGGTGCGCTCACTCATTGTGAGAAAATGGTATAAGGGCGAAGAACAGGAAGGCGCTGCAAAGATCACGTACCATCTAGATCATGGAGAAGGAGCGGACTTCTTTGCGGTGGGGAAGTCGCTCGGATGCGGCAGTTGTGGACTGTGGCAGAATGACAGTCTGCGACAGCCGGGCAATTTTCTCTTCTATCGCACCATCGCGAATGGTCCCATCCGAATTGCATTTGAAGTATCCTATCCCCAATGGACTGTCGGGGGGAAACGATATCTTGAAACGAAAAGAATTTCCCTCGATGCCGGCTCCAATTTGAACAAGATCGATGTGACCTATCAGTCCCTGCACGATGGAGAGTCGCTCCAGATAGCCGCGGGTATTGTCAAACGAAAAGGAGTCACTGCGTTCCACAATGAGGCAAACGGATGGATCAGCCTTTGGGGACCGACGAATGACGACCCGGTCAATGAATCACTCGGTATGGGAGTAGTAATGATGAAGAAGAACCTCGCCTTTGTGCGGGAGGCAAAAGACCACTCATTTATCATTGCAGAGACGACCACGGGCGCGACACTGACATACTATTCCGGTGCGGCATGGACTCGCCAGGGAGATTTTTCTTCTTCCGCAGACTGGAATGGCTATCTCAACATGTGTTCCCAATGGATCGCGTCACCACTCATTGTGACATATGGTGGAAACTAAGTGGAAGAATTGCATCAATCTTGGCAAAATGTCGAAACGCAGCGCCTCACTACAGTGAAATGGTAATGTTACACGAGAATCTTTGAAAGGAACAGACAATGGATGTTCGATATTCGACAAATCAAACCGGACTCAAATCGATGGCGACCAGGGATTTGCGTGCTGCATTTCTCATAGATACTCTCTTTCAACTGGACGCAGTTCCAATGTGTTATTCGGATGTCGACCGGTCGATCACTGGTTCTGCTGTTCCGGTGAATGGTCCCCTCTCTTTGTTGAGCAGTAAGAAAGAAATGGCGGCAGAGTATTTTCTCGAACGTCGCGAGATTGGTATCATCAATATCGGAAGCGAGGGAACAGTAATCGCCGATGGAGCGAATTATCTCATGAAAAGCAAAGATGGTTTGTACCTCGGCAGAGGAACCAGAGATGTTCAATTCATGAGCAGCGCCGCCGCCGATCCTGCAAAGTTCTATTTTGTCAGCTATCCCGCACACACCTCGTGCCCTGCAAAGCATACAACGCTTGCGGATGCAGAAACCGAAAAGCTCGGGAGCACGAAGGATGCGAACAAGCGGACGATTCATCGATATATTCATCTCAAAGGGATTGAAAGCTGTCAGCTCGTCATGGGTTTGACCGAACTCGAAGAAGGAAGCGTCTGGAACACCATGCCGGTCCACACGCATCAACGTCGCTCGGAAGTCTATATGTACTTCGAGCTGCCCAAAGACGCCGCGGTGTTTCATCTGATGGGTGAACCGGGCGAAACGCGGCACATCGTTGTCAGGAATGAGCAGGCAGTGATCTCGCCAAGCTGGTCGATCCACTCCGGGGTTGCAACGCAACAGTATGCGTTTATATGGGCCATGGGCGGTGAGAATCAGGTGTTTGCCGACATGGACCATGTTTCTATGACCGATCTTTTCTGAAGCAGACTTCACAAGGGAATCCCATTATGAAAAAAGCCCCCGCTTTCAGTTTGCATCTCGACAGATTTTTTTTCCCAGATCCGACAATTAGATCCTTCGCACGCTCATTATACGAGCAGGTGAAAGATCTTCCCATCATCAGCCCGCATGGTCATGTCGATCCGCGACTATTTGTTGCCGATGAGCCATTTGCAAATCCGACGGAGCTATTTATAACACCGGACCATTACGTGTTCCGGATGCTCCATTCGCAAGGAATCAATCTGGATGATCTCGGCATACCTCATCGTGACGGGATTCGCCCAACAATCGATCCGCGCAACGTGTGGCAGCTCTTTGCGGAGAATTACTATCTGTTCCGCGGAACACCGTCGGGTGTTTGGCTCAATCACGAGTTTTCCGAAGTCTTTGGCATCGGGGAGCGCCTCACGGCAGAATCGGGCATGCGCATCTACGACCAGATCGATGCCCGGTTGCGGTTGCCGGAATTCACTCCACGGCGTTTGTTCCAGAAGTTCAATATTGCACTTCTCTCGACCACGGACGCGGCCTTTGATAGTCTCGAGCATCATGCGGCACTGCGGGCGTCGGGTTGGAAAGGAAACGTGGTGCCCTGTTTCCGTCCCGATAGCGTCACGAACTTGCTGGACCCTGCGTGGAAGCAGAATATCGAGCGGCTCTCCGAAACCGTCGCGGTTTTTTTAAGTCGATGGGTGCCGTATCGACAGATCACGGTGTGTTGTCCGCATACACACACCGCCTTGGCGATGCTGAAGCGGATTCGCTGTTCGTGAAGGGATTAAAGGGGACTGCTTCCGCAGGCGACGCGGCGCTCTTCACCGCACATATGCTGATGGAAATGGCGCGCATGAGCGCAGAAGACGGTCTTGTTATGCAGATCCATCCCGGAGTTCATCGCAACCATTGCCGGAGCGCGTTTGATGTGTTCGGAGCCGACAAGGGATTCGATATTCCGGTTCAGGGTGAGTTTACGTCATGCCTGAAAGAATTGTTGAATGCCTATGGCACAGATCCCCGCTTTGCAGTGATCGTCTTTACGTTGGATGAGACAACGTATGCACGCGAACTGGCGCCGCTCGCAGGTGTCTATCCCGCGATGAAACTCGGCCCAGCCTGGTGGTTCAACGACAGCATCGAAGGCATGCGCCGCTTCCGCAGAATGACGACGGAGTCGGCCGGAATTTACAACACGGCAGGATTTAACGACGATACACGGGCGTTCGTTTCCATTCCGGCACGCCACGACTTGTCGCGCAGAATAGATTGCGATTATCTTGCACATTTGGTGGCAGAGCACTTGATAGAATTCGATGAAGCGGAAGAGCTGGCGTATGAAATGGCGAACGGCTTGGTGAAGAAAGCGTACCGGGTGACATCACTATGAGAATATGGATCCACGATTCTCGGGGAAATTGCCGCCGCGTTGATTTACGCTGACTATTTATTTTTGAATCACTGCTGCGCTACAGGCAGCTTTCTCCACATCACAACCAATGCATTGCACCAACAAAGGATGATAGCTATGGCAGAAATCACTGCAGAGACTCCTGCAACGCGCATAGGAAACCACCGGTGGGCCATTTGTGCGCTCCTCTTCTTTGCGACAACTATTAATTACATCGATCGCCAGATTCTTGGCCTGCTCGCTCCGATTCTTCAGAAGGATATCGGTTGGACAGAGGTGGAATATGGCTATATTGTCACCGCATTCCAAGCTGCGTACGCGATGGGGCTGGTGATGTTTGGACGCTTTGTCGACCGATTTGGAACACGCATCGGATATTCAGTTTCCGTAACGCTGTGGAGCTTTGCCGCGATGGCACATGCCGCAGTGAACACGGTGTTCGGTTTTGGCATTGCGCGCTTTGGGCTCGGATTGAGCGAAGCCGGAAACTTTCCCGCAGCTATTAAGGCAGTTGCGGAATGGTTCCCAAAAAAAGAACGGGCATTCGCAACTGGTATTTTCAATTCAGGCGCAAATATCGGCGCAGTGCTGGCACCTGCGGTGGTCCCTTGGCTGACCGTCACCTACGGATGGCAGGAGGCGTTTATCGTCACGGGAGGGCTTGGATTTCTGTGGGTTGTATTGTGGATGATTTTCTATGACAGGCCCGAGAACAAGAAAGGCGTCAGCGCAGCAGAGCTGGCCTATATTCAGCAGGATCAGGCGGAAACGTCCGTGGAGAAAATCCCCTGGTCAAAACTGCTTAGATACCGTCAGACATGGGCATTCATCCTCGGAAAAGCTTTGACAGATCCGATATGGTGGTTCTATTTGTATTGGCTGCCGAAATATCTGAGCAAGCAGTACGGATTGAATATCACAAGTTTGGGCCTTCCGCTGATTGCGATTTATATGATGACGAGCGTCGGCAGCATCGGTGGTGGCTGGCTTTCATCGGCATTCATCAAGCGCGGCTGGGAAATCAATAAGGCACGCAAGGTTGTAATGCTGATATGCGCCTTGCTGGTTGTCCCGATTATTTTCGCATCGCAGGTTACGGAGTTGTGGACATCTGTGCTGCTGATCGGCATTGCGGCCGCAGCACATCAAGGCTGGTCGGCCAATATCTTCACGACGGCGTCCGATATGTTCCCCAAGAGGGCGGTAGGATCGGTGACGGGACTTGGCGGGATGGCCGGTTCCGTCGGCGGCATGCTCTTCGCGCCGTTCATCGGGTACGTTTTGCAGTGGACTGGAAGCTATTTTGTGCCGTTTGTGATTTCGGGATCGGCGTACCTCATTGCACTTGCCATTTTCCATTTCCTGGCGCCGCGACTTGAGCCCGTAAAACTCGACATATCAGTAGCATGATCGATCGCAAAGAGATTACAAAAACTCTACCATCAGGAGGTTGGAATGAATCAAACGTTTGGAGATTTGAAGGGGAAGGTGTGCGTTATCACCGGCGGTTGCGGAGTTTTTGGCGGCTATTTTTCGAAGGCCATGATCGATGCCGGAGCAAAGGTTGCGATTCTGGACTACAGGAAAGGACGCTGCGATGACTGTGTTCCCGGAAGAGCAAAAGAAGGTGGATCACCCGTGCTCTGCGTGTTGGGGAACGTTCTTCAGAAAGACAGCTTGCTGCAGGCAAAGAAGGAGATTAACGACGCATTCGGAAAGATCGATATTCTTATCAACGGCGCAGGCGGAAATGCACCCACAGCAACGACGGGCGCTGAATTCATCACGCCGGAAAATATCGGCGATCTCTCAAAGACGTTTTTCGGCCTCGATATCGAAGGCTTTCGCAGCGTGTTCGATCTCAATTTTCTCGGCACGGTGCTCCCAACGATGGTATTTGCACCGGATATGCTCGAACGCGGGGGATCGATAATCAATATTTCCTCGATGAATTCATATCGTCCGCTTACAAAAATTCCCGCGTACTCTGCGGCAAAGGCATCTGTCAACAATCTCACGCAATGGCTTGCAGTACATTTCGCAAAGACAAACGTGCGGGTCAATGCCATTGCACCCGGATTCTTTGTCACAAAACAGAATGAATTCCTGCTGATCGACAAAGAGACAAAGGGATGGACTCCGCGCGGACATAAGATCATTGCCGGTACACCTATGGGACGTTTCGGAGAACCGGAAGAGCTCCTTGGCGCACTGCTCTATTTCAGTTCTGATATCTCGCGATTCGTTACCGGAGTCATCCTGCCGATTGACGGCGGATTCTCGGCGTATTCGGGAGTGTGAAACTGAAATTGTGAATTAGGAATTTTGAACTAAGAATTACAAAATGAGGATGCGACGATGAGTACTGGTCTGAATATCAAAAAAGAAGGAGCGTTGGATCTTGTGTCCCTCGGGGCGCTGGTGCATCGCCTGGATCCCGGAATTATTCCTTTCCGCAAAGCGACGGAATGCAGAATTCATGTCAGCGGCGGAGAGTTCAATGTGGCGGCTAATCTGTCCGATTGTTTCCGCATGAATACGGGTATCGTTTCTGCCATGGTTGACTATCCAATCGGTGAGCTGATCGCGGAGCGTGTTCGTGCGATGGGCGTGAAACCATTTTACAAACGCTTCGCGCACAATGGAGTCAACGGGCCGAATATGGCAACTGTTTACAGTGACCAGGGACTCGGTGTACGCGCTCCGGTTGTTTTCTACAATCGATGCAACGAAGCCGCAGCACAACTCAAGCCGGGTGATTTCGATTGGCAGATGGTCTTTGCGGGCGGAGTGCGATGGTTCCACAGCGGCGGCATTTTCGCATCGTTGTCCGAAACTACCGGCCAACTGATTATCGATGGCATGAAAGCGGCGAAGGCTGCCGGAGCTGTCACAAGTTTTGATTTGAATTTCCGTGAGAAACTTTGGAATATCTGGGGCGGCCAGCAAAAAGCAGTCGAAGTCATCGCGAAAATTGTGGAAAATGTTGACATCCTGATCGGGAACGAAGAAGACCTCCAGAAAGGCCTCGGCATTCCGGGACCCGAGGTTGCGGCAAAATCCAAACTTGATCCGAGTGTGTTTTTTGCCATGATTGACGCTGTCGTAAAAAAACATCCGCAGATCAAAGGCGTCGCAACGACGCTCCGCGAAGTTCATTCAACAAACAGCCACAGCTGGAGCGCCGTCGCATGGCTCAACGGAAAGACATACATCGCGCCGACCTGTGAACTGAATGTGCACGATCGCGTGGGAGGCGGTGACGGATTTGCGGCTGGTTTCATTTACGGACTGCTCTCCGGTGAAGCTGAAGAAGACGCGGTGAAACTCGGTTGGGCACACGGTGCCTTGCTGACGACATTTCCCGGCGACACCACAATGGCATCATTAGAGCAAGTGAAAGCATTTGCCAAGGGCGGTTCGGCACGTATTCAGCGGTGAACGCGGTATCGAATGATTCCCGGCGCTCCGTCACCATCCAACGATGACGAAGGATTTTCCCGGAATTTCGACAAGAGGATAGCTACTATGATGTATTTTGAAAAAGGGTCGAAAGATACCACTCTCTCACCGAACGACCTGAAGAATGGTCTCTTTGCTGCGTTTGAGATCTTGGGAAAAAAGGAGCGGGTACTCGCGATTCCGCCGGATATCACCCGATACCATTCACAGGCGGGTCCCATTACTACTCTCGCCTACGAATATTACGGAACAGCACTCACAGACATTCTTCCCGCATTGGGAACTCATGCTCCAATGAGTGACAGTGAGATTCAATCGATGTTCCTCGGCGTGCCCAAAGATCTGTTTCGCGTTCATCGATGGAAGGAAGATCTTGTCACGCTGGGAGAAGTGCCCGGTTCATTCCTGCATGAAGTCTCTGAAGGAATGGTGACCTATTCGTGGCCGGCGCAGGTGAATCGTCTGCTCGTCGAAGGAAAGCATGATCTTATTCTCTCCATCGGCCAGGTGGTTCCTCATGAAGTTATCGGTATGGCGAACTATAACAAGAACATCTTCGTGGGCACCGGCGGCAAAGAGGGAATCAATAAGAGTCACTTTCTCGGGGCAGTCTACGGAATGGAACGCATCATGGGACGGGCGATGACTCCTGTGCGTAAAGTTTTGAACTACGCATCCGACCATTTCGCACAACAATTGCCGCTTGTGTACGTGCAGACCGTCATGGGCAAAGACAGCACCGGAAAACTCGTCATGAAAGGACTCTTCATTGGAAATAATCAGGAGTGTTTTGAAAAAGCCGCGGCACTTTCGCTGCAGGTCAACTTCGAAATGCTCGAAGAGCCGCTGAAGAAAGTGGTGGTTTTTCTCGATCCGGGTGAATTCAGGAGTACATGGCTGGGAAACAAGTCCGTGTATCGAACGCGTATGGCAATCGCTGACGGTGGAGAATTGGTTGTGCTCGCACCGGGACTGAAAGAGTTCGGCGAAGACAAGGGAATCGATGCTCTCATCAGAAAGTACGGCTATCGTACCACGCCGGAGATCCTTCGTCTTACTGAAGAGAATGATGATCTGAAAGACAACCTGAGCGCGGCGGCGCACTTGATTCACGGCTCTTCGGAAAACCGGTTTACGATTACATACTGTCCTGGCTTTCTGTCGCGTGCTGAGATCGAAAGCGTCAACTTTGCATATGCAGAACTGGATATGATGCTCAAGCGGTACGATCCGTCGGTTCTCAAGGATGGATACAATACCATGCCCGACGGTGAAAGGATCTTCTTCATTTCAAATCCCGCATTGGGACTCTGGGCGTACAAGGACAAATTTGTAGAACCTTAATCTGAAAAGCGACAGCATCTGTGTTCTCCTCAGAAGATCAGCAGACGCAGGAATACAAAAGATAACAATCTATTTCATGAGGAAATAAAAATGAAAAATGCAGACATTGGTTTGGTCGGGCTCGCCGTGATGGGCGAGAACCTTGTGTTGAATATGGAGAGCCATGGATACACTGTAGCAGTGTACAATCGCACGGTGGATAAAGTGAACAATTTTATGACCGGCCGCGGCGCGGGCAAAAACGTCATTCCCGCACGGACAATTCCGGAGTTGATCGGCGTCCTGAAACGGCCCCGAAAAATCATGCTGATGGTGAAAGCAGGCAAAGCAGTCGATGAATTTATTGAACAGCTGCTTCCGCATCTTGAACAAGGCGATATCATCATCGACGGCGGCAATTCGCATTTCCCGGACACGATACGGCGGACGAAGTACCTTGAGAGCAAAGGCCTGCTCTACATCGGGACCGGCGTATCGGGCGGTGAAGAGGGAGCTCTCAAAGGGCCGTCTATTATGCCGGGTGGATCGGTTGCTGCGTGGCCTGCCGTCAAACCGATTTTCCAGGCAATTGCGGCAAAAGTGACCGACGGAACGCCATGCTGCGATTGGGTAGGCGACAACGGCGCCGGCCACTTTGTGAAAATGGTGCACAACGGAATTGAATACGGCGATATGCAGCTTATCTGCGAGTGCTACCAGGTCATGAAAGAAGGCCTCGGCATGAGCAACCAGGAAATGCACGACGTCTTCGACGAATGGAATGACGGCGAACTGAGTTCCTATCTGATCGAGATCTCGCGGGACATTCTCGGCTACAAGGACGAAAAAAAGAAATACACACTGGATCTTATCCTGGACACGGCAGGGCAGAAGGGAACTGGAAAGTGGACGAGCGTTGCGGCACTCGATCTTGGCATTCCGATGACTATGGTTTCAGAAGCGGTGTTTGCCCGCTGCCTCTCCGCCCTCAAAGACGAACGCATCGAGGCTTCAAAAATTCTGAAAGGCCCCGCGACGAAGAAAACCATTGCCGGCAAGAAAGCGTTCGTCGAGGATATTCGCCGGGCGATGTATGCATCGAAAATAACATCGTACGCACAGGGCTACATGTTGATGCGCGAAGCGGCAAAAGAATTCAACTGGAATCTGAACTATGGCGGCATTGCGCTGCTATGGCGAGGGGGATGTATCATCCGGAGCACATTCCTCGGCAAAATCAAAGAAGCTTATGACAAAGATCCGCAACTGACAAATCTATTGCTGGATTCGTACTTCAAGAAAGTGATGAAAGACTGTCAGGATTCGTGGCGCAAGGTCGTTTCCACTGCGACGCTGCTTGGCATTCCGGTCCCATCCATGAGCTCATCGCTGGCTTTTTACGATGGCTACCGCCATAAATGGCTCCCCGCGAATATGCTCCAGGCACAGCGTGACTATTTTGGCGCCCACACGTATGAGCGGATCGACAAGCCCCGCGGTGAATTCTTCCATACCAATTGGACCGGTCATGGCGGAACTACTGCTTCAACGACGTACAACGCATAGAGGCATTCATGCGTATCGTCGCCAATAAGCACACTCCCTTCATCGAGCTCGCCTTCAGCGGGGCAGGATCGTTGACGACGCTGGGGACGCTTGAAATTACACACGAGGCGGTGCGAGATGCCGATGCTCTCATCGTGCGGTCGGAGACGCTCGTCAACAAAGAGCTCCTTGAAGGAAGTTCTGTCCGCTACGTCGGGACTGTTACCATTGGAACCGACCATGTCGACAAAGAATATCTTGCGGCACACGATATTACATTCGCCAGTGCGCCTGGAAGTAATTCTAATTCCGTGGCAGAGTACATTGCCTCTGCGTTGTTGACTCTCGCGCGCAGACACAATTTCTCCTTGCGCGGGAAAACACTCGGAGTGATTGGTGTCGGCAATGTCGGAAGCAAGGTTGTCCGCGTCGGACGCGCATTGGGAATGGCCGTGGTGGAAAACGATCCTCCGCTGCAGCGCGAAACAGGCGACTCCCGATTCCGTTCTTTCGACGAGGTGCTTCGCTGCGACATCGTCACCGTACACGTGCCGATGCAGAAGCAGGGGGCCGATGCAACTTATCATCTGCTGAATACCGCAACGATTTCAAAAATGCACCCGGGAGCGTTTTTGATCAACTCTTCGCGAGGCGCTGTGGTCAAGGGGGACGATTTGCTGCGCGCATTGCAGTCCAAAGTAATTGCGGGAGCTGTACTTGATGTCTGGGAAAAAGAACCTGCTGTCAATCATGACCTTGTGCACGCCGTAGACATAGCAACGCCGCATATTGCCGGCTACTCCCTTGACGGAAAAGTGAATGCGGTAAAGATGATCCATGAGTCGTTGTGCAGCTATTTCTCTCTCGATCTTCCGTGGGAGGTAGAGAATGCAATGCCTCCTGCAGAGATTCCCGCAATGCATCTTGAAGATATTATGCAGTCGGAGCAGGAATTGCTGACAAAGGCTGTATGTTCATGCTATGATATCCTTCGCGACGATCACGATATGCGCGCTATCATCCGGATGACACCGGATGCCGCAGCGAAATATTTCATGAGCCTCCGCTCCGGATACAGGATCAGGCGGGAGTTCCGCTGCACCCTGCTGCACCTTCCCGAGCGGCAACGGAAATCAGACGCGGCACTGCGCGCACTGGGATTCGGAACCGCCATTTCGTGACGACCCCGGCAGAACACGGTGCTTTTTGAAATCTAGTGCTCCACGTACAAAGTATCAGGAAGTGCGGATGGACGCTCTCCTGACAGGCCTTGCTGATGGTATTCCATCTCCCTATATTAAACAATGAAAGCTCTTTGCCGTCAGTCGCAAATGATTGGTTCTCTGATGAAATATGGCTAACGATCAATCCACTAAAAGCGTTTTCACTCCAGTTGTCGTGATCTTTTTCCTCCTGGTCGCATCCCTTGCTCTTGTACAGGGTGCGCTGGATGTATTTCTTGCTGGAAGCGCAAGGGCGGTACGGCAGTGGGCAACGATTATTGCGGGTGCCCTTGTAGGCACCAGCGCATATTTCGTGATGTATAAAAAATTCCAGCGTGTCTCCGACGAGTTGTCAACTCGCGTTTCCCAGGGGAAATCTTCAGAAGAACGTCTCGGGATATTGGCGCACGCGCTGGAGAGTATTTCTGAAGCGGTCAATATCACCGACGCGCACGAGCGATTCATCTATGCGAATCGGGCATTTGAGAAACTGTACGGCTACACTTCTGACGAACTCTTGGGAAAGAGCATCGATATCGTACGCTCCGCGAGAACAACGGAAGAGGTCACGAGGGTCATCACTCCGTCCGCTCTCAAAGGAGAATGGCACGGGAAACTTTGGAACCGTCGCAAAGACGGAACAGAATTCTTCATTTCCCTCTCCAGCACTGCCGTCCGGGACGAGAAAGGCCACGTCATTGCCATGGTGGGAACTGCCTCGGACATCACGGACGACAACCGGGAGGAACTCCGACTTCGCCGGCTCGAACTCGCCCTTGAAAGATCCGGCGAGGCAATTCTCATGACCGATGTGGACGGCAGGATTGAGTATGTCAATCCGGCGTTTGAACAATTGTACGGGTACTCTGCGGCTGAAGTCCTGGGAAAGAATCCGAGAATTTTAAAATCCGGAAGGATGCCGGAAGGATTCTATACAAAATTCTGGATAACTGTCCTGGACAAAGAAACATTCACAGGAGAATGGCTCAACCGGACGAAGCAGGGCTCTATCATCACTGTTGAAGCGACGATCAATCCCATCTTGAATGCATCCGATATGATCATTGGCTACCTGGGGATTCAGAGGGATATTTCCGAGCGAAAGCGTACTGCGCAGCAGCTGCAAGCATCGTTAATTGAAAAGAATACACTCCTGCGGGAAATTTATCACCGAATCAAGAATAATTTGAACATCGTGGCCAGCGTGCTTGGATTGCAGGCAAGTGCAATGGCGGACAAAGAGCGCGCACGGCCGCTGGAAGAAACGCGCGAGCGTATTCTGGCGATGGCCCAAATGCATGATGCGTTGTTCAATGCCGGCAGCTCTCACGCGCATACGGACGAAGCGATATCATCTTCGATCAAGTCATTGAGAACGTCCCGCTCGACGCCGACGTCGCCATCCCGTGCGGGATGATCATCAACGAACTCATTTCAAACTCCCTGAAACATGCCTTTCCGGACGACCGAAAAGGGACAATCACCGTACGATTGAAGCAGGTTTCGCCGCAGGATGCGGAATTGATCATCGCAGATAACGGTCGCGGCTTTGATGCCGTGCACGCTGAAGCAAATCCGGATTCTTTGGGAATGACCATCGTCGGGGCACTGACGGAACAATTGAACGGTACGCTTGCCATGTCGGTTGCCGATGGTACTACATTCACGCTGCGATTTCCGCTACGAAGACAAGAACCCTTGCCGTAGGAGTATGCCCGTGCTTCGCCTCGATCGCCCTCTTGTTTTTTTTGATCTGGAAACCACCGGACTTGATGTGACACGCGACCGCGTCGTACAGATTGCCATGATCAAGTACCATCCCGACGGACATCGGGAAGAAAAGATGATGCTGATTCATCCGGGAATTCCGATACCTCCGGAAGCGACTGCCGTCCACCGCATCAGCAATGAGGACGTCCGGGATGCACCGTCGTTCGAAAAGTCGGCTGTTGCCATTCTCTCTTTCTTCCAGGGATGTGACGTGGCCGGCTATAACATCGCGAAGTTCGACGTTCCGCTGTTGACCGCGGAGTTCCAACGCTCGGGCCATGTTTTTCCCGATCCGGATACAAAAATGGCTGATGCGTATCAGATCTTTATAAAGAAGGAAAAACGGGACCTCGCAGCTGCGTATGCATTCTACTGCAGCCGCAAGCTTGAGAATGCCCACAATGCCGAAGCCGATGTTCGTGCCACTCTGGAAGTTTTTATGGAACAGCTCGAGCGATATCAGGATCTCGGTCAGACGCTCGCGGATATCCAGCGCTTTTCTGAACCGCCGAATGCGCTGGATCCGGCTGGAAAATTGCAGAAAAATGAGAAGGGCGACGTTGTCTTTACGTTTGGGAAGAACAGGGGAAAGCGGGTGGTGGATTGTCTTGATTACGCCCGCTGGATGCTGGGAGCAGATTTTTCCACAGAAACAAAAGACATACTCAGGAAAATCATAACTGACACGGAATGAGACCGGAAACGAGACGTTCAATCGCGCTAACGTAAATATTTTTGTAATTACTTTGTCGTAGTTGACTGACCTGCTTAAGAACCTGCAGAACCTACGTCTAACATTTGCTAACACCCGCCGCTGATTTTCTTCGTCTGTCTCACGCTTTTTTGCACACTCCGGCCTTCTTTTATCATTTGCGCAATGGCAGGACCCGCCCCCGTTCTGAATCGAACCGCGTCTTTTTCCAATTTCGTGGAAGCCACGCCGGCTTTTTCCGGTGTTAAAAGAGTCGCAGAGAATTCCTTCATGCCGCCCTTCAGAATCATGATATTTTCATATCCCAGATTGCGTGCAAGAATTGCAGCCCGCTTTCCTTCCGCTTCATTCTCTCCGATGAAGACGTAGTGCCGGCGAGATTCTGACAAAATATCCCTGGTATCTTTCGAAAACAGTTGCTCAATCTGGATGTTGAGCGCACCGGGCAGTGCTATTTCCTTGAATCGCTCCGGATGACGAACATCGACAAGGAGAAGTGAACGGTCATGGTCCAGAAGCCGGAATGCCAGCTCATCGGTGACAATCGCAGCGATGGATTGCGATGCAAGGTAGCCATTTGCATCGACTTCGTTCATCATACGGGTTTTCATGTCCGGCATAAAAATGACAGCAACAGCAAGGACCAGCGCAATTCCGGTTGCGAAATAATATTTTCGAAGAAGAACGGGATCGCGCTGGTCCTTCGTGCCGTTCACACGGCGTTCAATGTAGTCGGTTGCGTAGAAAGCCCCGACCGCGACGACGATAAGCCCGCAGGCAAATGCTCCCTGCGTGATCCCGAAGGTATCGAAGATACGGACATTACCCCAGAAGGATCCCATATAGAGCGGCTCAAAGAAGGAGTATCCTTCGGCGAAAATGTAGACACCAAGAATTCCGCCAAGAACAAAAACAAATGCATCAATCTTCCCGATCGCCATGGCGCAAATACTGGTTCCCGGGCAAAAACCGCCGACAATAAATCCCACACCCATTATCAATCCGCCGACAATAGCAGACCAGAGATACATCGGATTGATATAGATGAGATCGAGATCAAGAGCGCCAACGTAACCGAGAATGATGACTCCGGACATAGCGGTAACGCCAGCGGTGAAGAAGACCCGCAGTACGGTGAAGTCATATCCATAGAAAACACCGGCGAGTTTGCGTGATGATGA
>JAPLFO010000090.1:26171-29616 GCA_026390635.1 Ignavibacteriales bacterium
CCATGGTCATAGTCCATTCGTTGAGAAATCAAATCCACAATTTGCGGAAAAAGAAAGCGACTGCATATCCCATTCCGAAGATCGCCATCATGGTGATGATGCCGCCGGTCGACAAGACTGCCATGCCGCTAAGAGCTGCACCGCTCGTGCATCCCCGTCCGAATTGAGCGCCGAGTCCGAAAAGCGCTCCACCGACCAGCGCAGTCACCAGACGCACGCCGGAACGCACGCGCGGACCTTTTTCCAGCGTAAATCCAAGCCTGTCTGAAACAACCCCGGAGATGAATCCACCGATGATCACACCGATGACTTCAAAGACAAGCCAGGACTTCAACGGAGGTTCCGGATGCTCCTTCCGGTATTCAGTGTAAAACGGAGCCGCTGCGGCATGGGCCGGCTCCAGGGTTTCCACCGATTGAATGAGAACGCTTTTAACAGCACCGCTGGCGCCGAGGCCGCGTCCTGTCACAAAAATGGTCGCCAGTAAAACGAGTCCGAGAAAGAAACCCGCAAGATAGGGATTCATGTACGTTGTTTGTTTCATAGTTACTGTCCTTCAATATCTTCGTATCCGGTGATCATTGCTTTGAGATTCGAGGTCGGCGTCTGCCCGGTCGTAATGAGATAGAGATGTGCGATGACGAACGCGACAACAATAAACGCGCCGGCAACGTGCCAGAGAGCAATATGCTCCAGGGGGAATATCGCAAACGACTCAATATGTCGCGGACCGGTATATCGGTAAACCATGTACAACAGTCCCGACGTCACCATCACCGGAATGACAAGCAGTTTCAGGCTCAGATAGACGAGACGCTGCAGTGGATTCAATTTGCTCAGTACCGTCTTCTTTGTGGGATGAGGAGCATTACGGAAAATGCCTGTAAGATAGAATTCGATCTGCGCCTTGAGGTATTTTCGCGTGGGAATATATTGCCGCCACTCGCCGGTAGTGAAATGCCAGAAGCGTTCGAATCCCTTGTAGATATAGACCTTTTTCATACTCCGCCTCCTGATGGAATGCGCCGTTTTCGAGCAGCGACAAATCTCAAGAGCGCATGTGCAGCAACTCCGAGCAGCGAAAGAAGAATGGCACCGCGTCCAAACCATTCAATGGCGGCATTGTAATCGCGGCCGGGCATATAGAAATCTTTCAACGCCTGAAGGCGGCCGTTTATTCGGGTGTGACATTCGCTGCATGGTACGGTTCTATTTTTTGGTGAAACCTGGTGATTCACAGGCCAATACATTTCCGTCTCCACGAATGTGTACGAACCGCTGAAGGGGAGACCGACTTTTTTCATTCCTTCGGCAGATGCCGTTTTCCAATCAAAGTCCTTCCAGTAGGCGCCTTTTCCTTTTTCCGTGCCGAACAGTATGGGCTGGATTAGCATTTTTGTCTGCGGGTCGTAGATTTGTTTCGCACGATGGATTTTAACCGGAATGATCTTTGCGTCGGGATCATCATATCGTCCATAGAGAGTATTAATGCTTATGGTCCGATACGGTGTTATCGTATCGCCAAGAAGATAGTGTCCGGCAGTTCCGTTGAACCACGCATACTCCGGCTGCAAGTTTTTTCCCCACGTGAAGCTTCCTTTGATGGACATGTATGCATGGTTTCCGTCGGAGTCTTCTTCGATGTAGGGCTCGCCGTTCTTCATTTTGCCGGCAGTGGACCAATCCCAGTAGACCTTTGTTGCATTTGCTTTCGCATATTGAGGAATGTGACATGCCTGGCAGGACACTTTCACTGTGTGCTCGTTCAGAATACCGTCATCGTGCGGACGATCCGTATGGCATTGTTCACACGTGGACCTGTTTCTGTTCATGGATGAAAGAGAATACATCTTTCCTGCCATCTTGTGGTTCTTTGTAATATGACATGCGGGGCATTGCAGATCGGATGTCTCGGCGGACATATGAACGTCGAGATCTTTCGATGGATCGAACATGGCTTTGTCAAGGTCGCCGTGCTTCACGTTGTTGCCTCCGCCGCCGAAGAAATGGCACGTGCCGCAGTTGGTGCGCTGAGGCGAACCGACATGCTGAGCTATGTCGGCAAGATTCAATGCAGGCTCCGGTTTCCCCGCCTGTTCAGACGCCTTCACGTATTTGCTGGAATTGTCATGACAGGCCAGGCAATCGACATACGCGGGATTATCAAAACCGAATTTCGCATCGGTCATTCCATAACCGATGTGGCACTTTGCACAGCTTTGTTCATTTCCTTCTGTGCCGATGCAATAGTTGTTCAGCGCGTTCTTTTTGCCGAGATAGGTAATGCCCCGACCGGGGACATATTCTTCGCGCTCCCAATTCCAATGAGATGAGCGCATCACTTCTTTGTGGCGCTCTGTATGGCACGAAATGCATGCAAGCGTTACCTCCTGCGGCGTGGAGAATTTCTTCTGCAGTGCAGGCAGCTTTGTGTGATCGACAGATGGTATATGCCGTTGGGAATATTTCTGCTTCAGTTCCAACAGGGGTGAAGGATCGCGATGGCGATGCGTTTGAGCGATAATCGCAAGAAGGAGAATTCCCGCAATGACCAGAAATAAGATAATGGGTTTTTTCATTGTTGGCGTAATTCCGGGGAAGTGGCGTCGATAATGAATTGCTTGATGCTTGAACAGTCACCAGAGCGGAGATACACTACGCATTCCCTGCAGCTTTGCATTCCGCATGCAAGCACATCCGACTTGATCATCCAGCATGCCTTGCCCGCAGTCGAAAAAGCAGCGCAGACGATGCGGTCTTTTTCGCGGCAATTTCGTATCTTCCAGCAGGGAATGAGGGACTGAATTTTTTGTATGGATGCGATCGACATTTTCTGATCGCGAATGGCGCTGATGATGCAGCCCAATCGCGAAACGTCGGACGCAGAATACAATCGCTGCCGGCCTTCGCTCCGGATCGGCAGAATCAATCCTTCACGCTCATACAGACGGAGCAAGTGCACGGATACTTTCAGCATCCGGGCCACAGTTCCGATAGAGTAGACTGGATCGTGCTGTTGATCTGATGTGCGAGAAATTGTGTTTGATGTCTTTTCCATAGCTATATTTATAGTTGTCAACTATTATGCCATTCAAAATATAGACAAATACGGGTTAAGTTCGTCGATTTTGGTGAATTTTTCGCAATTTTGGAAAATAGAATCTCCGAAATTTAAGAATACCCGGTTGCGACTATCTGTTTTGTCGAGACCCGTTTTGCCGGACGGGAGAGTCCATTTCGTCTTTTTACAACCCCCAATAGTTGAGCCACCGTCGGTTCTCATCACGTATTTTCAAAGGGTACTCGATGACAATACTGCACGTCCTTTCGCAATTTGAAGTTACTGGAGCGGAAGTGTATGCCGTCTCACTCGCGCATGAGCAGGTCGAGGCAGGCCATCGTGTCCTGATCGTCTCGGATACGCTTGGTGTCCAATCGCACTGCC
>JAPLFO010000093.1 GCA_026390635.1 Ignavibacteriales bacterium
AACGTCATTTTCATCTACGATGGAGTTGTAGAAAATGGAGTTCCCGTCGTCCACCGCATGCAGGGTTCTGCCGGACTGATGGTACGGATAGATAACGCCGGACGGCGGCGCCGCATCATAACCGTAGATGTCGCCGAGTTCAAATACGCCGGCCGGAGATCTGTGATCGCCCTCCACCTTCATCCGGACACCGGAAGGATTGAGATGCAGCCCTTCCGCCCACACCATGCCGGAATCGCCGTAGTTGACTTTCCAGGGAGCGGTGGTTTGAACCCAGCCATCATCCGTCAATTCAAAAAGGTACATCGTTCCGGTTATTGAGTTCCACTCCGGAGCGATTGATACAATTAGCTGTTGTGCAGATTCAATTTGTGCAAAGGCGGAACTTGTGACAAGGAATAAAAGCAATGCTATCCTGCGCATATTCGATACTCTGTAAAATGATAGATTCATTGGACGAAGCAACATACAATATTTTTGGGAAATTGTCACGGAAAGTCGAAGAGAGGCGCCATTGAGCCGCATCGGAGAACGCGGATCCCCGGGAATCAAGTCCCGCAACGGCAAAAACCATCCGGGACTATGAAGGAAATGGCACCAATACGCATAGCTTCGATAGGAGCGACATCACAACCACGAATAGTTCGACTATTCCATTCAGGAATATTTTCGTCAGTATCAAATCACCCAACAGCATGCTTTGCATTTCGTCCATTCTTCCCGTACTTTGGTGGCATATTCATTTTCAACGGAGTCGTTGTGAAAACTCTTCGACGGTCATTTGTCTTTCTCCTGCTCACCGCTTGTATAATTGCCAACAGTTCGGGACAATCTGAATTCTCGCTTGCGCCGGTCGCTGCCGCCCGATATCAGCGCGTTACATCCCATGATGAACTACTTCGGTTCGTGACGTCGCTGAAATCGAAAAACATTTCTCTGAGAGTTGTCACAGCCGGCCTGAGCGCAAAGGGCAGACCACTACCGCTTCTTATTTTCCGTTCCGGAGATTCCATTGCAGCTTTGAGAAAACCCACTGTTCTGCTTTTCTGCTCCCAACATGGCAATGAGCCATCCGGGAAAGAAGCTGCGCTCCAGCTTGCCAAAGAGATCGTGGACGGCAAAAAGGCATCCCTGCTCAAGTCGGTCAACCTTCTGCTGATACCGTCGATGAACCCGGATGGTAATGAGGATTCCACACGCACAAACGGCAATCGAGCGGATCTCAATCGATCACACCTCACCCTTCTGCAACCGGAAGTTTGCGCGCTGCACGATGTGTACGCACGGTACCAGCCGGAACGAGTTCAGCGGCGGCGGTTCTGCATGGGAAAAAGCCGGATATGTCCGGTCCATGGATGAGCAATTTGGATCTCCCACAAACCTGAACACCTCCGTCGCAATCAGGCACATGATCACCCAGCGTCTCTTTCCCGCACTGGAGCGATCACTGACAAAACAGGGAGTGCGCTTCTTCAACTATACGATCATGGGATCTCCATCTGACACTGTACGCCACTCTACCACGGACATCAATGACGGGCGGCAGAGTTTTGCGATACTGAATTCCTTCTCTCTGATCCTGGAAGGAAGAAACGGGGGGCGTTTTTCCGCCGCGCTGGAGCGACGTGTGCGGTGTCAGCATGCAGCAATCTCAGCTTTTCTGGATTGGATCGGCGCTCATGCCATGGACGTCAAGACGGTTGTTCAGAATGAACGCCGCAAACTTGAAGAGAACCGCTCGGATGTCGTGCTGCGAATGGAACATCGCTATGGCGGAACACTGGCAGTTCCGGTTCGAAGCCTGAAAACTGGACGGGACTCCCTTGTCAACATTTGCTATGCTCCGACGATCGCACCTGTGCTGAGCGTACACCGTCCGTCTGCATACGTCATTCCTGCCGCACAGAAGGAACTGGTGTCGTTCCTCGAAAGGCATCATATATTCTTCCGCCGCTTCACGAGAGACACGGCATTTTTTGTAGAGTCGTACACGATCGACTCGCTTCCATCTTCATACCTGGAAGGAGAATCGGTGTCGGCACCGGTCGTCACCCGGAACTCATCCAGACATATCTTCGTTGCCGGCGACGTTCTCGTGCCATTACACCAGATTCATTCTACCATGCTCGTTATCGCATTGGAACCGCAATCGTCGTGGGGATTGATTCAGTATGAGCCGTTCAACTTCTTGCGGCAAATGAAGAAGGAGTATCCGGTGTACCGCATCCCCGGATAGTGTTTGACAATCTCCTGGAGGGAGGACACATGTCCCGGATTCCGACATCGCTCCTCGATGCTGGTCGGAGATCGTCGCCTCTGCTCCGTCTTTGACAGGGAAAAAGTTCTGACGAATACGAAAATTTGAGTTTCTGTTTCTCGGGATGGAAATCGGGCGGACAAAAAAAGAACCGTCTGGTGGTCTTCGACGGTTCTGGTCGGAACGGCGGGATTCGAACCCGCGACCCCTACCACCCCAAGGTAGTGCGCTAGCCGGGCTGCGCCACGTTCCGTATGAACAAATGTACGCAAAATTTATGTGATGTCAAAACAATTTCAATTGGCGGAGGTGCGGCAGGCACCGCCGTCAACGAAAACTCCGTCCTGTTGAGACGGAGTTTTTTGTTTAATTCAAACGAGTCAGCAATTCTTCAAGGAAAGTTTTGATCTCCACCAGGTCCGCCTTCAGAGAAGCCTCTTCGACGGAGGCTGCAGCGGATTCTGCTGCCGTCGCTGCTGCCACCGCGGCCGCAACGGCAACCGATTGTGCAACCTGTTCCGGTTTTGCGTCCGGCAGCAATGTGAGTTGCTGTCCCGCCTCACCTTCGGGCGACCAGGTTTTCAAAACCTGCTTCGCGCCCTCGATCGTGTACCGCTCTTCGCGGAGAAGCTGCCGGATGTAGAGAATAAGCTTAATATCTTTGTTTGTGTAGATCCGATTGCCGGCGCGGTTCTTCGACGGTTTCAATTGTTCAAACTCAGATTCCCAATAGCGCAAGACGTATTGCTCAAGATCCGTAATCTTGCTCACTTCGCTGATGGAGTAGTAGAGTTTTTTGATGCCGGCAGATTTCATACGCGCCTCGCGTATCGTGGGTGAATGATGAATCCTCTGGATCTCATAGTAAGAAAAAGAAGGATAAATCGCAACCATTCCACCCCTCTGTAAATGCGAAATCAGGGATTGTCAGACAGCCGGTTGAAACTTGAGCACTTCCTCGACCACGGTGTCGACGATTTCGCTTTCCTGGATCTTTCTGATCATCTCTCCTTTGCGGTAGAGAATCGCGACTCCTTTTCCTGCCGCAATGCCGATATCCGCTTCACTCGCTTCGCCCGGACCGTTCACGACACATCCAAGAATTGCGATTTTTACCGGCTTTTTTATGCCGCTCAAACGCTGCTCCAGTTCTCGTGTGATGCTGAATAAATCCACTTCCAGGCGGCCGCAAGTTGGACAGGCAATGATCTCGACATTTCTTGATGCCAGGCCGAGGGAACGGAGAATCTCCTTCCCCACTTCGACCTCCTTCACCGGATCATCCGTCAGAGACACACGGATGGTGTCGCCGATTCCTTCCGCGAGCAGCGTCCCGATACCGATGGAGGATTTCACCGTTCCAACCCGCGTCAACCCGGCTTCTGTGACACCCAGGTGCAGAGGAATGTCCGTTCGCGCGGCAACAAGGCGGTACGCCTCGATCATGAGACGTACATCGGTGGATTTAACCGAGATGATAACATCGTGGAAGTCGAATTCATCACAGATACCGACATGGCGCATCGCACTTTCGTACAACGCTTCTGCTGTCGGGTACCCATGCTTCTGCAGGATGTCCTCTTCCAGCGATCCGGAATTGACTCCGATGCGAATCGGGATTCCTTTTGCTTTCGCCGCTGTCAGCACTTCCTTAATACGGTCCTTCGATCCGATATTCCCCGGATTGAGCCGCACTTTTGCTACGCCGGCCTCAATTGCCTTCAAAGCAAAAATATGATTGAAGTGGATATCCGCCACGATCGGAATGGGTGATTGACGCACGATCGCAGCCATGGCCTCCGCCGCTTCCTTGTCATTTACCGTCACGCGGACGATATCGCAGCCGGCATCGGTCGCAGTGTTGATCTGCGCCACCGTTCCTGCAATATCCTCCGTCTTGGTCTTTGTCATCGTCTGCACGGAAATGGGGGCACCGCCGCCGATCTTGATTCCGCCGACGTTGACCTGACGCGTTGTACGACGAACGCACGACTTGTATGTATTTTGATCCATATGCTCTATCAACTGTTCCGGCCGCCGCTCCCGTACGACGTGTCTTCTTTCTTCCGTTTCTGCAACGCAACCCCGCCTGATTTAATTCAATTTTTTGCTGGCTTCAAACAATTTTTTCTTCTCGTCATCGCTCAGGCTTTGATACCCTCCGTGGCTGATTTTGTCGAGAATGTCGTCGATTTCCTTTTGCGTCGCTGCCGTCGGTGTCTTCGGCGAATGCTCGCGAATATCATAGACCTTTGCGTCTGTAACATTCTCGTAGTCTATCGGCCGGGTTGGCGTCGAGGTCCATTTGTTCTTCGCCGGCTCCCGGTGCTCGCGGCTGGGAAAGATCGAGAGATTATATCTCTCCATCATGAGATACGCGAATCCGACAAACGCACCGCCGAGATGGGCGAAATGTGCCACCCCGTCTGTCCCGCCCAAACCGACAGTCACAAATTCAATGATCATGTAGAGAGCGACAAAGTACTTTGCTTTCACCGGAACAAAAAAGTAGAGAAAAATGAGACGGTCCGGAAAAAGCATGCCGAACGCAAGAAGGACTCCGTAGATGGCGCCGGAAGCACCGATCGTCGGCCCGACTTCTGAAAAAAGCGGCGCCAGCAGAAGATTCGCCACACCTGCACCGATGCCGCAGACAACATAATAGGTCAAGAACTTTTTGGAACCCCAGACATTCTCCAACTCCATGCCGAACATCCAGAGCGCAAA
>JAPLFO010000199.1:0-8819 GCA_026390635.1 Ignavibacteriales bacterium
GCTGAATGCAAACAAAAAACTCGAATCGATCTCAGTCAGAACTGGCTTAAGTGACGGCACGTTTACGGAAATCGTAAAGGGGAAGGTCGATGAAGGCCAGGAGGTTGTTGTCGGCATTCTTACGCAGAAGCCGCAATCAACCGGCAGCGCGCTCCCGATGGGCGGCAGTCAGGGTGGCGGCGGACGCCGGGGATTTTAATCCTATGAAAGAGAACTCATCACTGATTACGGTACGTCACCTATCGAAGACGTACCATATGGGAGACGTGGAAGTCCACGCGTTGCGCGGAGTTTCACTTGAAATCGCACGCGGAGAATTTGCGGCGATCATGGGAGCTTCAGGTTCGGGGAAATCGACATTTATGAACATCGTCGGCTGTCTGGATGTGCCGTCGAAAGGTGAATATCTACTGGACGGCGTGGATATCGGCAAGCTCGATCGCGACCAACTGGCAGGCATCCGCAATGAAAAAATCGGTTTTGTCTTTCAGGGTTTCAATCTGCTTTCCCGGACGTCTGCGCTCGAGAATGTCGAACTGCCGATGTTCTATAAAAATGTATCGAACGCGTACCGTCGGGATCATGCGATGGAGGCGCTGAAAATTGTCGGCCTGGAAGATCGCTGGCATCATCTGCCGAATCAACTTTCAGGCGGACAGCAGCAGCGTGTTGCGATAGCGCGTGCGCTTGTGAATGATCCTTCGATTATTCTTGCCGACGAGCCGACCGGAAATCTCGACAGTCGTACGAGCGTCGAAGTCATGGATATTTTTCAACAACTCAATGAAAAAGGAATTACGGTCGTGCTGGTGACACACGAGCCGGACATCGCCGAGTACACCAAACGCAACATCATCTTCAAGGATGGAAAGATCAGGAAAGACACGCACGTCGAGCGCTCCGCAAATGCCGCGCAGAAGCTGAAAGATCTTCCGGCTCTGCTTGATGACGAAGAGGAGGACGCCGCATGAATATCCGGAATATTCTCAAAGTAGCGCTTCGTTCGCTCGGACGGAATAAAATGCGTTCATTCCTCACCATGCTCGGAATCATCATCGGCGTGGGTGCCGTGATTGCCATGATGGCAATCGGGCAGGGTGCTCAATACAATATTGAGCAGCAGATTGCGACGCTGGGTACCAATGTGCTGCTCATTTTCCCCGGATCGTCGAATCAGGGCGGAGTACGAGGCGGTATGGGATCGATGACATCATTGACGGCGGACGATCTTGAAGCGATCAAAACACAGTGTCCTTCTGTCAATGTTGCTGCGCCTGTCATTCGTACCGGCGGCCAGGTAGTTTTCGGTGAACAGAACTGGGGAACGAGCATTATGGGATCCAACCCGGAGTACTTCATCATCCGGAGCTGGCCCTTGGCACTGGGTCAGTCTTTCACCGAAGCAGATGTGCGCGGTGCGACAAAGGTGTGTGTGCTCGGACAAACCGTAGCGGACAATTTGTTCAAAGGCGGCAACGCGGTCGGATCTGTTATCCGTATCAAGAAGATGCCGTTCAGGGTTGTCGGTGTACTCTCCCCCAAAGGCCAGTCGGCACAGGGCAGCGATCAGGACGACATCGTCATCGCGCCCTACACGACTGTGCAGAAAAAACTTATGGGGGTTACGTTCCTCGGGACGATCATGCTCTCCGCTGTCAGCGATCAGGCCATGACGGACGCGCAGGCTCAGATCACTGAACTGCTTCGCGTTCGGCATAGAATCCAGCCGTGGGAAGATGCCGATTTCACTGTCCGCAGCCAGACAGAAATTGCAAGTGCAGCTGAAGCCACAACCCAAGTGCTCACTATTTTGCTGGCATCCATCGCATCCATCTCGCTTTTGGTCGGTGGAATTGGTATAATGAATATTATGCTCGTTTCTGTGACGGAACGGACACGCGAAATTGGTATCCGCATGTCCATTGGTGCGCGCGGGCGCGATATTCTTCTCCAATTTCTGGTGGAAGCGGTGGTCTTAAGCATGGCGGGAGGCCTTATCGGTGTATTACTGGGGATCGGATCCTCGCTCTTGATTTCGAATCTTGCCGGCTGGCCGACGCTTGTTTCCACGACATCAATCGGCCTGGCGTTCCTTTTTTCGGCTGCCGTCGGGATCTTCTTTGGTTTCTATCCCGCGCGCAAAGCGGCGCAGCTTAATCCGATCGATGCACTACGATACGAATAATGATGAACAGAAGGACTTCAGGCATGGCACAGACTGTGCTGCGCGAATATGTGCTGCAACGGGATAAAAATATTTGTCAATGGCCCGGTTGCGGCAGGAAGGAAAACGTTGACGTGCTCTTCATTCTCGAAACAGGACATGATGAGAACGTCGAAGGATTCCAAAATGGCATCACGCTTTGCCGCGTTCACATGGATACCGTTAACCTCCATGAGAAGACATTCGGACCATTGATGTATGATCTGATCCGCCTCGTGGAATTCGAGCAGAATCTGCACGACACAGAACAAACCATCAAGAGCATTCTTTCCCGGTGATGCATGCACATTTCCGAAATCCTTCGCACTAATCGCCCGTCGTTCAGCTTTGAATTTTTCCCCCCGAAAAATGAAGCCGCCTCAGCGGAACTGTTTCATTCCATCCAACATCTGAAGGAATTGAGACCGTCCTATGTGAGCGTCACGTACGGCGCAGGCGGCTCAACGCGCCAGTTGACGCAGGATCTTGTCGTTCGTCTCCAGAAGGAAGCGCAACTTGACATCGTCTCGCATTTGACATGCATCGGCGCGACGCGGAACGAAGTGAAGGAAATCCTGGAACGCTATGAGCACAACGGGATCCAAAATATCATGGCATTGCACGGTGACCCTCCGAAGAACGCGGGTGTCTTCTCCACTGTGCCCAATGGATTCGAACATGCTGCCGATCTTGTCGCTTTCATACGTGAAAATTTTCCCAGGATGGGTATCGGGGTTGCCGGTTTTCCGGAAGGACATCCCGCCACACCGAATCGACTCAAAGAGATCGATTACCTGAAGGCAAAGGTCGATGCCGGTGCAGATTACATTTGTACGCAGCTCTTTTTTGACAATCGCGACTTCTACGATTTTCGTGACCGCTGTGTTCTTGCCGGCATCACAATCCCCATCATTGCCGGAATCATGCCGATCACAACGCGCAAAGGTCTGTCGCGAATGGCGGAACTGGCGCTTGGTGCCCGCTTTCCTGCGCGCCTGCTGCGTGCACTCTCGCGTGCGGAAGATGATGTCTATGTCCAGAATGTGGGCGTCCATTGGGCGACGGAACAAGTCCGTGATCTGATCGATCATGATGTCCCCGGCATCCATTTCTACACACTGAACAAGTCCAAAGCAACAATCCAGATCTATCAGTCGCTCGGCGTCAGCAATTCTGACAGCCTCCGCGGCAAACCGGGAACCCCCTTTACCACATAACATAGGATATGTATGAAGAAGCGGTTGAGCATCGCGTTTGTCATGACGATTCCCTTCATCTTCTTCCACTGCGGCACCTCAGGTCCCTTCACCTCATCGCTCGTCGATGATCCTGTGATGGTGGACTCGCTGCGTGCATTTGCGTCTACCGTCCGCGGCGACGTCGGTATTTACGTGCGGAATTTGAAGACCGGCCAGACCGCCGGATTCAACTCAGACACGCTCTTTCCGACAGCGAGCCTGATCAAAGTGCCGATCATGGTAGGACTCTTCGACCGGATCGAAAAGGGAGGGATTGCATATCAGACCGACATGATGTACCGCGATTCCATGTGCTATCCCGGAGAAGACGATATTCTAGGCTCCTGTAGGGACAGCGCGAAGATCGTTCTCAGCAAACTGGTTATGCTGATGCAGACGATGAGCGATAACACGGCAAGCCTCTGGTGTCAGGCTCTGGTTTTCACCAGACCCGTGTAAATTCCAGAACTCCGGGACGACAAGCGATACGCGAAATATACGGCTGGGGGCATACGACCCCGCGTGAGATGGCTGAACTCGTCGCCGCCCTCCGTCAGGGAAAGATCGTCAGTCCGGCAGCGAGCGAACGCATGTACCGGAATCTGTGCCGTTCCTATTGGGATGGCGTGGCGCTTGCGGAAATTCCTCCGGACATTCATGTCGCCTCCAAACAAGGAATGGTAGACAAATCGCGCTCCGAAGTTCTGCTTGTGAATGCTCCCTCCGGCGACTATGTGTTCTGTGTGATCACAAAAAATCAGAAAGACGAAAGTTGGACGCACGAAAACGAGGGATACGTCCTGCGGCGGCGCGTTTCCAGATTTCTCTGGCATTATTTTGAACCGAACAACCCATGGACGCCCGTTTTGGGGATGGAGAAATGGTACTGCCATGCACTGCGGCGTTACACAACCGGTGCGCGTTCTGGAGAAGGGATCGACACAACTCTCGGCATCGCTGGGCGGTCCGATTATCAAGCCGGCTGGTTTCCCGATGCCGGTTCCGTACATGACAGCGGGAGCCGTTCATGGATTGACGGGGGACGTGTCACTGATCGGCAGGGCGCATGTCACCGCATTGCTTTTCGGCGACCTTGGGCTGGATGCCGGCGCCGCGTATGCGTTGGCCCATGAGCGGGGCATCGTTCCTGAAATTACCGCGACAGGAGAACTTTATTTGTTTTCTGACCTTCGCCATGGTTCGGCGACACGCGGGTATCCGTTTCTGAGCCTCAACGCGAGCTATGTTCTCACGGGCTCAGTTTTAGTTTTTGCCGGAGCGGAAGATGTCTATCAGCTTCGCCCGGCACGGCATTTTATGACCCCGTTCGCCGGTGTGGAGATTCCTGTCAGCAGCAGATCCGTCCTGCAGATGGAAATGAAATGGATGGCGGCGAACGTGAATACGGCGCACGGCGTATTTGAAGGGTACTCGTCAATTGGCGGGATGGGATCGTTTGCCACCTTTTTCGGGTGTACATACCGATGGTAACCAAAACGAAAAATCTTTGTGTCGTCGTGGCGGTGATTCTGGCGGCGATTCTATTCGCCGGATGCTTTGATCTCGACGATTCGCTCTTCAATCGCAAGCCGCTTTCATCCTACGCACTCAGCACCCTCGTGATACCAGAAGCACACCGGGAGTTCGTGGAACTGAATTCGCAGGGAAAGAAAATCTACGGATATTTTGTGACCTCCAACGGCGTGCATCCCGACGTCACGATCCTCTATTGCCACGGGAACAAGTATCACCTGCAGTTCTATTGGGACCGTGTTGAACTGCTCTACAGGACCGGATGCAATGTTTTCATTTTTGATTATCAGGGTTTTGGCATGAGTGAAGGAACTCCGTCGGAAGGTGCCCTCTATGCGGACGGGCATGCTGCGTTGGAGTATCTTCTGAATCGTCCGGGAGTGGATCGGTCCAAGCTCGTCTTCTATGGTTTTTCACTTGGCAATGTCGTGACGTTCAATCTCGGCGCAACAGAATTCACTCCCAAAGTGATTATTGCGGAAGCGCCCTTTGCGTCGGCGGATGCACTCGTGCAGAGCGGAGCGTTGCTCGATATTCCCGGTTCCTATGTCATGAAGGGGGAATACCGGAATGACGAAAAGATCAAAGCCATCCATGCGCCATTCCTGTTGATGCACGGCATCGACGACAAATTCATTGACCTTGAAAAGAATTCTGCCGTCATTTTTAGAAACGCGAATGATCCGAAAGAATTCATTCGCGTTCCGGGAGCGGATCATCCCAATCTTCCGGCAGCAATGGGTGAAACAGCATATTGCGACACAGTGAAGAATTTTATTTCGCGTTACCAGGATCGCTCGCCTCGCTGAGCTCGGCGAAGTGGGTGATCAATCCTTGATCCACGTGATGCAGACGGCAATTTGAATCATGCTTCCATCAAAAAATATTAATAATCTGCGATGAAAAAGAAACTACGTATCGGTGTCCTGTTCGGCGGCCGTTCGGCGGAACATGAAGTTTCACTTGTTTCTGCTGCGTCCGTGATGCAGGCGCTCGACAAGAAAAAATACGACGTTGTTCCGATCGGTATCACTCCGGAAGGGCGTTGGCTTTCATCTGCCGAAGCGCTGTGGTTGTTGAAAGAAAAGTCCCCGCTTTCCGATGTTCCGGAACACGTCGTACTGCCGGATCCTGCCAAGCAAGGACTGGTTCCCATCTCCGGCGGGCGGGCGGATGTCCTTCCGGTGGATGTTATTTTTCCGGTGCTCCACGGTACATGCGGCGAGGATGGTTCGATGCAGGGGTTACTGGAACTGGCGGATATCCCGTACGTCGGAGCAGCAGTACTCGGATCTGCTTTGGGGATGGACAAAATCGTGCAGAAGCAGGTTCTTCGCGATGCGGGGATTCCGGTAGTTCCATTTGTATCCTATTCGTCACACAGTGCTGCGGAAAAAGGGAAGAAACTTCCGGGAGAAATCGAAAAGGCAGTCGGCTATCCCTGTTTTGTCAAACCTGCCAATACAGGATCGAGCATCGGCATCAGCAAAGTACATGGCCGGAAGGAACTCGTGCCGGCGGTGGAACTTGCATTGCGCTACGATCGCAAAATTTTGATCGAGTGCGGAATCCGCGATGCGCGAGAGATTGAATGCGCTGTTCTCGGCAACGACGATCCGAGGGCCTCGGTGCTCGGTGAAATCATTCCGTCGAACGAGTTCTATGACTACGATGCAAAATATGTCGACGGCAAGACGGCAGCGATAATCCCGGCACAGATGGCTGCGGCGCTTTCCAACAAAATCAGAACGATGGCTCTTCAGGCCTATCGAGTGCTGGATTGTGCCGGTATGGCGAGGGTTGATTTCTTTTTACAGAAGAATACGAATAAGATTTTTCTGAATGAGATCAACACGATTCCCGGATTCACTTCCATCAGCATGTATCCGAAACTATGGGAGGCAAGCGGCCTTTCCTATCCGCACCTGTTGGATGAACTCATCGGACTTGCCCGTCAGCGGCACAACGAGCACAAGCAGCGATCGACGCACTACGATCCAAAGAAAGAATGGTACAAGGGATAGTACCCATCACATACCTTGTTCCGCCCGGTAGGGTGTGCTGCCATACACAGCGGTTGTCTGAACTGTGATTTGTATGATGAGATGATTTCCATGATTGAAGAAGAATACAAATACTCAGAATTGACCGGAAAGATTATCGGTTGTGCAATGACTGTGCATTCAACGCTTGGGAACGGTTTCCAGGAAGTTATTTATCAAAGAGCGTTGGAGATAGAAATGACACGTGCCGGTATTGCATTCCAACGTGAGTTTGAAATGCAGATTCTTTACCGTGAAGAGTATATTGGAACACGGCGGGTTGATTTCTTGGTGGAGGGAATTGTGTCGGTAGAATTGAAAGCTCTGATACAATTGGAGGATGTGCACTTTGCACAGGCAATTAATTATCTTGAAGCATATAATTTGGAAATTGGGCTTTTACTCAATTTTGGTGCACGGAGTCTGGAATACAAGCGACTTACAAACAAAAAATATAGAGTTCAAAAATAGATCTGCACTTGTCAGAACTATGATTTCCAAGATTGATGATATGTGTAAATCTTTTGCATCTTATCAATTCAATCACGTAATCATAAGAATCATAGTTCAGACAATGGGATCGAGGGGAAAATGAGTATCATGCCGCGGGTTCACTAACCGATTCTGGAGAGAAGAATATCACTCAACGCGCTTTCTTAAAGTTGCATCTCCGCAGGCTGCCGGCGGGGTTCATCGCTGGGAGAAAAATGATATCCTCTCCTCTCCACACTCGTCCCGTAACAGTTTCCTTATTTGCTTTCGAATCTGGTTTTGCCGATTTTTATCGGAAGTTCTTGATCACTGGGGCACGCTCGAATGAAATTCATTGAAATCATTTTTATCGCCGTCGGACTCGCCATGGATGCCTTTGCTGTTTCTCTCGCTGTCGGTGCGAATGGATATGCGGCGAAGCTGCGTCCGGCAGTGAGGCTGGCGTTTCACTTCGGTCTTTTTCAATTCTTGATGCCCGTGCTCGGGTGGTATCTCGGAATCCAGATTGAACAGTACATCCGCTCTGTCGATCACTGGATCGCATTCGGCCTTCTTTCCTTTGTCGGCATTCGCATGATTATCACAGGCTGGCGCGAAGAAAGGGAAGTATTGGAGCAAGATCCCACCAAAAGCTATACGATGGTAATGCTATCAGTTGCCACAAGTCTCGATGCGCTGGCCGTCGGCATTACGCTCGCGATGATCCACGTCGAAATCTGGTATCCAAGCGCTGTTATTGGTATCATCACTGCATGTCTCTCATTTCTGGCGCTCAAAATCGGTTCCCGCCTTTCGGGAGCCTTCGGGAAGTGGATGGAAATCGCCGGCGGACTCATTATTACGTTGATTGGCGTGAAACTGCTCCTCGAAGGCCTGCTGTTGTAGAAAACCTCACCGTTGTATTTTTCAAACACTCATCGATTTGCAGTTTGGCGAACAAATATCTCCCAGAATCGGGAATGAAGTTGAATTTGTGTCGAAATTTCTCCAATTTGCATCGTCATTTATGGTATAATAGTTGCCATGTTCCCCAGCGGAGATAATGCTATAGGTGTTCGTAGGCCGTCAGTTCCGCAATCGTGGTACCCGCACAGGTCACGCACTTTTTGGTATTCCCTTTTTTCATCAGATCATCAACAACAACATTAGATTGCTATGCCCACACAGACCCAAAGCCAGGTAAAAAGTACACATCCCAGCGGTGATAACAGGTTCAAGCTTCTCGATCGGGCTATCACAAAGCACCAGTCGAGCGGTGATGCACTGATTGAAGTGCTCCACGTTGCGCAGGGGATTTTCGGCTACCTAGAA
>JAPLFO010000199.1:8833-21928 GCA_026390635.1 Ignavibacteriales bacterium
AGCGCGCGCTTTGAAGATACCCTTTAGCAGGGTGTACGGAGTTGCCACATTCTATCATTTCTTCCGGATGAAGCCGCAGGGGGAACACACCTTTGTACTCTGCACCGGGACGGCATGCTACGTGAAGGGCTCCTCAGAAGTGCAGAAAGCCGTGGAGCACAAGTGCGGCTGCAAGTTTGGCGAAACAACAGGCGACGGCAAGATCTCCCTTATCTCCGCGCGATGCGTCGGTTCCTGCGGACTTGCGCCTGTTGCGGTGTTGGATAACTACGTCGCCGGAAAATTGACCGTTGATGAATCGTTGAGACGCATCGATCAATGGAAACAGAAGACTGAAGAGGTACCCGCATGACATTGGAAGAACTTCGTGAACTTGCCGAGAAGGAACAGGAACGGCAGACAACATTCAAGCATCGCATTCTCTACTGTTCATCCGCGGGCTGTGTGTCCAGCGGAAGCGATGCAGTAAAAGAGACACTGAAAAAAGCGTTGGAAGAAAAGGGGCTCACGAAAGACTGTGAAGTCTTGGGGACCGGATGTCTGGGTTTGTGCGGCGAAGGGCCACTGGTATTCGTGCAGACGGACGACACCCTCTATCAGCATGTGGATGCCGATGCCGCGAAACGCATCGTCGAGGAACATATCGCCCAGGGCAAGAAGGTCAAAGAAAACATGATCGAAGAATCCAACCCGTTCTTCGCATCGCAGGTGAAAATTGTTCTCGAGAATCTCGGCCGAATCAATGCGGAGAGCATCGATGAATATATCGGTATCGGCGGCTATGAAGCGCTTGCCAAAGTCGTCACTGAAATGGCTCCGGACGAAGTGGTGGAAGAAGTGCGCAAGAGCGGACTGCGCGGCCGCGGCGGGGCCGGATATCCGACCGGCTTGAAATGGGCAATCGTGCGCAAAGGTGCGAATGCGCAGAAGTATGTTGTCTGTAATGCGGACGAAGGTGATCCCGGCGCATTCATGGATCGTTCAGTCCTCGAAGGCGATCCGCATCGCATCTTGGAAGGAATGGCGATTGCGGGATACGCGGTCGGAGCAAACCAGGGATACATCTACATCCGTGCGGAATATCCGTTGGCAATTGAACGGCTGCGGCTTGCCATCAAGCAGGCGGAGAAGAACGGCCTGCTCGGCAACAGGATATTCGAATCCAATTTCAATTTCCGGATCGATCTGCGCATTGGAGCCGGTGCATTTGTCTGCGGTGAAGAAACCGCGCTGCTGCGCTCGGTGATGGGTCGTCGTGGGCGTCCGAAACCGCGTCCGCCATACCCGTCCGAAAAGGGTCTGTGGGATGCGCCGACGCTGATCAATAACGTTGAAACTTTTGCAAATATTGTTCCAATTGTCAACCGCGGCAGTGCATGGTTTGCCGCCATTGGAACGCCGAAGAGCGCCGGAACGAAAGTTTTCGCGCTTGCCGGGAAAATCAAAAACACCGGCCTCATCGAAGTGCCGATGGGAATTCCACTGCGTAAGATCATTTTCGATATCGGCGGCGGAACGTCCGACGGAACGGAATTCAAAGCGGCGCAGACCGGCGGGCCGTCCGGCGGCTGTATTCCAACGGAACATCTGGATCCTCCCGTTGACTACGAATCGCTGGCCACCGTCGGATCGATCATGGGAAGCGGCGGCATGATCGTGATGGATTCCACCTCCAGCATGGTGGATGTGGCAAAATACTTCATGGAGTTCTGCGTCGACGAATCGTGCGGCAAGTGCATCCCGTGCCGTGTGGGAACGAAGCACATTTACGGTCTGCTGGACAAGATCTCAAAGGGAGAGGCGACGACGGACGACTATGCATTGCTGAAGGAGCTCTGTCAGATGGTGAAAGAGACGAGCCTGTGCGGCCTCGGCCAGTCAGCGCCGAATCCGGTGTTGTCGACCATGCGCTTCTTCACGGACGAATACACGTCGCTGCTCAAACAGCCGGTCGGATATGTTCCTGCCGGAACAAAAGAAACTGTCGCATAACGGGTACTGACTATGGCTATCAAAACACTTACAATAGACGGTGAACAATACAGCGCGCAGGAAAACGAGACAGTTCTCGAAATTTCCCGCGAACATGGCATCAAAATCCCGACGTTGTGCCACCTCGACGGACTCTCGGCATTCGGCGCCTGCCGCCTTTGCCTTGTCGAAATCGACGGATCGCCGAAGCTGCAACCGGCCTGCACCACCATCCCCTCGGAAGGAATGATCATCCGTACGAATTCCGACAAGCTGCAGCGCTACCGCCGGATGATCGTCGAGCTGCTGGCGTCGGAAGGGAATCATCAGTGTGCGGTATGCGTGGTCAACACCTACTGCGAGCTTCAGAATCTTGCGTACGATGTCGGTTTGATCTATGTCCGGTTTCCGTATCTCTTCCCGGATAAGTCGATCGATGCCACGCACAAAGATTATGTGATGGATCACAACCGCTGCGTGCTCTGCAACCGCTGCGTTCGCGTCTGCCACGAAGTGGAAGGGGCGCACGTGTGGGATATCGCAGGACGAGGCATCGATTGCGAAATCATTTCCGATATGCATCAACCGTGGGGTGCGTCCGAAGCATGCACGTCCTGCGGCAAATGCGTCCGCGTGTGTCCGACCGGTGCGCTGGTGGAAAAAGGCACCGGCGTTTCGGAGATGCACAAGGACAAGGACTTCTTGAAGTATATTGTTACTGCACGTAACAAGAAGGAATGGATCAACAAGGTTCACGAAACCGACTAATTTCGACCAAGGAAGAAGGATTGACGAATGAGTAAACCCAGAGTTGCAACGGCATGGCTCGGCGGATGTTCCGGATGCCACATGTCGTTTCTCGATATGGACGAGCGGCTGATCGATCTTGCCGACAAAATCGAATTGGTCTATTCACCGATCGCCGATGTGAAGGAATTCCCGACAAACGTCGATGTCGCGCTCGTGGAAGGTGCTGTCACCAATTCGGAAAACGAGGAACTGGCGCACCAAATCCGTCGCAATGCGCGATTTGTCATCTCGTTCGGAGACTGTGCCACAACCGGCAACGTGACCGCTCTGAGGAATAAGTTTTCGGTTGAAGCCATCGAGCATCGCTCGTACATCGAACTGTCGGACAAGAATCCGATGGTCCCGAACGAGTACGAAACCATCGCCAAACTGATGAAGAAAGCCGTGCCGCTGCATGAAGTTATCACGGTGGATTTCTTCCTGCACGGATGCCCGCCGAGTGCGGACGAAATCTGGTTTGCGGTGACGGAACTGCTCGCTGGACGGACGCCGGTTCTCTCCACGGCGTATTTGCGATTCGGATAATCACGAAAAGGACACAAAGGTTCTATGCCAAAGACTATTACAATATCACCCGTCACACGCATCGAGGGACATGCCAAGATCACCATTCAACTGGATGACAATGGCGATGTGCAGGATGCTCGCTTCCATGTGAATGAATTCCGCGGTTTCGAAAAATTCTGCGAAGGACGGCTCCTCTGGGAAATGCCCGGAATCACGTCCCGCATCTGCGGCATTTGTCCGGCCAGCCATCTGATCACCTCCGCCAAGGCAGGCGATGAGATTCTTGCCGTGTCGATTCCGGAAACAGCAGAGAATCTGCGCCGGCTGCTGACGCTGGCACAGTGGTTGCAGTCCCATGCGCTCAGCTTCTTCCATCTGTCGTCGCCGGATTTTATTCTGGGATTCGATTCCGATCCGGCGAAACGCAATGTATTCGGATTGATCGCCGCCGACAAAGAACTTGCGAAACGCGGCATTCGTCTGCGCAAGTTTGGACAGGAAATCATTCAGACCCTGGGCGGACGGAAAATTCACACACCGTGGGCTGTGCCCGGCGGTGTGCAGGATCCTCTCGATGCGGAAAAGCGCGACTATATTCTCGCCGGACTTCCCGAGGCGAAGGAAACGACAGTGCTGGCGATCGACCTGTTGAAAAAAATCCACGTGAAGTTTGCGAAGGAAATTCCGGAGTTCGGAAATTTCCGCACGCTGCTGGTCGGGCTTGTGAGCAAAGACGGCGGTCTGGAATACTACGACGGCAATCTTCGCATCATGGACGGCAACGGCAATACGATCGCGGATCAACTGGATCCGCACAAGTATTATGACTATTTCGGTGAAGCGAACGAACCGTGGTCGTATTTGAAGTTTCCGTACTACAAGCCGTTCGATTATCCGCGCGGCATGTACCGCGTCGGACCGCTTGCCCGTGTCAATATTTGCGACTACATCGAAACGCCGCTTGCCGAGGCGGAACGGAAAATATTCAAGGCGTTGAGCGGCAACGTGGGCGTGGTGAATAATTCGTTCTTCTATCATTATGCGCGGTTGATTGAAATATTGTTCGCGATCGAGAAGATTGAACTGCTGTTGCGCGATCCCATGACCATGGGTAAGAATATACGGGCAGAGGCAAGCATCAACCGGAGTGAGGGCGTCGGATGCAGTGAAGCACCGCGCGGCGTGTTGTTCCACCAGTACTGGGTGAACAGCGACGGAATGATGCAGAAGGTGAACCTGATCATCGCAACCGCTCAGAACAATATTGCGATGAACCGGACGGTGCGCCAGATTGCAGCGCACTTCATCGATGGGAGAAAAGGAAAAATCACCGAGGGAATGCTGAATCGTGTGGAAGCCGGCATTCGCTGCTACGATCCGTGCCTGTCCTGCTCGACCCATGCGTCGGGGCACATGCCGATGCATGTGCAGATCGTGGGACCGGAGAATGAATTATTGGATGAAGTGTGGCGATAGGTAAAACCCTTGTGATCGGGTACGGCAACACCGTACGAACTGATGATGGCGCCGGGATCTGGATTGCGGAGAAACTCTCCTCATTCCAGATTTCCGGCGTTGTTGTTACAACTACCCATCAATTGTCTCTGGACCTGCTCGAAGAATTCAAATCCTATGCACGCGTTGTGTTCATCGACGCATCAGTGGAGGGGGATCCCGTTCAATTCGATTCCGTGGGGAAACCCGCTGTTCCTGTTCCTCCATCTGCGCATCATTGCACTCCCGCCGATTTGGTTTCGACCTACAGCCAACTCTACGGTGGGAGTATTGAGGGATATTTCTGCACTGTGCGGGGAGAAAACTTCGAATTCGGGACAGAATTGACCGCTGCCACAGTGCAGCATGCCTCATCTGCGGTAGAGATGCTTGAAAAATTCTTGTGGGGTTAGCGAATCATTTCAAGCACGCCTGCCAAGCTGCGTTTCGAGATTGTAAAGTAATCGGTTAATCAATACGAATTCCGTCGTTTTCGCTATCTTCCTGTCGCAAATCTGTGAGCTATTTCCATCTTTCCCTTGATATTTCTGCAAAAATTTCATAATATCGGTAAAGCTACCGGTAACGCAAAATTCCCACATCCGTTAAGGGACGACATTGAGAAAAGCACGCCAAGTTACGCTTTCTGATATTGCGCAAGTTGTCAATGTCTCGAAGGTGACCGTTTCCAAAGCCTTGCGCGGCCATCCCGATATTTCCTCTGAGACTGTTGCAAAGATAAAAAAGGTTGCCGGCGAGTTGGGGTACTATCCCAATTTTATGGCGCGGAATCTTTCTTCGCAGCGCTCGAACACCATCGGTGTCATCGTTCCAAAAATTGCACACTCCTTTTTTGCATCGATCATCGAGTCGATCTACGATGCTGCATTCGAAAATAACTACGAAATCATTCTGACCGTGTCGCAGGAAAATGCAGATCGGGAACTGCGCCATATTCATTCGCTGCTCTCGATGCGTGTGGACGGTTTGATGGTTTCCATTTCACAGCAGACGATAGACTTTTCTATTTTCAAGACAGTGCGGGAACGGGGAATTCCGCTCACGTTCATGGATCGCGTTGTGGACGACCCGCAATTCAATCGCGTCATGGTGGACGACTACGGCGGAAGCTTTAGCGCCATCGAACATGCAATCAGTGTCGGCTACACAAAGATCGGACACGTTGCAGGATTTCAGCATATCAACATCGGCCGTTCCCGGTATAAGGGATTTGCGGAGGCGATGAATAAACACAACCTGCCGATCCGTCCCGAGTGGACCGTCTTCGGCGGTTTCGGAGAAAACGACGGATACCTTGGATTTAAGAAAATGTGTTCCTCCGGCGAGATTCCTGAATTCGTTCTTGCCGTCACCTATCCGGTCGCGCTGGGTATCTACCGGGCGGCGACGGAGATGGGAATGAAGATCCCCCGTGACATCGACATCATCTGTTTTGGAACCAGCGCTTCGAACAGATTTGTTTCACCGTCGTTGACGTATATCGAACAGCCGACCGTGGAAATCGGAAAGCGTGCCTTCGAGATTACACTTGAGAACATCCGGAAGGGAGATCAGTTCGAACCGAAACAAATCATTTTGCCGACAACGCTCGTCCTGCAGGATACATGCAGAAAAAAAACTGCCGGCGTTCGGGAGAACATCGCGGCCGGGTAATGTGCCATCTGATCTTCGGCGAAACATGTGCCTGAAATAGAACGCCATCCCCCGGGGACGGCGTTCTATTTTTCGTGGCTATCGGAAAGGCACCGCAGACGGTTGCCTTTGAACGAGATTAATCCTACTTTTTCCCAGCCCTCTGTCAGTACAAGTTTCAAAAAGTGATCGCTGAAAAATAGGAAGCGGATCATTGGTCTTCCTCAGAGGACGAAGCAATTGCCATTCCTGTATAGCCCTGTGGGCTCACAGTTGTTCGTCAATAAGTACGAGGAAATACTATGTCGAGATATTGGATTGCTCTATTTTTTGCAGGCATTTCCGCCATTGCTGTCGCCCAGGAAACTTCTACTGCGAAAGTGCACAAGATACAATACTATGGCAGAGAGTCCTTCTTAATTGAAGGAACAGCCCTTGTGGATTCCGAAAAAGAGAATTCCTACGACAGACTTCCGCTCTCCTATAAGGAAAAAGTCAGAAAACAGGTTTGGGATTTGTCCAAAGCCTCCGCCGGTCTGTCGATACGCTTCTTCTCAAACTCCACTGCACTCAAGGTGAAATGGGAACTGCTCAATGATTTAAAAATGAACCACATGGCGGAGACGGGGATTAAAGGAATTGACCTCTATTGCAGGATCGAAGGACATTGGCAGTACATCAATACCGGCAGGCCTTCCGGCAAAAAGAATGAAGCCCTGCTGGTGGAGAATATGTCCGCAAAGATGCGGGAGTACAGATTGTATTTGCCCCTCTACGACGGGGTCACAATAATGGAAGTCGGCATCGATTCCACGGCGATGATCGTGAAACCGGCTGCAAGCACCAGGCCAACGATTGTCTTCTACGGAACGAGCATTACGCAGGGCGGATGTGCCTCTCGTCCCGGGATGGTATACACGAGTATCATCTCACGAAAGCTGGACGTTGAATGCATCAATTTCGGATTCAGCGGAAACGGAAGGATGGAAAAGCCGATCGTGGAATTGATGGCAGAGATTGACGCATCGCTCTATGTGGTAGACTGCATATCCAACATGACCGCAGGCCAGATTCGCGAAAACACCGTTCCACTCGTAGAGTCTATTCGAAACAGGCGTCCCGACGCGCCAATTGTCTTTGTGGAAGGGATGTTGTACGACAAAACCGTGCTCGATGATTCTGCAAGAGCAGCGATGAACAACAAGAACAGCGTTCTCAGAAGTGAGTATGAGAAAATGGCCGCAAAAGGTTTTACCAACCTATTCTACATCGACAACAATGGCGCTCTGGGCAATGATCACGAAGGCACGGTCGATGGAGCGCACTTTACGGATTTGGGGTTTATGAGATTTGCGGAATATCTCTTGACGAGGTTTGAACATTTTGGACTAAATGTGCAAACGAAAACAATGAACTAGAAACCCGGTCGAAAAGCTCTGCCACAAAGGCACGAAGACACAAAGATGGCTTTCTAAATCTGTTTCTCCATTATTTTCTTTGTACCTTAATGACTTCGTGGCAAGAATAGGGTTTTCGTCCAAGTCTCTAGCTGTTTCTCCATTATTTTCTTTGTACCTTAATGACTTCGTGGCAAGAATAGGGTTTTCGTCCAAGTCTCTAGAGGGGCTTAATAATCTCCGTCCTGCTTTCGGGGAGAACGACGAAGGTGAGCCAAACTATGCGGTCGTTTTCCTGCTGCAACTGGAGAGATAGTTTTTCCTACGCATACGTGCGCTTCAGCACGATCTTCGTGATCTCCGGTGGGCAGTTGAACCGTACGGGCACACCGATCGTTCCGATGCCGCGTGTGACGTAGAGTTGCGCTCCTTCTTTTCTGTAGAGACCTGCCACATATTTTGAAAAGAGTGACGCCGGTGCGACTACGATGCCGCCGATTTTTGTGAAGACAATTTGGCCGCCATGCGTGTGTCCCGACAACGTCAGATCGACATTGTGCTCGACAGCAAGATCAATGTAATAGGGCTTGTGACACAGAAGAATGACAGGTGAATCCGCAGCACGATGGGCGAGTGCGCGCTCAAGATTTTTCCGCGGTTCTTTGTTCCACCCGACATCTTCGATACCGGCGACCGTGAGCGAGCCGCTTCCTTTCTTCAGCGTGAAAGCACTGTCCCGCAATAGCGAGATACCGGTCGCATTGATTTCCTTTGCGACACTCTCAGCTCCGGCATAATACTCATGATTTCCCATGCAGGCGAAAATTCCTAACGGAGCCTTTAGCTCTGAGAACGCCTCCACAAACGGATATACCTCCTCGATCTTTGATGTCACAAAATCTCCCGGGAGCATAATAACGTCCGTCTTCAATGCGTTCATCGCGGCAACATATTCTGCCATCTCCGCTTTCGCCATGAACTTGCCCGAATGCACGTCGCTCATCATGCCTATCGTCAAGCCGTTCATATCGGGATGAAGATTGCGCAAGCATATCGTCTGTTCCACAATTTCGTACAGATCGTCTTCACCGGATGGTGCAGCACCGAGGAAGGCGGCGCCGGAAAGGCCCACAGCGCTGAGGCGCATGAACTCCCGGCGGGTGAGGATTCTGCTGGTGCGTTGATTGGAATTCGCGGGTTCGAGTTTCATTATGCGTTCAAGAGTGCGCTGATGCTGCAAGTTCTTTTTGCCACGGAGAACTTTCCCCCTTTTCCTTTGGCTTTCTTTTTGGCGGTCTCTTTTCTTATCGCAGCAAGAGCAATTTTCTGACTGAGCGGGCCTCACCGAACTTCAGGACTGCAAAATATGTACCGCTCGGCATTCCGGACGCATTCCATTGAACTGAATACTCTCCCGGCGCCAGCACTCGTGAAACCGGACTTGCCGCTTCGGCTCCAAGAACAGTATAGATCGTCAACGACACGAATTATGCCGAAGGAATCGAAAAGCGTAGGACCGTCGATGGGTTAAACGGATTGGGATAATTCTGTTCCAACGTGAATTTCGTCGGTACTACATTGGACGTTGGACCGACTGCGCTGGGCCGGTTTTCCAGGAAATTGATTGTTCTGCTGATCATGTTATTGAAGGAAGTGTCATTTGCCGTCGTCTCCAGGGCAAACGAAAGATACACCATTCGCGTAGAACCGGGGAATGATCCGAACGTGCCGGTATATTGCACTCCGCCGGCTTTGCCGTTGGCATAGCGCATGCAAACGGTACTTCCACCCGCCGCATCTATCTCATCCGGAGAGTTTTCCGAATAGATCTGTCCGATATTGAAATTGGAGCCATCGAAAATTCCTCCGCTCACTCCCTGGACGATTATCGAACCCGCGTTATCCGCCTTGTAAACGGCTTTCAGATAGTCTGCATAGAATGTTTTGTCAGCGGCAGATCCGTTCGCGGAAAGGTCATATCCGACTTCGCTGCCGGTGATAAAAAGCTTTTTCCCTGTTTGAAGAGAGGAACGAACGAGCGACTGCTCCGCGGAAGAGAAGGTTTCAGATTCAATTCCTTCATCTCCGAGGAACCAGATGAGGCCGTTGTATGCGAGAACCGCCGTTGTGTCAAGCAGTGTTTGTGAATTCTTCATCGTCGAAAACGTGACGCCGGCATTTTTCAATGCAGCGCCGTAGCGAACTGCAAAAGTATTACCGGGTCCCTGCCAACTGTCATTCAGACGCTCAAAACCATCGACGACAAGGTAATGACTCGTTCCGGGTAATCGGCTGGTTCCCATGGCATTGGACCAGTCACTTTCGGTCTTGGACACATCATTTTTTACGCTGGCAATTCTAAAATATTCCGCATCCGATGTGAGCGCAAAGGAGGTCTGTGTGATTTTTCCAACTATAAAGCCGATATCCCAGGATGTTTGTTGTGTCACATTTCCAGGTCAATGCTGCAGAACCGAGACTGCCGGTGATGGCACTCAGAAGGGTCGGTCGTTGGAAGGAAAATGCCGTGTCCATTTTAGAATAGCAGCATGGTACATAGCTGCCTTGAAGACTGGACAGCGCGAACGTGTAGTAGCTGACATCCCAATTGCGTCCGGCTGCTTCTACGACACGAAAACCGCCATTGGCAGTGCGATCGACGAAGAGGCGCACATGAGATCCCGCGTAGAGAATCGCATCTCCCGGTTTGAGACCTTCCCAGCTGCTGTACTGTGTCGAGATTCCCGGCATCATGCTTGTCGAATAGTGTGATGAGAGCTGCCAGCAGCGGCTGACGAATCCGGAACAATCGACGCCAACGGCGTAACCGGAGACGCCAGCGGTATTGATATCGCCCGCATATTTCCCTGCCTTCAGGCCGTTGTCGAATTGTGCTAGTGTGGAAAAACCTCCCCACATATAAGGAATCCGGCAGTTGACTCCGGTGAGCAGCCAAGGCGGTGTCTGTACCACATCACCGTCCGGACCGGTGACTTTCGATGCTGCAATATTCATGTTCGTGCACGTGTATTGGTGCGCAACGTACGTTTCACCGATGTGCAGAGCCGTGGTGCGGTTGACAAGTGCCTGGGGCGCGTCGGAGTATTCGCCCGGGACGTTCTCTCTCGAGACGAAGTCATTGTAGTGAAGCGAATACCGGTATTCCTCAGGATATATTATCGGCTGCATTGCCGGAGAAGTGAGACCTCTCCATTTGAACACAATGACCGATTCGCGGGTTGTCATCAAGTGATACAGAGTGCCGTCGGGATCAATTTGGAAATCACGTTCCGTGCAGCAATATTTGATATCTGGAATCACAAGAGTCGAAAGCGGAGTGCCGTCGGTTGTGAACGTAAGAACTTCGCGGCGTGTTTTCAGAGGAATTTCTGACAAATATCGCTCGACGAGAATAAAGACATGTCCCTGTGCGTCGATGCCGATAAGATCCGCAAAGCCGAGGTCGCCGGCAAAGGGTATCTGAAACTCTGTATTCGTTCCTCCGAGAGTTGAACTGAAGGTCAGTGATCTCCGTCCATTCACCCGCACCGAAGCATGTGTTCCATTTTCACCGCGATAGCTGCCATCGTGTGCATCGAGAAAGATATCCTGACCACCTGCATAACAGCGGACGTTGCCGACTGCTGCAGCGATGGCGTCTGTGGATTTCACTTTTTTGAAGATACGATCCGGCTGAATTTGATAGATATCTTGCGTGCCGAATGCAGAAACGAACAACTGATTTCCTGTGAGCCCAAAAGAGGAAATGGAATATATGCCGCTATTCTCCACCCGAACACCGAAGGGAAGAGATGTATAGGGAAACTCGGCGAGTTTAGTTATTGTGGGTTGCGCAAATGCGGCGATACTGAGTAAAAAAGAGAGAAGCAAGGGCTTCATGTAATATTCCAAGATTATGTGACAAATGGTCAATGCAAAAACGTTTTAGCCGCATAGAACAAAAGCAAAGAATCTTCTCTGTGTTCTCTTCTTTTGCTCTGTGTTTCTCTGTGGCAAATCTTTTTCCTCTTTTACCGGGTCCGTACAGCAGGCCTCAATTATTTCGCATTTGAGTAATGCTGCTTCCAGTGCAATCAGAGTAATCAGTGATCATAGTATAGAGGAAATTGCCGATAACTGCAAGACGTTGGAATTCCATCAAAAAAGGAGTATCTTTTTGCATGCATGAGCTCTCGATTGCACAAAGTATTCTTGATATTATTGTGAGTAATGTGCCGGAGGATCAGCTTCACTATGTCCGCACTGTCTCTCTGAAAGTCGGCAAGTCATCCGGCATTGTTCCGGAGTCGCTGGAATTTTGTTTCATGGCAATTACCGCGGAAACTAATCTCTGCCAGGCACGCCTGAACATCGAAAAAATCCCGTTTGTCATTCACTGTCATACCTGCGGGCTCGAGCAGGAGAATGAAGTTGGTTCTGCTTTATGTGCTTCGTGCGGAAGCGTCGACACGACCATCCTTTCCGGAACCGAGATGCAGTTTTCAGAAATCGAACTTGATGAGGTCGCATGAGCGTCATAACGATCGAACGAAAAGTGCTTGAGAAAAACGACGAGATCGCCAAAGCCAATCGCGATCTCTTTCGTCAGCGCGGCATCTATGTGCTCAATATGGTGAGTTCCCCGGGTGCCGGGAAGACGAGCTTACTGGAGCGGACGCTGGCGCATCTCCACGGGCGCCTTCCGGTTGCCGTTATTGAAGGGGATGTGCAGACCGATTTTGATGCACAGCGTGTTGCGAAATTCGGTATTCCGGTTGTGCAGATTGTAACGAACGGCGGCTGCCATCTGGATGCGAAACTTATTTCCGACGCGCTGCAGAGTCTGGAACTGACCGGCGTGAAAGTCGTTGTGATTGAAAATGTCGGCAATCTGGTGTGCCCAGCAAATTATGATCTTGGCGAGGAAATTAAAGTGGTTGTTGCGAGTACGACGGAAGGTGATGACAAACCGCTGAAATATCCGACGATGTTCCGGAATGCCGGTGTGCTCATTGTCAACAAAATCGACCTGCTGCCTCATCTGCCGTCGAATATCGAGACGCTGAAGAAGAACGCTCTCTCTATCAATCCCAAGCTGCAGGTGTTTGAAACATCCTGCACGACGGACGCCGGCATTGCCGAGTGGTGTGAATGGCTCGAGAAAATGTGCGCAAAGAAACCGTAAGAAGCAGGTTGAACGTTGCTATCCGCGGCGCCGTACAGGGGGTCGGTTTCCGTCCGTTTGTTTTCCGCCTGGCGAAAG
>JAPLFO010000003.1:0-5146 GCA_026390635.1 Ignavibacteriales bacterium
TCTTGCAGCGCCTCTTCAGCCTCTTCGCGATTTTTCAGCATACGCATGGCCAAAGTCATTCCCTTCTCCTTATGGCGATCGATGAGAAGGGCAAATGCCCGACTGTCACCGGAAAGAATTTGCTTGACGATCTCGGCATCGTGAAGAGTTGTATTGCCCATGAATAAGTGCTGTAACCTTCCTTTCACCTTCTTAGACCACCATTATGCGCCAAAGGTTCTGGAATGCAGCACGACTCCAAGGAGTTGCGACCAGTCGGCGTAGAAACCCGGGCGAAACCCTCCGCTCTTGCTCAAGAAAGACTCTGCTCATTAGTTGGGCACGAGAGTCGGTCCAAAACCTTTTTATCCGATTTGTAGTCTAAGATATTGAAAGCGCTATCGAACATCAATCCACAACACTAACTATAGAGGAAAAAACAATGAACGCAGACATATTGGGCGTAGTGATGCTGATCATTCTCGTGATTATGAGCGGCGTCGTGCTATGGAAATATCTGGACGCACGGCACAAACAGCGTATGGCGATGATCGAAAAGGGGAGTGATGTTTTTTATGCTGAAGGAACGGCTGCTCGGAAGAGTCCCGGAGATCAGCTTGTCGTACTGAAATGGGGAATGCTCATTGCCTTCGTTGGGATCGGACTATTCGTCGGACGTTATCTGCAATATGCGTGGGGAATGGACGAGAAGGCAATAATTGCCTCCATGCTGACTTCAGGAGGCATTGCTCTTGTTCTCTTCTATTTTATTGCGGCTGCGAAGGGAAGCAAAGACACGAAATGATCGGGCATTTCTTCTGGTAGCCCATCGCGAGACGTCGGAACAGATAGCGAAACGAGCAAATTCAACAAGTAAAAATGTAGTTGTCAATAGCCGGCCAGCAGTGACCGATGAACAGCGATCAGTGATCAATTCAATGAAGTGATGGAAGCGGGAACATGCACAGCGCAATACGACGGCGCGAAGCTTGCCAGCGGATTGTACTACTGCACTCAGGCAGGGGAATTTGCCGCGACCAAGCCGATGGTGTTGTTGAAATAGGATCAGCTTCATTCGAAAAGTAACTTAAGACCTGCCAGCCTCACACACTGACAAGTTTTCTATATCGCGCCGGCTCACTGCTAACCCAGAAGGGACCCGAAGAGCCTCATCATTTTAAGCGTAACCTGGTGCCATCACCCGCCTGAGCCTCTCGATATAGACTGGTCGGCTGCTCGAATCCTGGATCGCCGAAGTGTTTCCTGTGGATTTTTTGGTTCTTATGGAAGGGCTATTGGGAGTTGTTGTCGCGCTGTAAGCATATGCCGGGGAGGATTTCCCACCGAATACACTGCATCACCTGGAGGGTATCCACATCGGCATAAATATTCACCGGCAGACAAAAATCACAATATACCTACATTGGTCATAGAGATGAATGTCCGGGGCTTATAGTAACAACTTCTGACGTAAACAATGTGGCTAAGGATCATTGCGAGGGGCGGGTCATTGAATCACAACTCTCGACGCACACCCGGAGGGAATGGATATTATAGGAAGCGATGGCCGAGCTTACGCAGAAACCGCAAGATATTTTGCTTTGGGAAAATATTCGCACGTCATCTCGAAAACCAGCTCAAGGTCATCTACCCTGTCGCGAGGATGTTTTTCAATGCCTAATGACGCGCTCACGCCCGATGATGATCTGCGCGCCAGTTCTTGATTGCCTTTTTGATGTCTTCACGTGACAGATTATCTACAATGGCACGATTGGCAAGTGCCAAATATTCTTCATCTGACGCAAACCGTAGGGCAATGATTTGCCCCATCTTTAGTTTCGGATGAAGCAGCTTGCCGGTCATTGCGAAGTGACGCAGGTTTTCTTCAGCGCGTATCGCTCGATCCTGGACTGCCACTGCGAATGCTCTGCCATACCAGAATTGGATGAGTCCGCAGAATGTGAGAACTGTAATCAACGACGCGCTGTAGATGCGCTGATGGTCGCCGAGGGAAAGATACGTATTCACCAGAGATCCAATGAAGGTGATGCCAAGCAGGAATAAGAGCACTCCATGATACATCGGAACATATCGGCGGTGGTTTGAATAATTCTGAGTTTCCATGCGTGATTCCTCGATATGGATGAACGAGAAGTGGTTTGTCGTCAAGAAGATACGAATCGATCTCGTGGAAAACTAATTGGAATTTCTCTGATTAAAAATGACCTTAGCTCGACAAATAGGTTCGAGGATTGCTATGAGGAATGGAAAAGTCCGAGCAATATGAAGCGAAAACGACCTGCAAGACAAGCAATTGGCTACGTCTATCGAGTTTTGTTGTTCCAAATGTGGGTGCGGTGTGCAATTTCTTTCAATCTTTGCCGTATACCGCGCGACGGTGTGCCGTGCGACGATGAAAATCTTGCTTCTCCCCCCATCTTATGCTAAATTACAGCCAGATTTGCCGTTGATCCCACCAATGCGGCGGGACCTACCTCACTAAGCCTGGCCGGACATGACGAAGAAATGGCTTCTGCTGTTCTTCATTTTTCCATTGGCTATTTTTTCCCAAGTCGCAAAAATCTCCCCGCAGAATTATTATATCGGTTATGGCCACGGTCAGGATTTGGAAAAGGCCCGCTCCGATGCCTATCACAGTTTGACCCAACAAATTCAAGTGTTTGTTACCTCTGCGATCAACAGAAGGGTCACAGAGGATGATAAGGTCCTTACCGAAAATACCGTTTTAAGTACAATCACGAAATCCTCGCTGCAATTGACAGATGTCGCCGAAATTGTAGAAAATGAAAACAATGAATACCGCGTAACAAAATTCATATCGAAAGAAAACATTAGCAAAATGTTCGATATCCGCCGTAAGAAGATCATCGAGCATTTGAATATCTCTGAATCGGAACTATTTGCAACGAGTAATTCCATAAATCTTGGCGTCGTACTCAAGAACTACTATTGGGCACTAATACTTTCCCGTATCTACCCCGATACGATTTCCTATCCGTTTCAGCAGGATCGCAACAATGCCCCCCAGACCTCTTCGCAATTAGCAGCAACCCTTCCCAATAGAATAGAATCAATAATCAACGCTGTCGTCTTCACTCCCATCAACAAGATTGATGACGAATACGTCGTCTGGAAATGTCGGGTGGATTATCAAAGCCGGTCTGTGGGTAACCTGAACTTTTCTTTTTTTGACGGTGAGGGTCAGACAGAAGGACGTGTGGTTAATGGCGAAACAAAATTAAGTTTCTACTTCAAAGACAACCGGGAGCGGGAGATCGATCTGAAAATCGACTTCAAATATGAAGACGAAATGGATGAGCTTCTGCATCTGGCCGAAGGGGTGTCTGCTGACATTAAAATCCCCTCGAACAAAAATATTGTTTTTTCAGGATTGAAGCTGCTGCCCAAACGGGACAAAGTCAAAGACTCAATCCCCCCGGTCATCTCAGAACTCTTGAAGTGTCGGAATGATTTGCAGAAGACGATGCAATGTCTTCGGGACCTTGCGAAGCAGAATAAAATCATCGTGGGAAATGACTCAACATTTATCTCCAAAGAGCGGCTCTATCGTCTTGTCCTGGGTGAACAGGGGATTATTGCATTCCTGCAGTTCAAAGAAAAGAAATATTACGATTTGATGACCCAGAGATATGTGCTGACAAAAGACTATGCGGGTAAAAGAATGACCTGGATAGAAGTTCTAAAATAGTTCGGGGATTACTATCGTCATATGAAAATCAATCCACGCACAACCATCATCCATATTGCGACATTGATCATCGGCCTATATCTCTGCCTTCCGGCTCAGGTAAAATCCAAGGTGTCCATCATTGGAGGAGATGACAAGCCAATTCTAAAACATAGTATTGAGATCACGCTCGAAGCGATTCTTTTGGAAATGAACAAGGTGGACAAGAAGATCGGGGACTTGCAGCAGTTGTCTCCACTCTTTGCCGCTGAAGCATTCAAGACTTTTCAGGCGTACGTGACACAGAATAAGCCCTACACTGCGCGCAAAGCATATGCTCCCCAAATGATTGAGCGAATGAACGGTGAATATTACGATATCCGGAGCATCGCGGTAAAGATCGAACTCGGTGGAACAGAGGCAAGCGACAATCAGAATCTCATATTCTCATTTGCCAAGGATGGAAAGGTGTCATCTGTTCGGAGCATACTGCCGCAGTATGATTTTCAGAAGGTCATCTCTTCGGGCAAGAATGAGCAGGATTCATTGATACGGGGAATGATCCTTGACTTTATGGAACAATTCAGGACGGCCTACAATACGAGGGATCTTAAGTATTTGGAAAAAGTCTATTCTGATGACGCCCTCATTCTGGTCGGGACAGTGCTGGAAGAGAAGAAGGGGTCCGATGATATGCTTAAAAAATCCTATCTCTCGGCTGCAAAGGTTAAGTTGATTCAGCAGACCAAACGCCAATATCTTGACGGATTGAAATCAATAGCATTTAAGAGTAATTCATTCATCAATGTCAGATTTGATGACTTGTCTATTGTGCAGCACGAAAAGATCGCGGCATTGTATGGGATTTCATGCTGGCAGCAATGGAACTCATCTACTTATTCCGATAGAGGATATCTCTTCCTAATGATGGATTTTCGCAATCCGAAGGAACCGGTTATCCACGTGCGAGCCTGGCAGCCCAAGGCTTTCGATGAAGACAGCAGCTATGTGTCGCTTTATGATTTCGATGTTGTGGAATATTGAATATGATGGAACTATCACGGGTGATGATAAATATTCACAGAATCTTTGTAGTCGGCTTTTTCTCTTTTGTAATTGCTCCGGCCGTCTACTGCCAGAATCTAAATGGACTCATGGAGGCCGGTGAGGTCAAGCTGTCGGAAAAAATCAATCGTGAGCCGGACAAAGCCTTACTCATTGTAACATCACAGATTCCCAAGCTAAAATTCGACAGCAACAGGATAATTGATAAAGTTACTCAAGACTCATCCGGACGCGCAGAAGTCTGGCTTCCTTCCGGCACGCACATTCTGAAGATATCGGCAGTTGGATACGAGCGGTTGGATTTGTCACCGATGAGTTTTGAGAAAAGAAAGGTGTATGAGATCCGGATACGGGAATTGAAGCCGCCCCGCTTTCAAAACTCTGTCGGGGGCA
>JAPLFO010000003.1:5153-5703 GCA_026390635.1 Ignavibacteriales bacterium
CTACGAACTCCTGGTATGGGAATCAAAGGCACCTCGATTTCAGAACTCTGTCGGGGGCAATGGTTCAATATCTATATTGACAGAACCGGCAGGAGCGACGGTTCTTGTCGAAGGTATGCCGGGGAGTATCTGGACGACTCCGGCAAGGATTGAAAAGATAAGGGCCACAAAGTGGAAACTGACGATCATAAAAGAAAAATATGATACTTTGTTCAAAGAGATTTTTGTTGACCAGGACACCCTTACTCAACACGGTCCGTTCAGGTTGGCTCCCCGATTTGGATTCATAAGGTTCTCCAATTTGCAGGGGAGCACCATAGACATAGACGGAAAGTCTTGGGGGAGTACTGAAATAGCTGAGGTCAATGTTGGAGAGCGACTCGTTACAATCAGAAACAATAATTGGGGCGAACGGAAGAAGAAATTCATGATCGCTTCAGGTGAGACAAAGACCATTTCACCTGAAGATTTTCAGGATCCCGGCATACTACTGGTCGGTACAGATGTGCCCGCTGATATCCTCGTCAACGGGAAATCGATCGGGCGGGGG
>JAPLFO010000059.1:0-8513 GCA_026390635.1 Ignavibacteriales bacterium
GTCCGCTGTTGCTTGTGCCGCAAGATCGGCGGGTCCGACATTCCAATTCGTGCCGACGATGGGCACTTTCACGCCTAATGAATCTTTCAAGAATGAACGCATCTGTGTAATATAGTCCGACTGCAGACCGATATAGAACGACGAAATATCTCTGACACGCTGATCCGAGAAACTGCTGCATGCGCCGTAGCTGACGCGTTGAATTGCTTTTGATTCCAAGGACTCACCGGCCAGCAGGCCATTGGTGCTGGGCTGGCCGAACGAGACGTCATCAAACCAGCATGTTCCTTTTTGGGCGCCGACACTGAATGACAACCGAACATCTCCGGCGAGCGCCTCCGATGCACGAATAATAAATGAAAAACTCTTCCACTGCGTCGTCAGCGCGGCCGCCGATCCTCCGAACCACGTCCAAGGGCTTGTTTCTTTTTGAACGGTAACGTTGATTGCTCGCTGGCTGTCAGACCGCGCAGCAAACGAGATGACATAGAGCGAATCTTTTTCAATCGACAAGCCGATTTGCTTGAATTGCAGATGCCAATCTGTCCCGTCGGTTTGCTGCATGATTACTTTTGCAGAATATTTTCCATGATATGCATTGGTGGAATCGACTGTCGCAACCGCCGCCGCTGTGCCATTCTTTTCCAGCAGCCAATTTGCAGCTACATTCTGTTCGAACCCTCCATTGCGGATTTGATCTGTGCGGCTTTGATCGATCACTCCGACCGACCATGCCATGCGCAAAGACTCTGTGGTACCATATCGGTTGATCAGAAACTGATGCCAGAGCTCATCGAGCATTTTTGTATGACGCAGGGTCAGTTGACCGCCGATAGATCGCGGCGTGAGCGCACCATCCCGCCAGGCACGATACAGTGAATTTTCGTTTGTGATTTCCATCATCGCCATGACCGGATCGTTCGGCAGCGACTTTCCGGTATACGGATTGACGTGCGTGAGAAGCTGACGCGCATACTCTTTGTGCAATGCAATAATCTGAGGGTCGAAGTAGTTGATAATTTTGCCATACTCGGGAAGCGAATCGTATTCCGGTACTCCATCCTGCGCCGTAAATGTCCGGCCGACGTGAAGATTCATATTGATATACACACCGTTGCGTTTCAGTTCCGCGATGATATTCTCCAGACGATCCAGGGTTGCAGGATTCAGATGGCGGGTGTCTTTTCCCCGTTCGAAGATGGCTTGCGTACTCCACGGATTGTCCAAATGATGAAAACGCACCAGATTGAATCCCATTTTGCGCAGATGGCCGGCGATGAACCATGCTTTTTCTTTTGCTGGAAAAGCGCCGTCCGCAACAAGATTCGTTCCGAAAAACCGCACACGATTGCCATCGACAGAAAAATGTCCGTCGCGGTCGATCGAGACAAATTCGGATGCTCCTATCTGCCGGAAGGGAAATTGCGGAAGAAAACGAACGGAAGAGGTATCCTGCGGCGGTAGATAGAAATTGAAACCGCCCGAAAAGCCTTGTCCGGACAACCGTCCCGTGAGGAGGAGCATGCCGCATGCTGCGGTCCACAATACTCGATTATTCATCGGCGGCAGCTATTTTCTTTCCACGGGCGATTTGTTCGGCACTAGCCCAAGCGCCCAGAGGTAGCCCGGATTTATTCTGCAGTTTGCAAAGCGGCAATTGTCAAGATATTCCTCGAATGCCTGTTCGATAATCTGACGCGAAGGGCGCTCGGTGCGANNTCTTTGTATGATGTGCGCGGTTTTTTCGCATAGGCGATGACAGAATCGAACGCCGCCGTGCGCCGGATGGATGCAATGCAGCTTGTGGATTCCATTTTCTTGTAGGGCCAGAAGCACCATCCAAAATTATTCCTTTCATTCAGTCGTCTGAATGATGAAATCCATTGATCGGTATTCTCCCCCGACTCTCCCATCCAAATCGGCACGCTGTACTTGCGGCTGAAATCTGCGTATTCTTGAACTTGCCTCTGCGTTGTATCACACCAATACTTGTGATACGTATAGACTATTTTTTCGTCGAATGGACTTCCGAAGACGCTGAAGTTGTTATTCCATTGCGCTCCGCCGAGAAAACAGAGATGGTTCGGGTCCACTTCCCTGATTGCTGAGACAATTTTCTTATACAAAGGCTCCAGCTTTCCGTTCAATTGGGAAGCATCATAGTATGTTGCGATGGGTTCATTCAATAAATCATAGCCGATAACAGCAGGTTCATTGGCAAATCGTTCGGCAATTCGGCGCCAGATCCGGATGGTCAGTTCCTGGCTGTCAGGACTGTCAAAAAGAAATGGATAGCCATAACTGTCATCAATATTGTCGCCGGTTTGACCGCCGGGAGCACAGTGCATATCGAAGATGACATACAAGTTCTCTTCCTTCGACCAGCGCACGACGCGCTCGAGCATTTCCATGCCGGGCCCGTCGAATCGGAGCTCCTGATCTTCCGAAACGAAGAGGCGATAATTAAACGGTACGCGAATTGAATTCAGCCCGATGCCTCTAATGAACGCGATATCTTCTTTCGTAATGTAGTTGTCCCGATATCGTTTCCAGAAGGATTTTGCTTTGTCGGGTCCAAGCAATTCATTGACCACGGTTTGAATCAGTCGCGGAGAGCTGGCATCGGTGAATTTGATCATGTATCCTTCCGGCACCAGCCAATTGCCGAGATTGATACCCCGTAGCAGTAACGGTTTCCCGTCGGGTGTTATGATTTCGGCCCCGCGCGTGGTCACAAACTGCGGTTGCTGCGAATAGGCAGAGGGAAAATAGAGCAGCGACAAGAGGAGAATGCAGTATTTCATCAGCCCATGGTCACGATATGTGGGACAGTGGACCTTCAATTGTTTTTCTTATAGACACGGACGTAGTCGACATACATGCGTTGAGGGAAGATCGTGGACTTGTCCGGACTGCCGGGCCAATTGCCGCCGACGGCGACATTGAGCAGCATATGAAATCTCTTATCAAAAGGCGCAGCATGATTGGCGCTGTAGTATTTTACACTGTCAATATACCAGTCAAATCCCGTCGCATCCCAGATCAGTGAGAACGTATGAAATTCCGATGAAAATGATCCCTTCGGCAACACATAGTTCCCGCCTGATTGCAGATGGCTCCCTGACGAGGACGAATAATGAATTGTACCATACACCTTATTCGTCTCCTGACCGAGCATTTCCATAATATCAATCTCACCGCTTTGCGGCCAGCCGCCGTAGGCATAGTCCGTTGGAAGCATCCAGATCGCCGGCCACATACCTTTGCCCGAGGGAAGCTTGGCACGTACAACAAACATGCCATACGTCCAATCGCCTTTATACTTCGTTCGCATGCGCGCCGACGTATATTGTTTCCCCAGGTAATCCTCTTTCACTGACAGGATCACAAGGCTGCCGCTGTCGGTGTATGCATTCATCGGCGGCGCGGTATAGTATTGCAGCTCGTTGTTTCCCCCGCCATCGCCATTGACTTCAAAATCCCATTTTGACAAATCAATGTCTTTGCCATTGAACTCATCATTCCATACGAGCGTCCATCCGGCAATTGCAGTGCTTGTATCGACCACCGGCGCAGACGGCTGTGTGATATCCGGAGAGTCTTTTCCTTTGCAGCTCGAACTCATGATCGTGAACAGCAGCGCTGCGCACGCCCCGATGGCAACAACACCTGTCTTCGCATGATGACGGATCATTGGGTCACCGTAAATGGGACTTCAAGAACGTCGCGGGAATTCCCGCCGGCGAACAGCATAAATTCACCTGGCTCAATTGCATACGTCATGTCAAGGGTGTAAAATTTCAAATGTTCCGGCATGATAACAAACTCCACTTTCTTTGTCTCACCCGGCCTCAGCGCCACTTTTGAAAATCCTTTCAGTTCTTTGACAGGCCGTGTGACGCTGCCGACGAGATCGCGAATGTAGAATTGTACGACTTCCTCTCCTGCTCGTGTGCCGCTATTCCTGACATCCACGGATGCGGTCAGACTTCCGTCCATCGTCATGGATGACACGTTGAGCGTAAGATGTGAATATTCAAATTTTGAATAGCTCAAACCGAAACCGAACGGAAAGAGCGGTGTGTTTTCCAGATCAAAATATGCTGAGGTATAATGATTGCGCGGATCGCCGGGGCGTCCGGTATTCTTATTATTATAATAGAGTGGAATCTGGCCGACAGACCGGGGGAATGTCACCGGCAGCTTGCCGGACGGGTTGACGCTGCCGAACAAGACATCTGCAACTGCATTTCCCGATTGAACGCCGAGAAACCAGGCTTCGATCAGCGCATTGGAATGTTCAACAATCCAGGGCACTGCAAGCGGGCGGCCGTTCATCAGAATGACGATGACCGGTTTTCCGGCAGCACAGACTGCCTCCGCAAGTTCCTCCTGAACACCAGGAAGATCTAACCGGGAACGCGAATATGCTTCACCGCTCATGGCGAGGGATTCACCGAGCACAAGCAGTACGACATCGGCCTTTTTTGCAACAGCGACAGCAGCGGCAAATCCGTTCTTCGATGAATCGGTGATGCCGCATCCCTGCTCATAGAGCACCTGCGCTGCAGAGAGTTTTTGTCTCACTCCTTCCACTACCGTGACGACATCCCCTGAGTCGCCCTGCTGCGCCCAGGCTCCCAACGGATCTCTCTTCGAATTCGCCAGAGGTCCGATAATGGCGACCGTCCCAATGCTTTTCTTCAACGGCAGAATTTCGCCGTCGTTCTTCAACAACACGATTGACTTTCCTGCGATCATTCGTGCGGCGCTGATGATCTCTTTGCTGCGCGTTTGTGCCTTCTCGCGCGCCGCATCGCAATATTTATATGGATCCTCAAAAAGTCCAAGGCGGAATTTTATGCGAAGAATTCTCCGCACACTTTCATCGATGGTGTTCTGAGATACTTTTCCCGAGTTGACAAGATTTTTCAGGCTGGCGATGTAGGCATCGGATTCCATATCCATATCAACACCGGCATTGATTCCCAATTCCGCAGCCTGTGCCAGATCTTTTGCAGCGCCGTGCGGAATCAGTTCCCCGACGGAGTTCCAGTCGCTCACGACGAAGCCGTCGAACTTCCATTCGTCACGAAGGATGCGGGTCAACAGCTGGTGATTTGCCGAGGATGGAACACCGCCTATCTCATTAAACGATGCCATTAATGTACCTGCTCCTGCGTCCACCGCCGATTTGAACGGTTTCAAATACACTTCACGAAATGTTCGTTCGGACATATCCACCGTATTGTAGTCCCGTCCGCCTTCCGCACCGCCATACCCTGCAAAATGCTTTGCGCAAGCGACAATAGTATTGTTCGCGGCAAGGTCGCCGCCCTGATATCCCCGCACACGCGCTGCCGCCATCAATGATCCAAGATAGGGATCTTCGCCGCTGCCTTCAACGATTCTTCCCCAACGCGGATCGCGCGCAATGTCCACCATCGGACCAAATGTCCAGTGAATGCCCGCAGACGATGCCTCAATTGCCTGCCAGCGTGCTGAAAGAGCAACAGCTGCGGTATCCCACGTGCTCGCTTCTGCAAGCGGCACCGGGAATGTTGTCTTGCAACCATGAATCACATCCAGACCGAAAATGAGCGGAATCTTTGCACGGGATTGTTCAACTGCGATACGCTGCATCTTTCTTGTCTGTTCTGAGCCGAAGACGTTCAGCAGAGATCCGACTTTTCCTTCGCGGATCAGTTGCTCGTAGCTTCCGCTCAGCCTGTTTTTGTTCACGCCCGTGAAGAAGCCTCCGGAATATTGATTGAGCTGGCCGATCTTCTCATCCAGAGTCATCTTTGAAAGAACAGAATCAATGCGTGCATCCAGTGATCTTTGCTGAGACCAAGCGATGCTGTATATCAGCAACAGAATACAAATTTTATGCACTACAACCTCCATTGTTCAAGAACAGATGTAAGCGAAATTATTCCTCCGCCGTATCCTGCAACCATCTTCCCTTTGAGCAGGATGCATATATCCATTACATCGTGACGTCTGCACTTTCCAGTTTCCGTAAATTCAGTCCGGGATTCTCAGAAGGACTCTCGCGACCACAGAGAGACGCTGTCCGGAGATTCCGGCACACGGCTAGTAGCTCAATCCAAATCCATACGGAAAGAGCGGCTCAGATTTTTTGTCCCCTGCCGAAATTGGAATTTGCGTCATATCCTTCGGCCATGTATGCGGCAATTTTCCCGTTGGCTTGTAGTCGCCAAAGAGAACATCGGCAACGCCCTGGCCTTCTGTGCCGGGGAGCCATGCCGCAACAAACGCGTGAGAGTCCTTAATCACATCGGTAATTATTATCGGCCGGCCGGAGAGAAGAACGACGACAACCGGGATTCCTGTCGCTTTCAGCTTCTCAATGACATCAACGTCATTTTTCGAAAGATGGAGATCGGCGCGATCCCCAATCATTTCAGCATACGGTTCTTCGCCAACGACAACGATGGCGGCATCGGCGCCGGTTGCTCCGGAACCGTCTGCGCTATACGTCACCTCAGTATTCTTCGAGACCGTGTGTTTGATTGCCTGAAGAATTGTGGTTCCGCCGCTGAGAACATTGCCTGATTTTCCCTGCCATGAGATTGTCCAGCCGCCGCATTGCATGCCGATATCATCGGCTCCTTTGCCTGCAACAATAACATTCTTGAGCTTTTTTGAGAGCGGAAGGATATTCTTTTCATTTTTGAGCACCACGAGCGATTGACGCACTGCATCGCGTCCGATTGCACGGTGCGCCTTGGAGCCGATCTTTGCAAGCAATGCCTTGTCACGGAATGGATGTTCAAACAACCCCATTTCATTTTTCACAATCAATATCCGGCGCACTGCATCGTCGATTCTGCTTACGGGAATTTTGCCCTCCGCAACAAGCTCCTTCATGTATGCAATGAAATCGACATAGTTGTTTTTTTGCTTCGGCGCATTCGGAATCATCGCCATGTCGAGCCCGGCGTTAATGGAGAGCATGATGGCATTCTTGTAGCTCGCTGTGTCGAGCTGGTCAATCCCGGCCCAGTCCGAAACCAGGAATCCCCTGAAACCCAATTCCTTCTTCAGCACATCTGTCATGAGATATTTGTTCCCATGCATTTTCTTGCCGTTCCAGCTGCTGTAGGACACCATAATTGAGAGTGCGCCCGCCTTGATGCCTTCCACATAGCCCGGAAGGTGGATCGCGCGCAGTGTTGCCTCGTCTACTTCTGTATTGCCCTGATCTTTGCCGTTCGTCGTGCCGCCATCACCCGCAAAGTGTTTGACACAAGCGAGCGCTGAGGTCTTGGCAGACAGCCTGCTTCCCTGCATTCCTTTCACAAACGCAGCGCCGAGTTCTTTTGCGAGGGCCGGATCTTCTCCGAAGCTTTCGTAGGTTCGTCCCCACCGCTCATTGCGGGCCACAGCAACACACGGAGCGAAATCCCATTGAATACCCGTTCCCTGCATTTCAACCGCAGTTGCATGACCGATTTGTTCAACGATCTTTGGATTTCTCGTGGCACCAAGCCCAATATTATGTGGAAAAATAACCGCACCATCCACATTATTGTGACCATGGACTGCATCAATGCCAAAAATCAACGGTATTTTCATTTTCGTCTTCTGCGTAAAACCCTGATACGAGTCACAAATGTCCGCCCATCCCTGGGGCTTGATATTGTCCGGTTCGGAACCGCCGCCCCACAGAATCGAACCAAGTGCGTACTTCTCGATATCAGACGGATTCAACTTGATGGCATCATAGTCCACCTGCGTCATTTGGCCGATCTTTTCGTCCAGCGTCATGGTTTTCAAGAGAGCATCGACGCGCGCAGACGTTCCGGGTTTTGCAGCAAGCACGACGCTGATATGCAGCAAGAGACAGAGCGCTCCAATGTTCAGCAAGCGTTTCATTGAACTATTCATAGAATCCTCATCGAGTGAGTCAGGAGATTGAGTTGTGTTCTGTTTATTGAAGTAATACTAGTTTTCGTGTTGCCTTTTGGCGCATTCCTTGAACCGTATAGTAATAGACACCGGAGGCCAGTGCTGTTCCGCTGGAGCCTTTGCCGTCCCACCTAAAGGCATATTCCCCCGGATGCTGTTCGCCGAGTGTATGGTGTGATACATTTCTTCCCAGAGCATCATAAAAATTGATTGTGATCCGGTCATCACCGGAGAGTGTGTACGGAATGACGGTGGCGCCGTTGAACGGATTCGGAAAGTTCTGGCCGATGTTCCACCGGGCAGGCATATTCTGATGCGTATCGTTCACACCGGTGCCGAGGTAGCTGATCACGATGCCGTTGATGAGAGCATTATCAACTTGCGACATGAAATGGATATCGAGAATCCCTTCCGTCACATTTACATTCGGCACGGCTTTCTGGTACTGCGTTCCTTTGCCAACTTTTGCGAAGAGGTCAAGATCCTTTTCGACGGTCGTTCCCTGAACCGCGATGTCATAAATCCTTTTGCCGGGAGCCGTAAAATAGTTCTCGGCCATCATGAGAATCACCAGGTAT
>JAPLFO010000059.1:8618-15146 GCA_026390635.1 Ignavibacteriales bacterium
TGTCCCGTTCCAGATCTGATCGGCAAAATAGTCTTTGTACGCCGGGCCGCCGCAGTTGATCTTAACCGGGAGTGCAAGTTGACGCGCTTTGGCAATATTGACACTTATTGCCGAGATCATATTTGGCGGAACAAACCTGTCCTTGATATGCATTATGATGACATTGGTCAACACCGAAGTATCGTAGCCCGAAAAAGAAAACCGCACCGTTTTTTTGTTCGAAAGGAGATCTATCTGCGACACGGTCGCATTCGGGAAGAGATAGTTCGCGAGATCCACTGCGGAAACGCTGTCGACCTCTTCCGCAAAATTGATCATCACGCCGTCTGCTTCCGCACGTACCGAGGAAACCGTCGGGGCAATTTTGTCCGTGTAACCGGTCGCCGTTTCCTTGGTCAGACAGAGAATCATGCAGCCGTCTTTGAACACGATATTGTCCGGGATGAGGTCGCATTGATTATCACTCCAGGTGTGTGACGCCTTGTCCCAGCGCGTTCCATCATACACATTGAAATCGTCTTTCCATTTCGGCGTGAAGTTATTGTTGGAGCCCACGGATCCCGTCCCCGGCGTATAAGCGGCATAACTGACATAATCGTAGTATGCAAAAGCCGGAAGCACATTGTCATTCCATTCACCGGCCCAGTTCGGCGCCGTCGGAATCCAGATATTCATCATGATCTTCTGCGAGTGAATCAGCGTCTGGATGTGTGCTCCGGTCTGACGCAGTGCATCCACACCGTCGATGAACCATGCAACATATCCCGGAGTCCATTCGATACTGTACGTATGGAATCCCAGCGCAGGATTGAATGGAGTGCAGCGCCGTCCGACATGATTCGTCGTCCCCGGTGTGATCGTGTTGAATTGAACATCGTCCGTATAGCGTCCGAGAATTTCGATATCGATTTCATTCCATTTCGAAGCATCGAAGGGGATGGTATCGTTATAGGTAAAAAATGACGATAGCATTCCTTCGCGTTGTGATGACATCATACGTACTTCGAAACGCCCGTATAGATATGATTCTTTCGTCCGGTATTCCGCTCCCTTATACACTTTGGCGTTGAGCAGAACCGCTTGCAGCAGAAGACAGAGAAAGAGAAATACTTTGTTCATCTCACCACCAGCAACTTCTGTGTTTGTTGATAATTGGGCGTTTGCAGGCGGCAGAGGTAAACGCCGCTGGAAGCCTCCCGGACGTTCCATTGCACGCGGTACACGCCGGCTTCTTTTTCGCCTTCCGCGAGAATCGCAACTTCTCTGCCGAGGAGATCATAAATTATCAGTGACACGATTTCTTTCTGCGCGATCTGATAGGTAATCTCTGTGGTTGGATTGAATGGATTGGGATAATTCCGGTAGAGTGCATCAGAGACCGGCACGCTCCTGTTGTAACTGATGGCCGCGCCTGTGATATATTCACTCTTGTCGACAATGATCTTATAGGCGCTGCCGAGACGGGCGGCAACGGGCTTCACCGTCGAGCGGTCCATCTTGATCACTCCCATACTCTGAAATCCCTTTGTCTGCTGATGCGTGTACCAATCGAAGACGCACCACCACGTTACTCCCATCAGCGGTCCGGCGCTGTTCAGCTTGCCGGCAGAGTCGATCGGCGCATAGGGACGGAACGCCGCGTATGTTGAATCAAATGTCATGACCTGCTGCGGCTGCGATGCACCGTTTTCGCTTGACCAATAGCCAAACTCAGTATCCATCAACGGATTGTTGGGATACGCAAGCGCGGCATCGGCGATAAAATTTTTTGTTCCATCGTAATATGTACCGCCGTGAAATATCCCGAAATACATTGTCCATGCCGCGATGTCACACTCCGCCTGCGACGCGTCCGAGGGCCCCGGACGATCTGCCGCCGCGGATTGCGTGATCAGACGGCCGTCGGGGTATAGCGCTCTCGCATCATTGCGCACCGTACGAATGAACGCAGTCCTTCCGGCGACATTCAGACATTCGTTGCACGTGCTCCAGAGTGCGATGCAGGGACGATTATAGTCGCGAAAGACCATCTCGCGGAACATTTGCTGGTGAATATGCCGCGTATCGTTTTGGACCGACCATGCCGCCGCATCATCAAACCACCAGACGGGAATTTCTTCCATGATCAGGAGGCCGAGCCGATCGGCAACGAGGTAGGTGTACGGATTGTTCGGATAGTGCGCAGTGCGGACATAGTTTGCATTCAACGACTTGATTGTCACAAAATCGGAAAAGATCACCGATTTCGGCACGCTGCGTCCAAAGGAAGGATGGTCTTCATGCCGCGCAATGCCGTGCAGAAAGGCCGGCAGTCCGTTCAGCAGGAATTTATTGCCGGACGTCCTGATGGTTCTGATTCCAAACTGCGTTGCGAATTCGTCGATCACTTTTCCGCTTTGGGAAAGAATCACTTTGAGAATATAGAGGTTGGGCTTCCTGGGAGACCAGAGCTGCGGATTTGCAACAGTGATGTTTGTCTTCCACACGGCGATCGAATCTGACGGGATACTCACGGACTGCGTCGCAGTTCCTGAGATCGCCGCCTCTTCTCCGATCAGATCAGCGCTGACTTCTTTCATAAGCGATGCTGTATCAGTTTTCGCACGGTAAACGCGCAGGCGCACATCAACAGTGGTGGAAGGAGCGTGCCGACGGACGAAGGATTTGAGAATTCAAGATAGACGTCGTGGACAATGCCCGTGTAATTAAACCAATCGCATTTATAGTATGGAACAATGTCATTTCTCGTGCCCCAAGGGATGTTGTCCACCCGGACTGCGATCACATTTGCTGTATCCGTTCGTAATAGAGTGCTCACATCGAACGCTATCGGAGTATAGCCTCCTTCGTGATATCCGAGGTACGTCCCGTTCACCCACACATCGCATACGTAGTTCACTGCATAGAAGATCAGCTTTGCGAACCGTTGCTTCAACGAGTCCGGCACCATAAATGACCGGCGATACCAGACTCCCGATTCGTAATATTCCGGAGTCTTCTCGTATCCCAACAATTGATTTTCCACAGCCGGGAGAGCCGTTGCCTCCCATCCGCTGTCATCGTACCCAGTCTGGTATCGGCCGGCGGACTCCGATTTCACGAGGAGATACCCGTTTTCACTGCGGTTATAGAGCGTGATGGCATGATTCGCATTGAAGCGCATCTTGCGCCATGTGCCGGCCAGGGAGATCATCGGCCTGGACTGTTTTTCAAACGAAGGGAACGCCATTCCGTTTTGATACGGGATTGTGGTACCGTTCAACCGTACCAGTGAGAACGTTGTATCAAGCGACGCCGTCTGTGCCTGTGCAAGAACAGTCACAATCAGCAGCAATAGAATCTGCACCGCACCATGTGTTTTCATGCTTGCATAACCCCGTGTTCTCATCTCGCTCCATATCCTGCCGCCCGCGTTCCGGGACATGACGCGAGATCTCTCTGAAAGCGCCGGCGAACACCTATTCCTCAACGGAGAAGCACCAGCTTGATTGTTTTGCTGAACGTGCCGGCTTCTAATTTGCACCAATAGAGTCCGCTGGAATGCCCGCTTCCGTCCCATTGAATGGAGTAGTCTCCGGAATCTTTCACTTCATTGACCAGCGTACTCATTTCGCTTCCAAGCGAGTCATACACCTTGAGAGAGACACGCGTTCGTCCCGGTATCGTGAAGCAAATCCTTGCAGAGGGATTGAACGGATTTGGATAACTCCGAAGAAGATCATACGTTGCCGGCGAATCGATACTTCCCTGTCTGACTCCGGTTGAGGATCCTTCTGCTGTGAAATAGCCCGCGACAAATACAAGAGGAGCATTCCAGTTGATTGCGATTTCGTTTGACGCGTAGCTTTCCTGATCATCCGCGTAACAGAGCGCAGCGGGAGTGGACGCCGTGAACTTTGCTTTCAACACCGCATCATCGAGAAATTGATCGGGACCACCCGCGAGCAAGCCGGGCACCGGTTCCATGATTCCATCAGCAGCAGACGGACGATGGTGCGGATGCAGGACGTGACGCACTCCGACTCCGGTCACAAACGAAATGTTGTGCGCATTTTTTCCGAGAATATAGTCAAACTGCGAAAGCGCCGCTGATGTGTATGCCGCCATTTTTGTTTCACGCGCGGCAATAATGAGAAGAATCGCTCTGTTCAGCACTTCCGAATTGCTTCCCCATGAATATTCACCCGGCTTGATCGCGACACCAAATCCTTCTGTATTGGCTTTGCCGACAAGCTGCGAAGCGTACGAAAGCAGCGACTGGCGGAAAGATGTTTTTATCGCCGCATCGGCCGTCGATTGGCGCGTAAAGAAATATGCAAGATGAGCAAGGGTGCCGACATTCGGCCAGCTCATCGTTTGCGACAATAACGCACCGCTGGAATATTTTGAAGTGTAGTATGTGTGATAGGGAATTTCGCCCGTGGTGGAGTACAGTTCTGCAGAAGCCCAGAGTCGTTCGTCGGCATCGTTTGCATCACCGTACTCGCCCGTGGCAACACCGATCGGATTTTTGAATCCGCCCGAAGGCACGATCGTTGTATGTGATTGAAGATATCCCCACGCCCGCTTCGCGGCCGTGAGACACGAATCGGCAAAGAAAGGATCAAACGATTTATACAATCGCGCTGCCTTGGCACAGACTGCGGCAAAGTCGCCGGTTGCTGTGGATGTGATGGTAAAAATATAGCGCGTCGCGCCAACATCCGACGCCGGCATAATAAACCCTTCAAACTGCGCGCGCGTCAGCTTGCAATAAACACCGCCGCTCCAATGCTGCATTTTCAGCATCCACCGGAGTTCATACTGTATTTCATCAAGGATATCCGGCGTACCGTTACCGCTTTCAGGTATTCCCAGATTGTCCTGCGAAAATCGTTCCGGAAAGAGCTCATATGCCATAAGGAGCGTGCCGACGGTCACTCCGGCATTTACAATGTACTTGCCGTAATCGCCGGCATCATGCCATCCGCCTGTTGCGAATTTGAATCCAGCGGTATCACTCGTCGAATGAAACACCCCGTCCAATGTATGGCACACATCTCGTGCATAGTCGCCGGCAGTAGAACGATCCAGCGCAATTCCGCAGCGTTGAAAGTAGAATCCTTTCAGCGCTTTGCGATAGACATCAGAAAATACGGTGTCGGAAATGAAAAAAGGAGGCGAATTTTCCGTAGGAGCAACTGCGATGTAGTAGGCCCCGGACTGATGAAACGAGGAGAAGTCTCCTTTATAGACAGTCAGTCCGGTCGCGGCATCGTTCGATTTCCAGAGCGAGAGCGGACCTGAAAAAGTCACAATTCCACTCCCTGACGCAATCACTCGGAAACTGTCCGCAGCGGTTGTCACGAAACAGGTCTTCTGTCCGTTGGTCAGATAGCCGGCTTGATTGACCACAACCGATGCATCCGTCCGAAGGCATGAGAATACTGCAAGAATAATGGAGAGTGCTGGCCATCGACAAATCATACGTCAAAAAGTTATTCCCAAACAGAATTTTTGGATATTGCCCAATCGTCCAAAGGCCTGATACGCATAATCAATCTTAAATTGGGTATTCCCCATAACGTACTGCTTCACGCCTGCACCGAGGGTAAAGGTCTCTTCCGAGTCTTTCAGAAAGAGTGACTTATAACCGCCGCGCAATGCAAAGAAATCGTTAAAGACATATTCGCCACCGAGATCCACGCTTTCAAAGTTATCGCTCGGATGTGATGCATCCACCGCAAGAATCAACACATGAGTTTCCGTCTCAATTGCCCTGTAGGCAATACCCACCTTGAAATTAAGTGGCAACGCCCAGCGGTCTGTCTGATAATTTGCCGGGATACGTCCGTTGTTTCCGGTTGTGTTCGGATCGGGATCGTACAGCACAAGCGTTGAATTTCCGTCCAACCGCATCTTCTCTCCAAAATTCGTAATCGCCATTCCGAGGGTAATGCCTTTGAACGGAGTTTCGTACTTCACGCCCATGTCTACTGCAAGGGCTGTGGCGGTCATCTTCCATATTTTTTGATACACCATCTTCGGGTTAAAGCCAATCGAGAATTTATCCGTCAATTTCAGCGCATACGAAACGCCGAATACTGCATTCGTCACACCGAAGACTTCCCCCGTACCTTCCGGACTATCAACAGTCGTGACGGTCATATCGGCAATGTTGGATGACGTATAGTTCAGTCCGACGACGCCGTAGTTACCGATGCTGATGGTGGCACCGAGATAATTGTACTGGATTCCGGCAATCCACTGGGTATGATCGAAGAGAAATCCGTTGCCGGGTAACGCGGCGATACCGGCAGGATTCCAGTACATCGCGCTCTGATCATCCGCCACCGCGACGAACGCGCTGCCCATCGAGAGAGCGCGCGCGCCCTGACCGATCGTGAGAAACGGAGCCGCGGTCGTCCCTCGTTTCGAGACGTTTGAAATGTCCTGCTGCGCAACGATTGAGGATACCGGGAGCAGCAGTGCAAGAACAACGAGAATGAATTTTGCTTTCATAGGAGCTATCACCAATCCGTTATTTAA
>JAPLFO010000025.1 GCA_026390635.1 Ignavibacteriales bacterium
AATTCCGCACTGGTGCGGACTTTCTCGGCTTTTTGCAGATGTTGTTCACCGATGAATCGAAGCGCACGGAAGCCGGCCTCATCGCCCGAAGGTTCGTTCTCAACCATTGCGGCGCCACGGATCGCTTCTTGAAATACATCGAGCCGCTGCTCGTGAAAACCCCAGACGCCAAACAGCGCAGTCGTTCTTAGAAAACTTCTGCGTCACCCTGAGCGAGCGAAGCGAGTCGAAGGGCGCTCGAAATGACGAGATTGGGCGTGGAAAATAGAAAGCGACAATAGAAACTCACCGCGTCACCCCGAGCGTAGCGTTTCATGCATGCATGAAACGCGAAGTCGAAGGGCGCTCGAGATGACGAGATTGGGCGCGGGATATAAACGGTGACATTAGAAACACACCGCGTCACCCCGAGCGTAGCGTTTCACGCATGCGTGAAACGCGAAGTCGAGGGGCTCTGTGGCAATCTTTTTGCTCTAGTAATCACGGGAAATGAAACCTTATGATGGCATATTTTGACATCGTCGGCGGCATCAGCGGCGACATGACGCTCGGAGCATGTATTCATGCAGGCGTTCCCTTCGAATATCTGCGCGATGAGCTCTCCAAAATCCATCTGCACGGGTATCGTCTGGAATGCAGAAAAGAAATGCGCAATGCCATGTCCGGCATGAAGGTCGATGTGGTATTAGATGAGCATAAACATGAGCCCGGCCATCACCATCACGATCATCGCGGGCTGCGTGACATCCTTGATTTGATTGGTACCTCTACTCTGGCCGCGCGCGTGAAAGAACGTGCAGGCACAATCTTCACCACGATCGGCGAGGCAGAGGCAAAAGTTCACGATACAACACTGGAGCAGATTCACTTCCATGAAGTCGGCGCGGTGGATTCGATTGTCGATATCGTCGGCGCATGCATCTGCTTCGAGTATCTTGGAATTGACTCTTTCTATTCGTCTCCGGTTAAGCTCGGCAGTGGCGGAACGATCAAAACTCAGCACGGTATGATGCCGATTCCGACACCCGCGACGATCGAGATCTTGCGAGGATATCCCACGGCGCTGACGACTATTCCATTTGAATTGACAACGCCGACGGGAGCGGGCATCATCAAGTCCCTTTCTTCCGGGCCGTTGGATATGGAGCGCCTCGTCGTGAAGTCTATCGGCTATGGCTACGGTGCGAGAGAAATTCCGGAAATCCCGAACCTGCTGCGCATCTTCGTCGGTCAACTGCAGCCATTTCACCACCACGATGAACTGGTAACCGTTGAATGCAACCTCGACAACATGAATCCCGAAATCCTGCCGTTTGTGATCGAACGCCTGCTTGCCGCCGCCGCCCACGACGCCTATCTCGTTCCCGTGGTGATGAAGAAAGGACGACCCGGACATCTGCTTTCTGTTCTTGTCAATCGCGGCGGGTTGGAGCCGGTACTGCAGGTGATCTTCAGTGAAACGACCACACTCGGTGTTCGTATTCAGCCGGTGGAGCGAAAGAAACTGGACCGCTCGTCAAAAACCATCATGTCGAAATTCGGCGCGATGAAGGTAAAAGTCATCATCGCAGACGGAAAAGAACGGATGGCGCCGGAATTTGAAGAATGCAAACGTGTCGCTCTCGAAAATAAGCTGCCGTTGATTGAAGTCTATCGCATCGTCGAAGCGGAACTTCACTCTGCATGACCTCCGAGGGTAGAAAATTTGTCGAGATTGCTCTTCCTGTTCCGATTCATCACACTTTTACGTATCTGATTCCTCCGGAACTCGTTCACGTTGTTGAACGGGGCAGCCGGCTGCTCGTTCCCTTTGGCCGGAAAACTCTCTCCGGAATTGCTGTCGGTTTTTCATCCTCCTCCACCGTCGCCGGTATCAAACCTGTGCGCGACGTGCTCTCGGCAATGCCGGTATTGTCAGAGGAAATGCTTGCTCTGGGGGAATGGATGATCAAGTACTATGGAGCGCCTCCCGGTGAAGTGTATAAAAGTTTTCTGCCGCAAGGTCTTTCGGCGGGAAGCAAGCGCGAAGTAAGACTCGTACGAACGCCGCTGCAGCCGGAGCTCAATGAACTGCTCGCAGCCGCCCCGCAGACAATGCGCGTCCTGTCTGTTATCCTTTCAGCCGCGAAAATTTCCGCTGCGGCGCTGCAGAAAAAAAGCGGAGTGAAGAGTATCGGGGGCATGCTTGCCGGTTTGGAGCGGCGTGGATTGATCCGGGTGACGGAAGAAATGGGATCTCCATCGGCGGGACCCAAGCTGGAGCGGTTTGTTATACGAAAAGAATTTCCGGCGTCGGTGGAATTGAAGGGGGCGAAACAGCAGGCGCTCTATGACAGGATTAGAACCCTGCCGGATGAGCCTTATCCGCTGCTCGCATTGTTGAAAGAATCCCTTTCATCGACAGCGACATTGCACACACTGGTCGAAAAGGGTTTTGTGTCGATCGTTGAGAAGGAAGTGGAGCGCCGGGAAGAACAGACGTATGACGAGCCGCCGAGTGCCCCGATCGTTGCGCTGACGGAACATCAGGCGAAGTCTCTGGCAGAGATTACTGCGGCAATTGCGGCGAAGAAGCATGAAGCATTTCTGCTCCACGGCGTCACCGGCAGCGGCAAGACTCAGGTGTACATCGAGGCAATCCGCGCTGCGCTGGAAATTGGCCGCACGGCGATTGTGCTTGTTCCTGAAATCTCATTGACGCCCCAGATTGTCCGTCGTTTCCGTATGCACTTCGGCGATGAAGTGATTGTGATGCATAGCCGCATGTCTGCCGGGGAGCGGTACGATGCCTGGCGCTACACGCTGGAGGGAAAATACAGAATTGCTATCGGTCCGCGTTCGGCGCTCTTTGCTCCCCTGAAGAATCTCGGATTGATAGTTGTCGATGAAGAACATGAATCGACCTATAAGCAATTCGATTCTTCGCCGCGTTATAACGCACGCGATCTTGCCATTGTACGCGGAAGTCTCGCCGGTGCATCGGTGCTGCTTGGATCCGCGACGCCGTCGATCGAATCGTACTATAACGCGCAATCAGGAAAGTATCACTTGCTCCGTTTGCCCGATCGCATCGACCAGGCGGTGATGCCGGAAATCACCATCGTGAATATGGGAGAGGAGCAGAAGCGCCGCTTTGCCGAAATGAAAGTGCGCGCAAAAGAGATCGGCCGGCAGGCGTTTGAGGGAGGATTCCATTCTATCTCAAAACTATTGGAGGACAAAATCCGGGACCGCCTGCAGAAGAAGGAGGGAATCATTCTTCTGCAGAACAGGCGCGGTTTCGCTCCTGTCATGGAATGCCCGCTCTGCTTCGCTGCCACTATTGCGGCGCGGTGAAGCCGCTTCCGGAGACGTGCCCGGCGTGCAAAGGCGGGGAGCTGAAAATGCTGGGATTCGGTACGCAGCGTGTGGAGCAGGACATTACGGCGCTCTTTCCTGACGCTCGTATCATCCGCATGGATCTGGACACGACGGCGGAGCGGGGCTCTCACCAGTCGCTGCTCCAGCAATTTGCCCATAGTGAAGCCGACATTCTTCTCGGAACGCAAATGGTGGCGAAGGGATTGGACTTTCCGCGTGTCACGCTCGTCGGTGTAGTCTCTGCGGATACACAGATGCTGCTGCCGGACTTTCGTTCGGCGGAACGGACGTTCCAGCTCCTGACGCAGGTGGCCGGGCGGGCGGGCCGGAGCGCATTGCGCGGCGAAGTAATCATCCAAAGCCGGCAAACGGATCACTACGCCCTCAAACACGTCCTCCGGCATGACTATGAGGGTTTCTATCGGGAAGAATTGCGCTATCGGGAAGAAACACTCTATCCGCCGTTCTCGCGGATCGTTCTCATCGAGTGCCGCGGCACACGGGATGCGGATGTCCAGAGTGTGGCGCAGCAGATTGTCTCGCTCCTACGCAAGAATGGCCGTCCGCTGACATTGCTCGGTCCGGCTGCTGCGGCGATTGCAAAGATCCAGAATCAATTCCGATGGCATATCATTGTGAAGGCGCTGCGCACGAATGACTCCGGTAGCGCTGCCGCGCGCGCGGCTATTGCAGATGCCGTGCAGAAAGTCTCCCGCCTTGCCCAGCAGAAATCAGTGAGATTGATCGTTGACGTCGATCCGCAGGGAATTCTGTAGCCTTTTATCACCGTGCGTCATCCCGAGCGATCGTAGCGAGTCGAGGGACTCAGTGGCAACTCTCTTCCTCCACGTCAGGGCACCATCCATTGAATTGCAAAACAAAAAAAGGACAGAACAAATTTCCTGTTCTGTCCTCCTCAAAAAAATACAAGTGGCACTATCCGCCAAACAAAGAGCCGAGTGCTATCGATCCTATGGTCCAGAGGATCCAGATGCCGAAGGCCGCCGAGAGTCCCTTGGCGAGCGATACCCGGCCGACTTTGGACAGACCGATACCTGTAACGGCCGTCCCCCAGATCGTGATGAAGTTGCATGCCTCCAGAATCTTATGGACTTTGTTCTGATCATCAAATTGTGAAACAAGCAAGCCAAGGCTCGGTGTGGCGTGCATTGATCCCATCGCTACAATCAAGATCATGGTGAGAACGGAGCCGAGGATGCCGATGTACATGGAAAGACCCACCACTTCAGTCACCTTATTGTATGGAACGATAGATTTGAATCCAACCTTCAGAATGAGCCAATAGAAAAGGGCACTGATAAAAAGTGCCGCGACGGTGGCGAGGACAACGCCGATGGACCCGAAGATGGAGAACATCATGCTTCCGGGTTTTGCGAAATTAAATTGAGCGGCCTGGTCGGCCTGTTGCTGCGTCATCTTTCCTTCAGCGACCCGTTTTTCGATTGCTTGCTGCTGTTTCTGCGCCAACTGATCCTGAATCGGTGTCTGAGAAAACACAACAAAGATGAAAAGAACTCCGAAGATGATGGAGAGGGTAAGGGGAATACTCCAATTGGATTTCTCCGGTTCCTTGCGACCGACATATTCAAAGAGCGCACCGGGCGCAGTCATCACATTCATGATCTTGTCGGAAAGAGACATCGTTGGCACTTCTGCAGGCGTGATGTTCAGTTGTTCTTCCATAAGGGATCCTTTCTTTGAGAGGATGATGAATCTCAGTGAGCACCGATTATTCTTTGAACTCTTCGGACAGTGGACGACCATTCAAACATAGTGAATAATCTTTTCTGCGGCAAGAAGAGTGATTGCCCGCAGGGACCTGCGGCGTGATGCTCGTAACACATTATAAAGCAACGACATATAGCTGTTGCTGTTTGACTTTACCGTGATGCCGATGCGAGGCGATCGGACGTCTCCGTCCATTCGGCCGCCAGTGTGTCCATTCGGGTTTGCAGTTCTTTGTATTCATCGGAGATCTGTTTCACGATGACACCGTTCTTGTAGAAATCGGCATGTCCCATCTGCGTCTCAATTTCTTTCTTTCTGATTTCGAACCGCTCGATTTCTTTCTCCAGTGTATGCAGCTTTTTTCTGAGAGGTTGAACGACCTTCGACAATTGCTGACGCCGTTCTGCTTCTGCGCGGCGTCGTTCTTTGTCGCTCATGACCACAATGGGTGCCGTTGCGCCCTGTGCGGTGTGATTGTCTGCTGCAACGGGAATGGGATTCTTTTTTCTCTTAAGATAGTCCGTCACGTTGCCGAGTGTGGTGGTGATCGTGCCGTGGGCGACATCAATCACTTTTGTAACAAGGGGATCTAGAAATGCCCTGTCATGAGAGACAATGAGAAAAGTCCCTTCGAATTTGGCGAGAGCTTTTTGCAGAACCTGCTTCGAGCGCATGTCCAGGTGATTCGTCGGCTCGTCCATGATGAGAACATTGGACGGCTGGAGGAGCATTTTGGCCAGGGCAAGGCGGCTCTTTTCTCCGCCGGAAAGGACGCGCACTTTCTTGAATACGTCGTCTCCTTTGAACAGAAAACATCCGAGGAGCGTTCGCAGTCTTGTCCGGATATCTCCGGTCGCTACTTCGTCCACGATGTCCAGCACTTCTTTCGACATGTCCAGCTCTTCGGCCTGGTGCTGGGCAAAGTACGAAAGGATGACGTTGTGCCCGACGATGCGTTCGCCGCCGCTCAGCGGTTCGACGCCCGCAAGCATCCGCGCGAACGTCGATTTGCCGGCGCCGTTGACCCCGACGATCGCAATTTTGTCTCCGCGCTCGATGGTATAGTCCACAGTGTCGAACACACTCAGCGCGCCGTACCGTTTGCTCATACCTTTGAACTGGAGAACCACCCGGCCGCTGGAAATCGGCGGCGGAAAGGAAAAACTGATTTCCTCTTCTTCATCTTCAATTTCGATGAGATCGATTTTTTCCATTTGCTTGATGCGGCTCTGCACCTGGCGGGCCTTGGTTGCCTTGTACCGGAAACGCTCGATGAACTCTTCCGTCTGTTTCAACTGCTGCTGCTGATTTCTATATGCATTCAGAAGCAGCTCTTTGCGCACAAGCCGTTCACGTTCATAGAAGGAATAATTACCGCTGTATTCTTCGATGGCGCCGTTGGTAACAGCGAAGGTCTTTGTGCACAGACTGTCCAGAAATGCGCGATCGTGGGAGACCAGCATGATGGCGCCGTTATACTGATGCAGATACTCCTCCAGCCACTGCAGCGATTCGATATCCAGGTGATTCGTCGGTTCGTCCAGCAGAAGGACAGACGGCTCGCGAAGCAGCAGCTTGGCAAGCTCGATCCGCATCTGCCAGCCGCCGCTGAATTCCTGCGTCAGCCGCCCCATGTCGCTCATTGCGAAACCAAGGCCAAGCAGCACTTGTTCAATTTTCGACTTCATTCTGAAGGCGTCGAGACCTTCGAGCTTGTGCTGGAGTTCTCCGTACACTTCCAGCGTGTCCATATACTCCGGGCTCTCGGGATCCAATGTCGCGAGCTGGGCATGAGATTCTTCCAATTCCTCCTGGACCAGCAGTACATCTTCAAACGCAGTCTCTACTTCTTTGTACAATGTATTGCCGGCGGCCGTGATGCCGTCTTGGGGAAGGTAACCGACGGTGACGTACTTCGCCTTGCTGATTGTTCCTTCTTCAGCCGTTTGTTGACCGGCAATGATGCGGAGCAGCGTGGATTTTCCCGCGCCGTTTGAGCCCACCAGTCCTGTGCGGTCATGGGGGCCGATCATGAAAGAAGCATCGCTGAAAAGATAGCGGCCGCCGAACTGCATGGTGATATGATCAAGAGACAACATTATTTCAAAAGTCCTTCAGTTCAAGCATTTGCATCCGCGAAAATCGCATTATCACATAACTCTGTGTTCTCTGTGGCATTCTTTTTCCTCCAAAGTCGAACAACGACGCTAAAACAGCATATTATAAAAAAGCTTCATCGTCGCAATCACCAGAAACCCCACAAATATCGGCCGGATTTTCCCGGGACCGTGCTGCGTAACGAAGCGGGAGCCGATCCAGGCGCCGAGGATCTGTCCGGAGGCCATGACCAATCCGGCGCCGAACCAAATAAAATTGTAAGAGGTAAAAAGCAGCACCGCCACAATGTTGCTCGTACAGTTCAGCACCTTGGAATACGCAATTGCCTTGGAGACTGTGAGCCCCACGCCGAACATAAGGGCGATTGTCCAGAACGATCCGACACCGGGTCCGAAGAAACCGTCGAAAAAGCCGAAGGCAAGTCCAGCTACGGGAAAGAAGATCCGTCGCGGAATACGCGGCTTCGATTCTACTGTTCCGACGTCTGGTGTCAGCACTGTGAGGGGTATCATCGCCGCGAGTAAGAAGGGCAGCAGCGTCTGGAGGAGCTGATTGCCGGTGTGCTGTACGGTCACGGCTCCGGCGACCGCGCCGATGGCGGTGTAGATGATGCCGCTAAGCGCCGAGCGAAGTGAAACGGCTCCGCTCCGTATGTAGTACAGCGCCGACGTGAAATTGCCGAACAGCGATTGAAACTTGTTGGTGCCGAGTGCATTCTGTGCCGGCAATCCGCTCAGCAGAAGAGCTGGAAGGGTGACAAGTCCTCCGCCGGCGGCAAACGCATTCACAATACCTGCGGCCGTACCGGTCACAAACATCAAAGGAAGAAACCAGGGCGAAGTGAGCATGTCCGGTCTTCTGCGAAATTCAAAGACACCAGAACATCCTTGTCAAAGGTGGTGGTGTCTCCCTTACAAGACAAAAGTAAAAAGGGAAAACGAAGCCTGGAGAATAGCCTTTTTACTTTTGCCTTTTGACTTTTTACTTTCCTACTTCACCTTGATCAGCTCGATATCAAAAATTAGCGTCGAGTTGGGTCCGATCACCTGTCCGCGCGGACGTTCGCCGTACGCAAGTTCTGCCGGAATGAAGAGCTGCCACTTGGCACCTTCCTTCATTAGTTGCAGCGCCTCGATCCAGCCTTTGATGACGCCGTTCACCGGGAAAGTGGCAGGTTCGTTGCGGCTGTAGGAATTGTCAAATTCCGTCCCGTCGATCAGCGTGCCGCGATAATGCGTGACGACTGTGTCGGTGGCGGCCGGAGATTTTCCTGTGCCCGGAGTGATGACCTTGTACTGGAGACCGCTGGGCAGCGTGACGACGCTATCCTTCGTCTTATTGGCCGCGAGGAACGCATCGCCCTCGGCCTTGTTCTTGATTGCGACTTTGCCCAATGTTTCCTGCTGCTTCTTCATCATTTCCTGCTGGAAGGATGCATATGCAATGCGGGCGACGGAATCGGGAAGCGCCATTTGTTTTCCGCCAACTGCATCGGCAAGGCCGCGGAGAATGATCTCGGGGGAGATATCAATGTTCTGCTGTTTGAAGTTGCTGCCGATCTGAAATCCGAGAATGTAACTGATCTGTTCTTTCTGGGTTGTCAAAGCGGAGGTGCTTTTTCCGGCGGACGCCGTTTTGGGTGTCTTGCTCTTTTGAGCCTGCATTCCGGTGACCAGCAATGTGCAGCCGAGAAGCAATGCAGCAAAATATTTCATGGAATACTCCTTCTGGTTATTTGATTGCGTTTTTTGTCTCTGATGGTACAATAAAAGACCCGCACGGCTCTTGCCCCCGGGTCTTGCTGTGCGGGACTGATGTGGATCTGATCGGGATCGAACCGGCAATCGGTTTGCCGTAAATCTTCTCACAGCGCTGCGGTATCCCTAAAACCTCTCTCAACCCATTTTGTTTTCTACTTTTGCCTTTTTACTTTCCACTTTTAACTTTCTAAGTGGAGCTGATCGGGATCGAACCGACGACCTATTCGTTGCGAACGAATCGCTCTCCCAACTGAGCTACAGCCCCA
>JAPLFO010000150.1 GCA_026390635.1 Ignavibacteriales bacterium
CTGCTGGATGCGGCAGGGGTGCGTGAACGATCGGCCATTGTGATCGGTGGAAAGCCTGTGACGCCGGAGCCCGCCGCCGAACTCGCATTTGACAGAGGATTCGGATCGCAGTCCGGCATTGAAGAAATCGCGGCATACATCGAAGGACGTGAATACAGCAACATCGCAGAGCAGGTAGTACGGACGAAGAAGAACATTGCGGCTCCGTATTCGTACACGTTTCATCATAAAGAAATCGGTTTGCTGCTGAATAGCATTTGCGACAAACTGCTCGCCTGGGCGGCAGTAAGAACCTCCCCGGGAGTCCGGCGGGCTGAAATCCGCGACAGAATACTCCACGCGTCTTCGCCTGCCGAAAAAAACGACGGCATGCGTGACGATGCGACTCTTTCCGATCCAATTATTGTGGATGCCCTGAGCAAAGGCATCCTGCCGAAAGGCGTGCGCGCTGTCAGTGCGAAAGAGCTCGGGGATCTGGAACAGTTTGTTCACCGGGAGGGAACGCTGAGAACGACGCGCATCCAGCATAATGACGCTCAGCCGTTGGTGTTCAAATTTCTCGGCAGCGGCTGTCCGGTGATGGATATTGTACATGGAAAGATTTGTGAGCAGTGGGGAATCAACGGATTTCTCATTATCAATCCGTCCTGGGAGGCTCGCTACGAAGGCCTGCTGGAAGGAACGTTGACGCATGAAAATGATGGAACGATTACATCGTTCGAAAATGTCCGGCTCGTACGGCGCCTGCTCGATCCTACGACACTGTTGACTGTGCGTGCGCATCGAGGTTTGAACACTCCGGAAACCGTTTTGCTTGCCGGGGAAGCGGGTGCCGATCTTACAAAGATCGATTTGGTGTACGGATCGCTGGGAGCGGGAACCGATCCCGAGCGTTTGGCTGTTGATGGTATTGAATCCATGAAAATTGCCGCCCGCTACAACATGGCGTTCGATATACCCGGAAACGATGAATTGAGCGGCGTCCCTGCATGGAAAACACTTGCCGGATTGCTCATCAACGTGATGCTCGGCGCGAAAGTCGGCGCAAAGGCGATTCTGAAGCCGTTGTTCTGCTATGGGCCTCATATGATGATCAACGGCCAGATGAAACTGAACTACGTGGACTACAATGCGGCGAAAATTATGGCACTCCGGCGCATTGTGGATTGTCCGATCTGGCCGGGAGAACCGATCGCTTTCATGACACAGTCGGAGGAACGCGTGCAGTCCGCCAATGCATCGTCGTACCATGCGGCGCTGGCGGCTTCGCTGGGCGTCGATGCCATCACGGTTGCATCGACTGATGAGGCGTATTCTCGTGGCCCGATCGCAGTCGCATCGCGCATTGACACGATTCGTGCGGTGACGGATGCATTCCGCTTCATGGGCGATGCCTCGATCAGGCCGACGGAAGCGGCGGGCCGCTATGCCGACGAACTTGTCGATGGAATCGTCCGGGTGCTTCGGGACGTGGATGCTGCCGAGACACTTGTGCGTGCGATCTATGACGGTGTGCTCGGTGACGAACGTGACGGTGCTTATCCCGGATCATTCGGTCGCGGGACGGTCGGCATCCGTTAGAAACCCGGACGAAAAGTGCTGCCACCAAGACACCAAGGCACAAAGATCGGGAATCACACACATGTTCAACATGTTTTTCTTCGTGCCTTTGCGTCTTCGTGGCTAGAAGATAGTTTTCGACCAAGTTTCTAGTTGTTGCCGAAAGAAAAAAGCAGCACGGACAAGATTTCCCGTGCAACTATTTTCTCGAGTGTGTATATTCTTCCAGTCCATCTTCTTCCTCACTCAGCCGCCGTCACGCCATGGGTTCGGAAAGCATTAATTTCATTTTCCTCTCTGAACTGCTCGACCTTCCGGTGATCGATGCCGCCACGCTGCAGAAAGTGGGGACCATCGTCGATCTGGCGGCGACGACAGGCCAGGTGTATCCGAAAGTGCTGGGTCTCATTGTGAAGATCCGGCGTAAGAAAGAACCGGTGTACATTCCCTGGAATAATGTACGTCGTACCTCGCTGCACGACAATGTCCTTATCGACTACACACCTGAAACCATTCAGGCGCATGCCAGCGCCGGTGATGCAGAAATCCTGTTGCGTAAGAGCTTTCTGGACAGGCAGCTGATTTCCACCGCCGGATATAAGGTCGTCCGTGTGAATGACCTTCAGCTTCTGCTGGAGAGCTCGACAAAGGGAAATCCATATCTATGGTTGGTACACGTCGATATCGGGATCAAAGGCCTCCTCCGGCGCCTCGGATTTGTCGGATTTTTCAATATGTTGTGCCGGTTTCTATTGGATCGTGATCTGCGCGAAAAATTCATTTCCTGGAAAAACGTCCAGCCAACCAGCACCACAAGCATCACCGGTTCACTGCAGTTGAAACTGGATCCGTCGAAGCTGTCGGAAATCCATCCGGCGGATCTGGCAGATATTGTGGAGGACCTTGGACTCGAAGAGCGTGCGGCATTGCTCGAATCTCTGGATGCCGAAACGGCGGCAAGCGCATTGCAGGAAATCCCGCTCCGCATCCGGGTGCAGATTGCTGAAACGCTGGAAATAACGAAACTGGCTGCGCTCATCAATGAAACGCAGCTTGACGAAGCCGTTGACTTACTCGACGAACTTTCTCCGGAAATCAGAAATGCCGTGCTGCACTTGCTGCCCCTTGAGAAAACAGCGGAGTTGAAAGAGCTCTCGAAGCTCTCCGTCTACGGCGTGGGCAGTATTATGAACTCAGACTTCATCACGGCAAAAGCAACCCAGAGCGTTAGGGAAGTTCGACAACGAAGGAAAACTCAAAGGTGTTGTCACGCTGCGCCAGCTTCTGTCCCTGGATCCAGACGTGATTATGGCGGATATCATGTGGGAGAATCTTGTGACGGCAACGATAGAGACAAGCATCAAGCGCGTCGCGAAAATATTTTTCAAATATAATTTTGTCGCATTACCGGTAGTGGATGATGATGGAGCGATGCAGGGAATCATCACCATGCGCGACGCACTGGAGTCTGTCTATCCGGAAATGAAAGAAGAGGCGCACGCCTGAGTATGAAGCTCATCGAGAATCTGAAATCGCATCCGGCTCTCCGCAATCTTTTCATCTTTCTGAGTATTGTCGGTCCCGGCATCATCACCGGCAGCGTCGACAACGATGCAGGCGGTATTACGACGTACTCGGTAGCGGGGGCGAAATACGGCTATACCTTGCTATGGACGCTGATTCCTTCTTTCATCGCACTGCTGGCGGTGCAGGAGATGAATGCGAGGATGGGGATTGTGACCGGAAAAGGTCTTGCCGATCTCATCCGGGAAAATTTCGGCGTCAAGATCACATTCTATATTTTTATTTTCCTTCTGGTGGCGGACGTCGGTAACACCGCGACGGAATTTGCCGGTGTCGCAGGAAGCATGAACGTCCTCGGGATCAGCAAATATCTTTCGGTGCCGCTCGCGGCGGTGGCAGTGTGGATTCTTGTGGTGAAGGGGAATTACCGATTGTCGGAAAAAATATTTCTAATCTTCAGCGTTTTTCTTCTGTCCTATGTTGTTTCGGCATTGCTGGCAAAGCCCGATTGGAGCGCAATAGGTGCCGCAATTATCGCGCCGAGGGTTCAATGGAATCGCGACTACATCAGCATGGTGCTTGGCCTGGTGGGTACCACCGTGGCGCCGTGGATGCAGTTCTATATGCAATCGTCGGTGATCGAGAAAGGGATCAAGATCGGTGATTACAAATTCACGATCTGGGATGTCGTGCTCGGATGTATTGCGACGGTGGTGGTCGCGTTCTTTATTATTGTCTCCTGTGCGGCGACGCTGCACGCGAATGGCATTCAGATTGAAGAAGCAAAAGATGCGGCATCGGCATTACGGCCTCTTGCAGGCGCCCTTGCATCGCAGTTGTTTGCCTTCGGACTTTTTGTTGCATCCATCTTTTCGGCGACAATTCTGCCGCTGGCAACTGCATTCTATGTCTGTGAGGCATTCGGCTTTGAAGCAGGGATTGATAAGAAATTTTCTGATGCACCGCAATTCTATTCGCTTTTCACAGCGATCATTCTTGCCGGCGTCGTGATTATTCTTCTGCCCGGGGCCCCGTTGATCGAAATCACGATCTGGACCCAGGTGCTGAATGCAATTCTGCTCCCCGTGGTATTGATCTGCATGATGATCATCATCAATAAAAAAGAAATCATGGAAGAATACACCAACAACAGCTTGCAGAATGCTGTTGGGTGGGTCACATCCATCGTCCTCATTCTGCTGAGTTCATTCCTCCTTATCACCGGGTCCGGCCTTGGATAGATCCGGCTGCACGTGTATCGGCGTTGTCGGCACGGCGAAGAATACCGGCAAAACCACAACGCTTTCTTTCCTTCTGGTGCAGGCAACCCGCAGAAATATTGCGGTCGGCGTCACCAGTATAGGGTATGACGGTGAAGACATCGACACCGTCACGTCACTGCCCAAGCCGCGTATGTCATTGGAACCAGGGGTGCTTGTCACTACGGCGGAACGCTGTCTGCCGCTCGCGACAGCAGGGTATGAAATACTTTCCCGCACCGGTGTTCAGACAGCGCTGGGTGAAATTCTTCTCTTGCGCGTTATCCGTGAAGGACTCGTTGTAACAGCCGGCCCGCACAAACGATCGTTGATCGAACCGATGTGTGAATTGCTGGGCCGCCACGGAGCATCTCTCATCTTCATCGACGGAGCGTTGAATCGCATAGCGCCGATGTCTGCCGCAGAGAAAATTATCTTTACGACGGGCGCTGCGCGCAACACTGACCCCAGCGTCCTTGCTGAAGAAATGCGAGCCATCGAACATATCTTGTCTATTCCTCTTGCCGAAGGCATGCATGCGCAGGTTATTCGTCCCTCACTGTTTGATGCGGAAGATGTTGCCGATACCGTGAAATTGCTTTCGTCCTCAAACCGTTTCCTTGAGATGACACAAATGATTTCTTTGGCGGCGCTGTCGGCTCTTGCGGCACATACATCGACGGTGCTTCCAGCCATGCTGATACTGCCCGACCCGATGGTTCTGCTTCTGGCCGGCGATCCTGTGCAGACCACGAAAATGCTGGGTCGGCTCGCAGCACGCGGTTGTCAAATACGATATCGACGCTCACCGGCACTCGGCGCCATAACCGTCAATCCCTTTTATCCAAAACTCGAATTGTTCACATACACATCGGCTTTTGTGGATAAGATTGAATTACTTTCCGCGATGCGCCAGGCAGTCTCTGTACCGGTATACGATGTAAAAGAGGGCGGGGCGGAAGAACTTTTCGATCGACTAGTGTAAGCCCTGTCATCCTGAGTCTCGGCGTAGCCGAGGCGAAGGATCCACCGCTGAGTATTCGGGCTGCGTCGACTGGATGCTTCTCCCGACTTCATCGGGATCAGCATGACACTGCGGCCTTAAACATATCGCTCTGCATCCATTTGAAACATCGCTCATTTTTTCATACTTTATGCAGGCTGCATTCTTTAGGAATTGAATCCGATGGAATGCTGTTGTTCTTAAGGAGGCAGGTAGATATTTTCCCATTGCTGGAATTCTATGCCGATGTCAACACCGCTGATGAAACAATATTCCCAGGTCAAAGCGAGGTATCCGGATACGATACTTCTGTTTCGCATGGGTGATTTCTTTGAGACTTTTGATGAAGATGCAAAGGTAACTGCCCGTGTCCTCGGCATTACGCTCACGCGCCGCGGTAACGGTGCTTCGGGTGAAACACCGCTTGCTGGATTTCCCCATCACGCGTTGGACACCTATCTGCCGAAATTGCTGAAAGCGGGATTGCGTGTTGCGGTGTGCGAGCAGTTGGAAGATCCAAAATTCGCAAAAGGAATTGTCAAACGCGATGTGATTGAGGTTGTCACGCCGGGGATCGCATTTTCCGATAAGGTGTTGGAGCAGAAACAAAACAATTACCTTGCTGCGATTGCGCTTCCATCCGCAATTGCTGCTGCCGACGACCTGATCGGTTTTTCCTTTGTCGACATCTCCACCGGGGAATTTTCCACCGGGGAATTTTCCTTCTGCCATCTCGCGGAGCAATTGTCCGGCATCAATCCGGCGGAAATTGTTGTGCAAAAAAGAGACCGCGATGCTCTCCAGGCTCTCTTGACGCATCAATACAATGGCCTCTATACACCCGCCGACGATTGGGTCTTCTCGTACGACTACGGCTCGGATACCCTGATTCGCCATTTCAAAACGCAGACATTGAAAGGTTTTGGTATAGATGAAATGTCCATCGGCGTCGTCGCTGCCGGTGCGATAATGCACTATCTGAACGAGACACAGAAAGCAAATCTTGCCCACATCAAAAAAATAACACCATACTCCACATCGGAAACGATAGTTCTCGATCCGGCAACAAAGAGAAATCTCGAAATTACTTCCTCGCTCGGTGGATCATCCGACGGAACGCTCTTCTCCGTTCTCGATCGAACAGAAACGCCGATGGGGGGACGGCTGCTCAAAAGATGGGTATCGAATCCGCTGCGCGATGTGGGTCAGATCACCTGGCGTTCTGACGGCGTGGCGGCCTTGGTGGCGCAAACCGGACTTCGTGAGCGTCTGGTGGAAATTCTCGGACAAATCGGTGATGTGGAACGGCTGATTGCCAAAATCGCGACGGGCCGCGCAACCCCGCGCGACATGCTTGCACTCAAATCGATTCTGCGACAGATCCCATCACTCAAGTCTCAACTTGCAAAGAGTCTTGTAGGAGCGCCGGTTGAAACACTGAAGACCCTCGGGGATGCCTTGGTGGAATTGGAGGATGTGGCGCTTCGTATTGAGCAGGCGATTGCGGACGATCCACCGCTCGCGCTGTCGGATGGCGGCGTGATCCGCAAAGGATATGATGCAGAGTTGGATGAGATTTCCGCACTGGCACACTCGGCCAAAGACTGGATCGCGCAATTGCAGCTGAAAGAACGCGCGCGCACCGGAATCTCGTCGTTGAAAATCGGCTTCAACAACGTCTTTGGATATTATATCGAGATTACGCACACACACAAGGAAAAAGTTCCGACCGATTATATCCGCAAACAGACGATGACCAATGCGGAACGGTTCATCACGCCGGAGCTGAAGGAATACGAAGACAAAGTTCTGCATGCCGAAGAAAAGATTCTCGCCATCGAAACTCGTTTGTTCAACGATTTGCGTCTGGCGGTTGCTGCCCATGCCGCAGAGATTCAGGAAAATGCGCGGCAAATTGCCATACTCGACTGTCTTCTTTCACTTGCCATCGTTGCACACGCTCACGACTATGTGCGCCCGGAAGTCAACGAATCGACGCTGCTTTCCATTGTGAATGGACGACATCCGGTGATCGAAGATCTGCTGCCGGCCGGGGAACACTATATTCCGAATTCCGTGTCGCTGGATACAAAGGATAATCAGATCCTGATCATCACGGGCCCGAATATGAGCGGCAAATCCTCCTTCCTCCGACAGGTCGGATTGATTGTGCTACTCGCACAAATCGGCAGTTTTGTCCCGGCAGAGAATGCGGTCGTGGGACTTGTTGACAATATTTTCACGCGTGTCGGAGCCAGCGACAACATCACTTCGGGTGAAAGCACCTTTCTTGTCGAGATGCACGAAGCTGCAAAGATCGTCAACACGGCAACATTGAGGAGTCTTATTCTACTGGATGAAGTAGGGCGCGGCACAAGCACTTTCGACGGCATCAGCATTGCATGGTCGCTGACAGAGTACTTGCACGACCGCATCGGTGCGCGTACGCTCTTTGCCACGCACTATCATGAATTGAATGAACTGGCGGAACTCTTCCCGCGCATCAAGAACTATAAGGTGGATGTGAGAGAATACGGCGACAAGGTGGTGTTTCTGCATACCGTTACACCCGGAACAGCGGATCATTCGTACGGTATTCAAGTTGCCCAAATGGCCGGCTTGCCCGATGAACTCACGGATCGTGCGAAAAAAATCCTCACAAATTTGGAAGCATCACAACTAACTCCGCACAACGAGATTCCTGCCGACGGACAGGAAGTCCGCCGCGTGAAGCGAAAAATCGGCGCGTTTCAGCCCACGCCGCAGATTACTCTGTTTGAAATGAAGGATGATGAGGTAAGGGGAGCAATCCGGAATATGGATATCAATGCAATGACGCCGCTGGAGGCATTGAAGATGCTGGCGAAGTTGAAAGAACAAATCGGATAACGGTGTTTGTCGGGCCTTGTAGGTGTCAGGCATGCCTGACGCCTACAGGGCATGCCTGACACCTACAAGGCTTTTCTGGCACCGACAATGCCAAAATACCGCAACAACGCATCCGCAAGCACCGCACCCCCAAAACGAAACGTATCGATCGTCGGAAGGCCGGTTTCATTTTCAATTTTCTTCGCGGCAGCCATACTCTCTTCATCCGTCAATCCGATGGAATTGATGCCGATGCCGACGACTTTGGTCGGACGAAAGAGATCGATGGCCTCTTCATGAAAGCGAATCAGGCGGCGCAATTCCCGCAGCGGAATTCCGTAGTCATCCCTAACGCGTGTTGGTTGATGACAGAGAATCATGGCATCCGGCATTGTTCCATGCATCAAACCGAGAGTGACGCTGGAATATCCTTGATGCGTTAGTGCGCCCTGTCCCTCGACAAAAATATAATCATATCCGGCTGCGTCGGATCGGTCGATTTCCTTTTCAATGCTGCCGGCAATATAGTCGCCAATGACCGAATCGACGCACACGCCCTTGCCCGAAATCATGATGCCGGTCTGTCCCGTGCCGATGAAATCGCTTCTTAGCTTCCGTGCAAGAAATTCGCGGTGAATGCCAAGCATTGTCGTCATCTTGCCGATGTTACAGTCGCTGCCGACGGCGAGGATAGTTTTTGCCCTGCGGTTCTTCCAGTTTCCTTTTGACACAACTTCATGATTCGGATCGATCTTTCGCCAGTCGGTGATCGCCGCGCCATGTGCGCGGGCGAGTTCGGCAAAAGAAGCATCGTCAGAGAGTATCGTATGGAGCCCGTTGAGAATATGAAGCCCGCTTTGAAGCGCCGATGCGATCATGTTTCGCCAGGACTCCGGCAACCGTCCGCCGGGAGGCGCAATACCGATCAGGAGATGTGTGGGGGAGAAGTGAAGACCTTCCTCCAACGATGCGACGACCGGAATATTGCCGCCGTAACCAAGAACCTGTTGCGAAGTGGTCCCCGCCTTCGTGCTGTCGATGATCGCCACAACTTCTTCATCAAGATAAGCGATGGCACCGTTCGCCGTTTTTGAACGCAGCGGACTGAATTTCTCTTCAGCAAGGATAAGAATTCGGCGATGCGATGATGGAGTATGAAAAATATCTGATATCATGTTAGGGATCTGCTATTGTCGAGGAAGAAGATTTGCCACAGAGAACATTTTGCAAATGTATGTACCGAGGGGATGACTTCATCCTCGCGGATGATACTTCTGGTGTTCTGTTCTAATGAAGTCGCGATCGATATGCGTGTAGAGCTGTGTCGTCGTAATATCGGAATGACCAAGCATTTCCTGCACTGCGCGTAAATCCGCACCTCCCTCGAGAAGATGTGTGGCGAATGTGTGCCGGAATGTGTGAGGATGTACTTCTTTTTCTATGCCGGATCGTCGTGTATATTCCTTCACTAGATTCCAGATCATTGCCCGCGTTAATCCTTTGCCGCGCCGGTTGAGAAACAGAATGCCGTTGGTAGCGTGTCCTCTCACCAGCAGGGGACGCAGCCGCTCCTCATAGACCGCAATTGCATTCAGCGCCGGAACTCCGATTGGCACCAACCGTTCCTTCGCTCCTTTGCCGAAGACACGTATCAATTGCTCCTCTGCAAGAACCTGATGCTGTTTCAGCGCAATCAGTTCGGAAACACGGATGCCGGTGGCGTACAGCGTCTCGATAATCGCGCGATCGCGGATAAAGAGATTGGAGTGGTCCGTGCTCGATTTGGGGCCGATACTGCGGAGGATGAGTTCGACTTCCTCGAATGTCAAAACATCCGGCAGAGATTTGCCGATGGCAGGGAGATTGACGTTCTCCGTCGGATTAGATGTCACTTGTCCTTCATTGAGCAGATACTTATGAAGTCCTTTGATGGCAGACAAGTTACGCGCGATGCTCTTGGCCGATAGTCCCACGCCGTGCAGATGGCGGACATAGGCGGCGATGTGCTGATTGGTGACAGCGGCGATATCATTCACCGAGTGGAGCGAGAGATACACGGTATAGCGTTGAAGATCGCGGCGGTATGCTTCGATCGAGTTTATCGCCAATCCCTTCTCCAACATCAGGAATTGGAAAAATGATGTGACGTCCTGATCGATCATCGCAGTTTTTTTCGCGGAGCTCTTTTTTTCTTCAACGGCGGCGCGGAAGTGGCTTCCGGAGGAATCTCCGCCATATGGACCAATCCCTCAACAGGATCCTGCTCGGGATATTTCAAGCGGGCATGAAGAATGCCGGTCAGAATCTTGACAAAACTCGCCTTGATCTTGGAGAGATCGCGCATTGTCAACTCGCATTCATCCAGTTCGCCTTCGAGAAATCGCACTTTGATAATTGAATCGATCCGCTCTTCGATTTTCTGCACGGTCGGCTGGTCGATGGAGCGAGTTGATGCTTCCACCGCGTCGGCCAACATGACGATGCCGGTCTCTTTAGTCTGCGGCCGTGGTCCGGGATAGCGAAAATCATCTTCCAGCAGCGGCTCGCCGCTTCTGTTCTTGCGCAGGGCTTCTTCATAGAAAAAGCCGATCATTGTTGTTCCGTGATGCATCGGAATAAAATCGATCACCGCCTCGGGAAGACCGTGCGATCGGGCAAGTGCTTCTCCGTCCTTGACATGATCTGAGACAATTTTTGCGCTGGTCCGTGGATTCAGACGCTCATGGCGGTTGGTGGTGCCCAGCTGATTCTCGACGAACAACGCCGGCTTGACGATCTTGCCGACATCGTGGTAGTAGGCGCCGATGCGCGCGAGAATTGCATTTGCACCGATTGCTTCTGCCCCGGCTTCCGCCAGGTTGCCGAGATTGACGCTGTGGTGAAATGTGCCGGGTGCTTTTTGCGACAATTCGTTCAGCAGCGGCCGATTGAAATCAGAAAGCTCCAGGAGCGTCAAGTCGGTCGTAACGTGAAACAAAAGAAAAAAAAAAATCAACAGACCGTAGGTCAGCACCGGAGAGAAAACAGCATTGATTGATGCAAAGAGCATTTGGTAGAGGATCGCCTCGGGATGTTCATACCGCTCGAGCGAGAGCGCGAGAATTGCTGCTGCATATCCGAGAAACACGAAAACGATCGACCGGAAAATCTGTGTCCGATGTTTGATGTCGCGAACCGTATAGACTGCCAATGAGCCGGCCAGCAGCGATTGCAACGCAACGGTATAGTCGTTGCTTCGAATGCCTGCGACCATGAATGCCGCAGCAACGGTTCCATAAAAGGCGATGCGCGAATCGAAAATGATCGCGAGCAGCATAGATGCCGCCGGCACCAGCATCAGAAACTCGACCGGAGCATCGATATTGAAAAGGGTTGTCAGATATGCCATCACCGCAACCAGCAGCATTATCAAAGCAATAAGAAGAATGGTTGCGTTGTTGTGAAAGAGCCGTTTGCGAAAGAGGAAAAGGTAAATGCCGAAGAGCGAAAACACTGCGATAATGTGCAGAAACTTGCCGACAAACGTCGTCAAGGTATTGATATCGGCGCCGCGTTCTGCCTGGGTTTTCCGGAGCGAGTCGAGCTTGCGTTTGATCTCCTCCGAGATCCGCTCGTGCCGCGCAATGATCCGCTCATTTTCCTGTACCACGCCCAGAGTGCGGGGAACCTGATCCATCGCAACGCCGATTTCTTTTTCTGTTTGTTCCTTTTGAAAGATGATATTGGGGGCGACGAACGATAGGACGATTTTTGATGCAGCGGTGAGCGTGTCATTGTCTTTCCGGTACCCTCCGAGGAATGTCTGCTGCACTTTCAGCCCGAGCTCATTCTGATCATAAAATGCCGATACCGGAAGAATCTGCTCGGTCGTTTTCTTTCGCAGTGCAAGCTTTGTCTGGGGGCCGAAGAAATCCTTTCGCTGATCAAGCAATCCCTGAACATAAAGTTCGTTCAAGACGAGGAGGACGTCGCGCCGCAGGCGCCGAAGTGAGAGACGCGTCTGTGATCCGGAGAGATCTGCCTGCCGGAGCGCTCCAATCGTTCTCCATTCTCCTTCTGTGAAAGCCACAGGCAGGAGCTTGGTCGTAGCCACAAATCCCGCCTCCGAGGCGCTATTCTGTTGACGGTGCCGTGCTGCCACATACGCGTCCGCAGCAGTTTCCAGATCTCCAAAAAAATGCTGAACTGAATCGAGCGATCGCTTGGCGATGGATGGATCTTCTGCGAAAACCCGGAAAACGGCTGCCGCTGCTCCCGTCCGCTCCCGTTGGTACGATCGATCGTCTTTGTATATCGGGAAAGAAAAAGGTGCGAACAAATCCCTTTCAGTCCATACAACGCCGATACGGTAGTTCGATTCAATCGATTCACCGCTGGGGAACATAGTCGCGACAAGCAGGGCGAATACAATCAGAATGCCCCATTTGAAAGGGAGATTGTCTTTTTCACCCAGTGTGCGTATGGCGTTTTCTACGGTCTGAAGAATGCTCATGTGGCAAAATATGCGCAGAAAATGGAGGAGAATCAAGGTTGCCTCGTGCCGCTTATTTGGCTACTTTATTACGCCTCCGTCTTTGCCGGAGGTCGAAAATGTAAATATTCGAAAGAGGAATGTCGATGGTTCAGCGTGGAGATCTGTTGGATGTCCTGGTGGAAACAACGGGGCTGGAAGGAAAGAGTATTGCCCGCTATGAGGGAATGGTCTTCTTTGTCGAAGGAGCCGTGCCGGGTGACCGGCTCAAAGTGCAAGTTCTTCGGACAAAGAAGAAACATGCAGAAGCCAAAATTGTCGAAATACTTGCCCCATCCTCCCGCCGGACTGTGCCGAAATGCAGCCATTTTGGAGTCTGCGGTGGATGTTCGTGGCAGCATGCAGAGTATTCACTTCAATGTGAGCAGAAGGAAAATCATGTCCGTGAAGCGCTTGAGCACATCGGCGGGATTCACGGTGTGCCCATCCTGCCGATACTGACAGTGGAAAATCCATTTTTCTATCGGAACAAATTGGAATTCTCATTCGGTGACAAGCGTTGGCTGACATATGAGGAAGCAGAGCGGGGCGTTGATGCGACGGTTCCCCTGGCGCTTGGTTTTCATGCGCCGCAGCGATATGACAAGATCATTTCGATCGATCAGTGCCACCTTCAGTCGGAGGTGAGCAACCGGATTCTCTCTTTCATTCGCGCCTATGCTCTTGCTAACAATCTCCCGCCGTATTCTCTCGATGCCGAAACAGGCTATCTCCGGAATCTCGTTGTCCGTGAAGGTAAGAATACCGGCGATAGTATGGTAAATATCGTGACATTCGATGATCGTCCGGATGTGATGAGAAATCTTACTGCTGCATTGCTCGCAGAAATCCCGGACACTACCACCGTCATCAACAACGTCAACACCCGGAAGTCAAATATCGCGGTCGGCGATTTCGAGAAGATCTATCACGGGGATGGAACAATCCGTGATATGATCGGCAACCGAACCTTTCATATTTCTGCCAATTCTTTCTTTCAGACCAACACACGTCAGGCGGAACGATTGTACCAAGTGACAAAAGAATTTGCAGCGATAACGCCGGATGATCTTGTGTACGATTTGTACTGTGGCACCGGCACAATTTCCATCTTTATCGCAGACTCGGTGCGGAAGGTAATCGGCATCGACATCGTAGAGAGCTCCATCGCAAATGCGAAGGCGAATGCCGCGTTGAATAATTGCTTGAACTGTGAATTCATTGCCGGCGATTTAAAGGATCTTCTCACCAAAGACAGGGGATGGATGAACAGCAACTATCCTCCCGATGCGCTCATCATTGATCCGCCCCGCAGCGGCATGCATCCCAAAGCGATTGAAGAACTGGGACGTATGAAAATCGCGCGCATCGTCTATGTCAGTTGTAATCCCGCGACACTCGCACGGGATGCAAAGATGCTGCTGCCATTTGGTTATCAAATCGAAAAAGTACAGCCGGTTGATATGTTCCCGCATACCAACCACGTTGAAAGTGTCGCCCAACTGCGATTGATTAGCTAAACGGTGACCGAGCGTGGCTCGACTTTGCTCGCCATGACGGCCGAGGTGTCGTCATCTCGACAACCGAGTTGTCCCATGGTATTTGAAAACCTTCTATAAGTGTGGTCGAAAGCCTGTCATCCGCCACAAAGGCTCCAAGACACAAAAAAAGAATTTGAAGAACATCATCTTGGTGCCTTGGAGCCTTTTGCAGAGCATCCTTCGGAGTGGCAGGAGCGTTCGACCAGATTTCTATTGTGAAGTTGAATCAGAAACGCGGCAGGTTCTTTTGATAGAAAGAAATGACGGTCTCTTCGTACATCGCGCCGGCGATCCGATGAATGTCCGTGTGATTTGCCCCTTCAACAAGGTAGAGTTCCTTGGGTTCACGGGCTGCGGCAAAGAGCGCTTCGCTGTATTGGTATTTGATGAACGTGTCGGCAGTTCCGTGGATGAAAAGAATAGGCCGTTGAATGGCTGCCAGCGCTTTGAGCGGTGATACGTCGTGATGACGGAAATGTGCAAGTTGTTCGGATCGCTTCATGACGATATTACGCATGTAATGCCAGGGCATCCGGATGAGGCGCTTCTGGTAGTCGACCGTAATTGTCCGCAGGTTCGTAAAACATCCTTCCGCAACGATCGCTTCAATGCGCGGCTCGATCGCCGCCGCCTGTACGGCGACAGCCGCTCCCATCGAGGTGCCGAATACTCCGATATGCCGAACGTCCCACGCTGCGTGTTGCAGCAGACAGTCAATGGCTTTGGGGACATCATGTTTTTCATGATAGCCGTACGTACAATAGCGTCCTTCACTTCGGCCATGTGCACGGGAATCATAGAGAAAAACATTATAGCCGTGCCGGTGAAATACGCGCGCAAGCGGCAATCCGCTGATCTTGTTGTCTCCCACTCCGTGCAGAAAGAGTATGCTGCCGGTTGCCGGTAATGCGGCCGGAAGAAACCACGCATGCAGTTGTGATCCATCCGTGCCGCTGAACCAGAGCTCTTCAAAAGGCAGTCCGAGATCCTCCGGCGAACAGGGCTCGCCCCGCATCTGATACCATTCCTCATTCCGGCGGCGGGGATTCAAAAGCATCACGGGACCGATCACGAAGACAAGGAGTGTGGCGGTCAACGCCACAAGGAAGAATGCGAGAACGAGAACGGCGAAAACCGTCATGGCCGTTTACTCCCGATCGCGCTCAGAAGGGCGTCGTGAAATTTCTCGATATCCTCCAGCGATGAGTAGAAATGGGGAGCCACCCGCAGCATGTCCTCGCGCAGCGACACAATGACTTTCTGCTGCGACAGCTCCCTGAAAATCCTTTCGGAGTCGTTGGCCGTAAAAGTGACAATCCCAGCCCGATGGCTGCGATCGCGCGGCGTGATGAGCGTCAGACCGATGGCGTCGCCGATCTCGACCAACCGGTCTGTCAACGTGAAAAGATGCGCGCGAATATTCTCGATGCCGACATCCAACAGCGTTGATGTCGATGCATGAAGGGCGGTAATGCCGAGATAATTCTGAGTTCCATTTTCAAACCGGCGGGCGGATGAATCCGGATCGATGCGGTAGTGAAAGAAGTCGGAAAAAAAATCTTTGTTGCTTGTCCACCCCATGAATGGCTGCTGCAATTGATCCTGCAGCTCCTTTGTCAGAAAAATGAATCCAAGTCCGAGGCAGCCCATCAGCCACTTGGTCCCGCCGCAGGAAAGAAAATCGATATTCATCGCCTTCACATCAAGAGGCGCCGCACCCAATCCTTGAATGGCGTCCACACTGAAAATGATACCGCGTTGTTTACAAATATCGCCGATCGCATACAGATCCGGTTTGTAGCCAGAAAGAAACTGAACAAAACTGAGCGAGAGGATGCGTGTCCGCGGCGTCAGCATCCGTTCCACATCGGTGGGTATGACAGCGCCGTTGTCTGTCTTGATAAAATCAATTTCCACGCCGAGACGCCGGAGATTCAGAAACGGAACCACATTGGAAGGGAATTCACTGTCGTTGAGCAGAATACGGTCGCCGCTTTTCCAGGTCAATCCTTCCGCGAGAATATTCAAACCGTCCGACGTGTTCATCACGAAGCCGATTCTGTCAACACTGCTGTTGATCAATGTTCCCAGATTGGTCTTGGTCTGCAGCACTGTTTGCAGTAACGGAACGAACATATCGATCGGTCCCATTGTGCGCCCCGCCAGATATCGCGCCAATGCGTCATTCACTCTGGTGGACAATGGACTCGTCGCCGCATGATTGAGCCACACGGTACCGGTTGCCAGATGGGGAAACCAGGAACGGTAGAGGGGAAGGTTGTATTGATTCATGAAGGCTTCGCTATGATGATTCAATTTAATATACAGACCGGTGCCGAGGGATGCAAGTTTGATTCCGCTCTCCTTCTTTGTATATTTCTTCATGAGAATCGCGCTCGTTCATGACTGGCTCACCGGGATGCGCGGCGGAGAAAAATGTCTCGAAGTGCTTTGTGAGATGTTTCCCGATGCACCGATCTACACGCTGTTTCATATCGCCGGCAGCATGTCGCCGCTGCTGGAGTCGAAGGAAATTCACACATCCTATCTCCAGCATTTTCCGATGTTGAAACAGAAATACCGCTCGTACCTTCCGCTGTTTCCATCTGCCATCGAATCTTTAGATCTTTCCGGGTACGATGTGATCATCTCCACCAGTCACTGCGTCGCGAAGGGTGTCCGCGTGCCGCAGGGTGCGCTGCATATTTCCTATGTACACACGCCGATGAGATATGTGTGGGAAATGTATGACGAATATTTCGGGAAAGGACGTGCGGGAATTGCAGCGCGTTTGGCGATGGCCGTGTTAGCTCCCTTGTTGCGGCGATGGGATCTGAAGACGGCAGGACGCGTCCATCACTATATCGCCAATTCGGAAAATGTGCGGAACAGAATCCTGCGACTCTATAAGCGTGATGCGAAAGTCATATGTCCACCGGTGGATACCGGCCTTTTCCGGCTGTCCGGGGCTGACGATGGTTTCTATTTGCTGGTAAGTGCGTTGGTTCCGTACAAACGGGTCGATCTTGCCGTGGAAGCGTTCAACCGAAGCGGCGGGAGGCTGCTGATTGTGGGAAAGGGGCCCGAGGATCAGAAACTCCGTACATTGGCGAAGCCGAATATTGAATTTCTCGGATGGCGCAGCGATCAGGAATTGTCCGATCTCTACGGTCGCTGCCGGGCACTGATTTTTCCGGGCGAGGAAGACTTTGGCATTGTTCCGCTTGAAGCGATGGCAAGCGGAAAACCGGTCGTTGCATTTGCAAAAGGCGGCGCATTGGAAACGGTAGTCGAAGGAGTCACCGGATCGTTCTTCCATCAACAGACGACAGAAGCATGTCTGGAGAGTGTGGGGGCTCTCAGCAGAATGCGATTGAATCCTGAGAAGATACGCGCACATGCGCTGCAATTCCGTCGTGAAGTGTACAGGGATAGAATGCGCACCTCCATCGAGGCGGCGGTACTCGCACATTTTGGAACGGCATTGACCTATAAATAGATCGCCAGGCGACGAATCGAACCCTATTGTGTGCAGGAGAGCTATTGGGTATCTTGTGCTTGGAATGAGAGAATTCCTATCATTGTTGCGAAGTCTGGTGACACATCTCCGCAGTTGAAGAATCTTCTTCCTCCCGGGAAATTTGATCTGGCACACTCTTCCCTAAAGATATTCGTGTTCGGAACCGCCTATCAATTGGGAACCCCTCAAGAGCGATTGCTCAGGTAAGAATTCCATCAGATATTCCCAGTTTTGGGATGGGCTGGCGGCGTGGAGATTGGGCAGACTTGGAAGATCGAAGGAGTTCATCGGGTGTATCTCCCAAACATGGGGTTGGCGTCTCGATTTTGCGTTTTCAGAGCGAAAGAGATCATTTTTCTAGCGATGCTTCCCACCTCAATCCCCTCAAAATGCCCCAGCATCCTTAAAACCCCGTTGACTTTGAGGGGCGGCTTTGTTATATTTTATGTCCAATTTTAGAGCCAGGATGGCAGTCGGCCGCGAACACCATATATCAAAAAGGAAAAAATTCCAGGTTCTGCTGGTTCCCCAGGGCAATACAGGGAAGAGCCTCTCGTTTGCTTTAGGTCTTCCTTTTTTTTTGGCAGTGTGCGGTTTGGCGTGTTTACTTGTTGCTACAGTTACCGTCGCTCTGGTTGGCTATACCCCGTTGGGACGCTACATTCCCGTGTCTGGAATGGAAATGGAGCACCGCTACGGCGATGACATGGTCGATCTTCAGAAACGCCTGAATAAGTTGTCTGAAGATGTCATTGTCTTGCGCGAATATAATTTGAAGCTCCGTGCTGCGCTGGGTGAAGAATTGCCTCAGGGAGTTTCGGCAGAAAATCGTCCACAGGCGATACTGGACGTGCCGGTCGAAGAATCGAAGCTGGCAAAGTCAGTGGAAGAAAAAGGGGTCCAGGTCGGGCCTCCGGAAACAATGGCTCGTCCTGTTCAAATTGTCCAAGAGTTGGCAAAATTTCGCGCGTCATTCCCAATTTCTGTCCCAGTGGAAGGGTACATAACGCGGGGTTACGATGAAGATCAACGTCATGCGGCGATAGACTACGCCGCCAAAGAAGGAACAGTTGTCAACGCGGCAGCAGATGGCTTTGTCGTGTTCGCCGGTTGGACGTATAACGATGGAAACACACTCATCGTGTCTCATGGCGGTGGTTACTGTACGATGTACAAGCACAACAAGAGCCTGCTCGTCACGGTTGGAGAATTTACCCAACGCGGACAGGCCGTAGCTCTGCTCGGCAACTCGGGAAAGACGAGCCACGGGCCGCATCTTCATTTTGAATTGTGGAAAGACGGACGTCCCCAGAATCCTGAAGACTATATTCTGGCGGCGAAATCATCAACGAAGAAATGACATGGCTGACAAAAACTCGATCAAAGAGCTGAATCTTCTGGGCACCGGAACATCGGTGGAAGGCAAGATCAGAACACAGGGAAGCATTCGCATCGACGGCAAGATGGTGGGGGAGGTACACGCTGCAGAGAATGTGGCTGTAGGATTGACGGGAGAGATTGAAGGAATGATCAACGGCAGAATTGTCACCATTGGCGGAAAGATCCGCGGCAATGTGACCGCCGTGGACAAACTTGTTCTGGAAGGGAAAGCGGTCGTTCGCGGGGATATTCGTGCAGCCCGTCTGGTGGTGGACGAAGGCGCGATGTTCGACGGCAAGGTATCGATGTCGGATGGCAAATCCACCGGCCACGAGCCCCAACGCTAGGCGCGATGATCATGGAGCCGTCCCGCGATACCGCCGGATCGTTTTTGACAATGGGGCTTCAACTCGCGGGTGCGGTAGTCGTTTTTTTCTTTCTGGGATACTGGCTGGATGCGCAGTGGCAGACAAAACCTTGGCTCTCAATCACCGGCGCAGTGATCGGTGCGGTGGGAGGGCTGACGAAATTTATCCGCGATGCGATGCAAGTGGGCGCGCGGGATGATCGGGAAGCGAAGAAACGCCGGGACGAACATCGTGACTGAGCGGAATCGAAAAAGAGACAGGCGTTTTCCGGCTGTCGCCGTCAGTGTTTTTGCTGCTGCAACGATCCTTGCGGTCTATCCGGTGATGCGGTGGGGATCGGGAGATATTATGCAGTCGGCGTTTGCGGGGGGGCTTCTCTGTCTTGTGAACGCGCTGGCGGGTTATGCAGCGATCGAGTATGCATTTGACAGGTCATATACATTTTTTCTGAAGGTTGTCCTCGGGGCGATGGGAATCCGTCTTTGTCTCATGCTTGCCGCGGTGGCCGTGCTGTTGGGTGTCTTTCATTTTCATGCGGGATCATTGGTGATGTCATTGTTCTGTTTCTATGTGGTGTATCTGGTGCTTGAGGTATTGTTCCTGCAGAAAAAAATGGATTTGAAAAACCAAAGGTATGAACGTGGCATTTCTTCTCTTTAACGGAACCGAAGCGGTCCATGCAACCGCCGACACCGCCCGTGCTGCCGCAGCAGCGCACGAGGGAGGCAGTCAGGAAATTGCCAGGTATCTGTTAGAGCACGTCCAGGATTCGCATCATCTCGAACTTCCCGGCATGACGATCGAGTTGCCGCATTTCGAGCCGGTGCAATTTCTCGGGATGTCGTTCGACATGTCGATCACGAAACATGTGGTGTTTCTCTGGCTGGCGGCGGCGATCCTTATTCTGAGTCTCGGCATTGTGGCGTTTCAGAACTCGCGGCGCAAAGTGCCGCGTGGCGCCGGTAATCTGATAGAAGTGTTCATCGTGTTCATCCGGGACGAGATCGTGCTTGCCAATATGGGGCCCGGCGGAATGCGCTATTTGCCGTACCTTCTGACGACATTCTTTTTCATTCTATTGATGAATCTGCTCGGGCTCTTCCCGTATGGATCCTCGGCAACCGGAAATGTCAATGTGACTGCCGGACTCGCCATCATCGCGTTTGTGATGATCCAGGCGTCCGCTATTAAGGCGCAGGGCGTCAAGCACTACCTCGCGCATCTGACGGGTGGGGTCCACTGGGCTCTCTGGGCGATCATGATACCGATTGAAATTCTTGGATTGTTTACAAAACCGTTTGCACTTTGTATCCGTTTGTTTGCCAATATGACAGGCGGACATCTTGTCATTTTGTTTTTGCTTGGGTTGATTTTTATTTTCGCACAGGCTCCTATTATCGCGCCCATTCCGGTCGCGTTTGCCGTGGCGATCGATATGCTGGAGATCTTTGTTGCATTCCTGCAGGCATATGTATTCACCATGTTGACCTCGCTGTTCATGGGCCTGGGCATGCAGCAGGAAGCGCACTCTGAAAAAGAACATCGCTAATTTTTAAACGAAAATCACACACACCAATTCGGGAGAAGGATCAATGGAAGCAACAGCATTCGCATATCTTGCCGCCGGTATCGGAGCCGCAATGACAGTCATTGGAGCAGGTCTTGGAATCGGCAAACTCGCCGCAGCCGCCATGGAAGCGAGCGGTCGTCAGCCGGAAGTTGCCGGCCAGGTTCGTACATCCATGCTGATTGCCGCAGCACTCATCGAAGGCGCAACATTCTTCGCACTGGTGATCTGCATTCTTCTTGCCATTAAGTAATCCTCACATAGGATACTCGTATGCTGAATGTACATAGCGGCCTGATTATTTGGACGATCATCACGTTCGTTCTGCTCGTTCTTGTGTTGAGCAAAGTTGCATGGAAACCGCTCCTGCGGGCGTTGCACGACCGCGAGAACAGTATTCGCGAGGCGCTTCGTCATGCCGATGAAGCGCGCAAGGAGGCAGAAAAGGTGCTGGCGGAAAACCGCCAGGCCATTGCGAAGGCGAACGAAGAAACGGCGCGCCTCCTCCGCGAAGGACGCGAGCTCGCCGAACAGATGAAAAATGAGATTGTCGCCCGCGCCCATGAGAGTGCCAAGCACACCGTGGAGCAGGCGAAGGATGAAATCCAGCGGGAAAAAGAAGCCGCCTTGCTGCAGCTCCGCCATCAAGTGGCAGACCTCGCCATCCTGGCCGCTGAGAAAATTCTCGAGGAATCTCTGGATGCGGCGCGGCAGAAAAAAATTGTGGACAAGGTTCTTCAAAAACTTCCGAAGAATTGATGAAACAGAGCAGAGTCGCTGGACGATATGCCGCAGCATTGATGCGTCTGACCGCGGAGCAGAAAAGACCGGAAACCGTTGTCAAAGGTTTGATGACGGTGCGCCAGGCTATTGCGGGATCGCGTGAACTTCGCCGCATGCTCGAGAGCCCTGTTGTATCAAAAGAACGGAAGAAAATAGTGATGGCAGAAATTTTCAAGCGCAAGATCCCGACGGTGGTGCAGTCGTATCTCGGCCTGATCGTTGAGAAGGGACGTGAAAATGCGCTCGCGGAAATTTTGGACCGCTATGCGGTGCTGCGCGATGAAGCGCTGGGCATCATTGCCGTCGATGTCCGCACGGCGTTGGCGTTCTCCCCCAAGCAGTCAAAATCGCTCACGCAGCAGCTTGAACAATACACGCAGAAAAAGGTACGGGTGGTGTTCAGCATCGATAAATCGCTGAAAGGCGGTTTCGTCGCCCGTATCGGCGATACAATGCTCGACGGTACCATCCGCCGTCAGCTCGATATTCTTCGCACCCGTTTCAAGGAGGGGGCGTTCGATTCCAATTGACGCCGCCGCGGAATCTCATACCTAAAGGATAGTGCCATGGCAGAAGTAAGACCGGACGAAATTACTGCGATTCTTCGCAAACAACTTTCTGGCTACGAAAAAGAAATTGATATCTACGATGTCGGCACAGTGCTGCAGGTCGGCGACGGCATTGCGCGCGTCTACGGACTCTCCAAGGTGATGGCAAGCGAACTGGTCGAATTCCCGAATAATGTGTTCGGCATGGTGCTCAATCTTGAAGAAGACAATGTCGGCTGCATACTCTTCGGTGATGATACAAAGATCAAGGAAGGTGATACGGTTAAACGCACAAAGCGTGTTGCCTCCATGCCGGTGGGCGATGCAATGATCGGACGAGTCATCAATCCGCTCGGTCAGCCGATCGACGGGCGGGGCGCGATCAAGACCAAACAATTTTCTCCACTCGAACGCAAGGCGCTTGGTGTGATTCAGCGTCAGCCGGTGAAACAGCCGCTGCAGACCGGCCTGAAGTCGGTCGACGGCATGATTCCCATCGGACGCGGTCAGCGTGAACTGATCATCGGCGACCGCCAGACTGGAAAAACTGCGGTGGCCCTCGAAACGATCATCAATCAAAGATATAAGCACACGGAAAAAGCGAAAAAAGAAACTATACCACGGTGGTGTCTGCCACCGCCTCCGATCCTGCTCCGATGCAATTCATCGCTCCGTACGCCGGAGCGACGCTTGGCGAATTCTTCCGTGATTCCGGGCGCGATGCACTGGTGGTGTACGACGATCTTTCGAAACATGCGGTCTCCTACCGGCAGGTATCATTGCTGCTGCGCCGTCCACCCGGACGTGAAGCGTATCCGGGCGACGTGTTCTATCTCCATTCACGCTTGCTGGAACGATCTTCGAAATTGAACGACGAACTCGGCGGTGGCAGCCTGACGGCTCTTCCGATTATCGAAACGCAGGCTGGAGACGTCTCTGCCTACATTCCGACAAACGTTATCTCGATCACCGACGGACAGATTTATCTCGAACCCGGATTATTCAATTCCGGTGTGCGCCCCGCTATCAACGTTGGCATCTCGGTCTCTCGTGTGGGTGGCAATGCACAAATCAAAGCAATGAAAAAAGTGGCAGGGCGTCTGCGTCTGGATCTGGCACAGTACCGAGAACTCGAAGCCTTTTCAAAATTCGGTTCCGATCTGGACAAGTCCACACAGGCGCAATTGACACGCGGTGCACATTTGGTGGAATTGCTGAAGCAGAAACAATATGTGCCGATGCCGGTCGAAAAACAGGTTGTGATGATTTATCTCGGCACCAACGGATATCTCGACCTTATTCCGTTGAAGGCCATGAAGCAGTTCGAGAAAGAATTCCTGGAAGTGCTGGACGCTCGCTATGCGGATATGCTCGAGCAGATTGCCCTTATCAAGGAATTGACGCCGGAGATTCTTGAAAAGATTCAGACAGCCGTAAAGGAATTTACAGAGACATTCAAAGCGTAGAATCAGGAAAAGTTCCGATGGCAACACTCCGTGAAATACGACGGCGCATTGTCGGTGTGAAGAGTACACAGAAGATCACCAAAGCGATGAAGATGGTGGCCGCAGCAAAAATGCGGCGGGCACAGGAATCAATCGTGGCGGCGCGTCCGTATGCACGCACGATTGCAGAAATGCTGCGACACTTGACGGCCAAGACTGAGGCGCCGGCGTATCCCGGACTCGACTCCCGTCCGGTGAAACGCGTCGCACTGGTGATTGTGACCGCGGATCGCGGAATGTGCGGAGCGTTTAACTCCAATATCATTCGCACAGCAGTGAATCGCATCGAAGAACAGTACTCGCAATTTACCGCCGGTGGGAATCTCGCATTGTATTGTGTCGGCCGCAAGGGAACGGATTTCTTTTCAAAACGCAACTATCCCGTTGCCTCGAAATATGTCGGTGTTTTTAGCGGTCTGAATTTCGGAACGGCGCGATCAATTATGAGAGAACTTGTCGGTGCGTACGAGCGGGGCGAGATCGACCTGGTCGAGGTGATCTACAATGAATTCAAAAATGCCGTGCAGCAGCGTGTCATAGTTGAGCAGTTAATGCCAGTGCCCCCGAGCACGGTTCCGGTCGAGGCCAAAAAGTCCCGGTCTCTGGTCGACTACATCTACGAACCGTCGAGCGCAGAGATCATTTCAGCCTTGGTGCCAAAGCACCTGAATTTCCAAATGTGGCGCATATTGCTGGAGTCCAACGCGTCCGAACAGGGTGCCCGGATGACCGCGATGGAAAACGCGTCCACCAATGCACGGGACCTGATTGCGGCACTGCAATTGTCGTATAACAAGGCGCGCCAGGCATCCATCACGAAAGAATTGCTCGAAATTGTCAGCGGCGCCGAAGCGCTGAAACAAGCCAGCTAGTTTTTTTGTTGTGAAGGTACAAATCACGTCCTACACATCATTATGTAAGCGGAGAAGAGACATGGTAAAAATAGGTCAAAGGGTTCAGGATTTTACGCTTGATGCGTATCAGAATGAAAAGTTCTTCAAATTCTCATTATCGGAGCGCAAGGGAAAATGGGTTGTCGCCATTTTCTATCCGGCGGACTTCACATTTGTGTGCCCGACGGAACTGGAAGACGCGGCAGACCTGTATGACGCTTTCAAAAAAGCAGGCGCGGAAGTGGTAAGCATCAGCACGGATACGCACTTTACGCACAAGGCATGGCACGACGAATCGCCGGCAATCAAGAAGATCAAATTCCCGATGCTTGCGGATCCCACGGGCAGCGTCACGCGCGAATTCGGCGTGTATATCGATGATGCGGGTCTTGCGTTGCGCGGGACGTTTATCATCGATCCCGATGGTGTGCTGATGGCGTATGAGGTAAATGACAACAGCATCGGTCGCAGCGCTGCGGAAACCCTTCGTAAGTTGAATGCTGCAATCTATGTGCGGGAGAACGACGGCGAAGTCTGTCCGGCAAAGTGGGTCCCGGGACAAAAAACGCTGAAACCCGGCATCGATCTGGTCGGAAAAATATAATAGAAGTTGGCCACAGAGATCACAGAGCAAGCATTTTGTCTGTGGCAATGTTGTTTAGATCTGGAATGTGAATGTTTGATGCATTAACGCAAAAACTTGATGTCGCCCTGAAACGCTTGCGCGGTCAGGGAAGGATCTCCGAGGAAAACATCGCCGAAACGCTGCGCGAAGTGCGCACCGTCTTGCTCGATGCCGACGTCAACTACAAAGTTGTCAAGGATTTCATCGAGAGCGTCACGCTGAAATCGCTTGGTCAGGAAGTGCTCTCGAGCCTTTCCCCCGGACAGCTAATTGTCAAGATCATCTACGACGAACTGGTGCTTCTCATGGGAAGCGAAAAAGCGGACATCAACTTGTCCGCCAATCCGCCGTCGGTGATCTTGATCGCCGGTCTGCAGGGTTCCGGTAAAACTACCTTCGCCGCCAAGCTTGCGAATCTTTTAAAAAGCAAGGGACGGAACCCGCTGCTGGTGGCGGCCGACGTGTACCGCCCTGCGGCTATCGATCAGTTGGAAATGCTCGGCGCGCAAATTGGTGTTCCTGTGTTTACGAGCCGGACGGATTCCGCAGTGGCGATCGCGAAAGCGAGTCTTGAGCATGCGCGCAAGAATATCCGCGATACAATCATCGTCGACACCGCCGGCCGTCTGCATGTGGATGAAGAGATGATGCGCGAAGTGGAACAGATCAAGTCCTCCATTGCACCGCATGAAATTCTCTTCGTTGTGGATGCGATGACGGGTCAAGATGCCGTCAACACTGCGAAAGCGTTCCACGACCGGCTCGATTTTAACGGTGTTGTATTGACAAAGTTGGACGGCGACACACGCGGCGGTGCGGCACTGTCCATCCGCTCTGTTGTCGAAAAACCAATCAAGTTTGTCGGGACCGGCGAGAAGCTCGACGCGCTGGAACCGTTCTATCCGGATCGCATGGCGTCGCGGATTCTGGGCATGGGTGATATCGTCTCCCTGGTCGAAAAAGCGCAGCAGACGTTCGACAAAGACAAGGCACAGCAGCTTGAGCAGAAAATGCGCAAGTCGCAGTTTACGCTCGAGGATTTCTTCGACCAGCTCCAGGAAATCAAAAAAATGGGCTCACTGAGTCAGGTGATGTCCATGATTCCAGGTATGAACCGGATGGGAAAAATCGACGATGTGGACGAAAAAGGTCTGAAATACGTCGAAGCGATCATCCAGTCCATGACGCGGGAGGAGCGGATCCATCCGGCGATTATCAACGGATCGCGCCGAAAACGCATTGCACAGGGCAGCGGCCGCTCAATTCAGGACGTCAACAAGCTCCTGAAGCAGTTCTTCGAAATGCAGAAAATGATGAAGAACATGACCAAGGGTAAGAGCTTTTCGCGCATGATGGCGCAGCGGTTCAACTAAGTTGCATATTAACAAGCATCTCATCATATTACAGCCAAAAAAGGAGATACATTTTTGCCAGTTAAATTGAGACTCAAGCGGATGGGGAAGAAAAAACAACCCATCTACAAAATTGTTGCGGCAGATTCCCGCACACAGCGCGATGGACGTTTTCTCGACGCAGTGGGATTGTACAACCCCCTCACGGCTCCCATAACGATCGATCTGAAAGAAGATCGGGTGTTCTATTGGTTGACCAAGGGTGCACAGCCAACCGATACCGTGCGCAGCCTGTTTCGCCGGACCGGACTGTGGATGAAGTGGGGCCTCAAGAAGAAGAAAAAAGACGAGGCAACGATCGCGGCCGAATTTGAGAAATGGCAGATGGGTCAAGCGGTGAAATTGCAGAAAGAGCACGAACGCAAGCTTCGCCGCAAAGCCGCCAAGAAAAAAGCGAAAGCCCCCGCCGTCACGGAAACGCCGGCTGCATAAGACCTGAATTCAATCGTCAGATTTTGCATCATTTTCGAACAACTCATGGAGGAGGGCTGTATGCGCGAGTTCATCGAATACATTGCAAAACAATTGGTCGATACGCCCAGCGCCGTCGTGGTGACGGAAGAGGAAAAAGAGGGCAAGGTCGTCTTCAAGTTGAAAGTGGGGGAATCTGACGTTGGAAAAATCATCGGCCGCAAAGGCCGTTCGGCGCAGGCCATGCGAGTACTGCTAAGCGCCGTGGCCGCAAAGAATGGAAAACGTGCCATATTGGAAGTAGTCGATTGAGTGAAAATCAAATCCTCCCAAACGCCGGTCAGTTATGCGCCATCGGCGTGATCACGAAGGTGTTCGGGATCAAGGGAGAAGTGAAGCTTCACAGCTATGCGCGCTCTGCCGAAGAAATTAAAGCGATTGATGAGATCTACTGCGGACGGCAGACCGGCTCGATGCGAAGGATTGTGCTGGAAGATGTTCGCATGCGCGGCAGCGACGTCTATCTGAAAGTGGAAAATATCAATGACCGGTCTGCGGCGGAGACATTGATCGGTCATTTTTTGTTCATTGACGAAAAAGAACGGAAGCGATTGCCCGAGGGCCGCTATTTTATCGACGACCTGATCGGATTGGAAGTGCGTCATGAAAACGGAACGCTCTTGGGACGCATCAAGGACGTATTGACGTCCACACCGCAGGCGCTGTTGGTGTTGAAAACACCTCGCGGCGAAGTACTCGTGCCCAATGTGCCGGCAATCGTCAAAAGCGTCGATCCGAATGCGAGAGTGATGACACTGACTCCACCGGATGGACTTTTCGGCGGAGATGAAACGTGAGCATCCGCATCGATATTCTGTCGGTCGTGCCGCGGTTGCTGGAAAGTCCGCTCAATGAAAGCATTCTCAAGCGGGCGCAGGAAAAAGGACTGGCGGAAATTGTTGTGCACGACATCCGCGACTACACTCACGACAAGCATCACATCGTGGATGAACCGCCCTACGGCGGCGGGGCAGGAATGATCCTGAAGCCCGAACCGATCTTTGAATGCATAGAATCGTTGGCTGCGCAACGAACGTATGATGAGATCATCTACGTCACAGCGGATGGCGAACAGTTCACGCAGCGCATGGCGAACCAGTTTTCGCTTGCCGCCAACATCATCATCCTCTGCGGCCACTACAAGGGCATTGATGACCGGATCCGCCAGAAGCTGATAACGCGTGAAATTTCCATCGGTGACTATGTGCTTACCGGCGGCGAGCTTGCCGGTCTGGTAATGACCGATGCGATTCTACGATTGGTACCGGGAGTAATTGGCGACGGTGAATCGGCGCTGACGGACTCGTTTCAGGACGGACTGCTCGATTGTCCGCATTATACGCGACCGCCGGAATTCCGCGGCATGAAAATTCCCGATGTCCTTCTTTCGGGGAATCACAAGGACATCGCGCTCTGGCGGGAAGAACAGCGGAAAGCGCGCACCGCCGAACGCCGAAGAGATCTGATGGAGAAGAAAAAAGAACAATAATCATTCATTATTCTATATCTGACGGAGCAAGACAATGGATAAGATCAAATTGGTAGAAGCGGCTCAACTGAAAACGGGGCTTCCCGCTTTCAAGGCCGGCGACACCATCAATGTGCATGTGCGCGTTGTGGAAGGCGACAAGGAACGTATTCAGCAGTTCCAGGGAGTGGTCATCGGAACGCGCGGCAGCGGCATCGGTGCCACCTTCCGCGTACGCAAGATTTCAGACGGCGTCGGTGTGGAGCGCATTTTCCCGCTGCACTCGCCGCGCATTGCAAAAATTGAAAAAGTAAAATCCGGCAGCGTGCGCCGTTCCAAATTGTACTATCTGCGCAATCTCGCCGCGAAACAAATCCGCCAGAAGACCGGCGTGTAAGCGAGCATGACGCATACAACCATCCGTCTGGGAATTCCGGACGACGAGTATCTGCGGTCGCTGTTCGAGGCGATGAAGGAGTTTTGCCGGCAGAAAACCGAGACAAGTCCCGAGTATTCGGGACTTTCTTTTAACACCGGGGGCAATGACGTCGAACGGCTTCTGAACGATGAACTGGATGCCGCGATCATACCAGTGCTCGAGTTTGCGAAAAACAGTTCGGATCTTTCACTCTATCCCGGATTCGCCGTCTCTTCGACCGGAGAAAGCGGCCTTGTGAAGCTCCTGACGCGCAGCGATGTGAAATCCATCACACGACTTGCACTCGGTCCCGTATCGCCGCAGGATGCCGTCCTCGCAAAAATCATCCTGTCGGAGCAGTTCGAACAGGATATCGAATTTGTTTCCACCGCTGGAGAGATCGCGGCGCTGGTCCAAAAAGCAGATGGCGTTGTTGTCAGCAGCGATGAAGCACTTCATCTCTCGGTGGAAATACCGACCCTGGATCTCACAGCGGAATGGACCGAAATGACAGACCTGCCGTTTGTCCATTTTGTCTGTGTCGGAAAGAAATGGACAGAGCGTTCGCTTCTTTCCGGTATGATTGCTGAAATGGATGCAGGCGACGATCTACTGCCGGATGGTGTTAGATTGGGCTTGTCGGAATCCGAGCTGAATGGCATCGCTGAGTTTTTCCGCTATGCATTCTATCTGGGTATTCTACCGGACATTCCCGAGATCGAATTGTTTGAAGAAGATGCCCGAGGACGATGAACTGAAAACATCCGGATGTCTTCCAATGGTCTCTGTGTTTGCCGTGCAGTTTTTCCCTCTCTATCTATTCCCGCTCTATTAAGACGCCGGGACTGCGCTTGGCAAGGTTTATCATGCGGCAACTTGCGGACAAATCGAACAAATCAATCACCGATTCAATGCACAGGATTCCCTTCATTCCCGACGCAGTCTAATCCCTGCACCTTCTGCATTGATGTTGAGGTTGAATCTCTCCCAAAATCGGCGTAATTTAAAATATGCTTGCTACTCTGTACATTAAAAATTACGCGCTCATCGAAGCAATCACGGTTCATTTCAGACGCGGGTTGAATATTATCACGGGAGAAACCGGTGCCGGGAAGTCTATTATCATAGATGCCCTCAGCCTGTTGCTGGGAGAGCGTGCGAGCACGGACGTTGTGCGGAAAGGAGCCGAAAAGGCGATAGTCGAAGGCGTTTTTGACCTTCCGGAACTGCCGCGACTGAAGCCGCTTCTTCTCGGACATGAGATTGATTCCGGTGCAGAGTTGATCGTTCGGCGTGAGATTTCCTCAAAAGGACAGAGCAGGTGTTTCGTGAACGATACCCCCGTCTCCGTTTCCGTTCTGAAAGAAATCGGGGATGTGCTTGTGGACCTCCATGGCCAACACGATCATCAATCCTTGCTGCGTCCCGAAACGCATATCGATTTTCTTGACGAATACGGCAGCTACCGGGGATTGTTGGAAGAATATGCTTTGGCGTTCAGAACTCTGACAGCACTGATATCGGAGAAGCGGCGCCTCCTGGTTAGCGAAGCAAGAATCAAAGAGAAAAAAGATCTGTATGAATTTCAGATGGCGGAGATCGATGCAGTGGCACCGACCGAAGGAGAAGAAGAAGCGCTCGAAGCAGAACTGAAGATTCTGGAAAATGCGGAGAAATTGGTTGAATCAACTGCGCGATTGAACGAGATTCTGTATGAAGCAGAATCGGCAGTGCACGATCAATTGGTGCAGGCACGCAAACTTCTGGAAACACTCCACGGCATCGATGCGGCGTTCGGAGACTCGCTGGGTGAACTGCGTTCCGCAGAAATCATCATCGAGGAATTGGCGAAGTTCGTTCAAAAGTACAATGCCAATATTGAATTCAATCCCGCAAAGCTGGACGAGATGCGCGATCGTCTTGGCAGGCTTGCAATGCTGAAGAAAAAATATGGCGGTACCCTCGCAGCGGTGCTTAGTCATCGGCGAAAGATCGGCGAGGAGCTTGCTCTGGCGGAGAATTTTGATGCGGAGATCGCAAAAACGGAAAAAGCGATTGAGGATGCACGCATTATCTGTGCCGAGCGTGCCAGGAAGTTGACGGTAAAAAGGAAAGAAACCGCGAAAAAGATCACAGCATCTGTTCTCGAAGGTCTATCGGACCTCGGCATAGCGACATCCCTGTTTGATGTGCGCATAGATTCCGAAAAGGCAAACGGAGCCGATGGCGCGTTCGTATCCATTGCATCCTCGCGGGTTGTCGCCGGACCCAACGGTGTCGACACTGTGGAGTTTTTCCTTTCCACCAACGCAGGTGAGGACGTGAAGCCTCTTGCAAAGGTTGCATCCGGCGGCGAAGTGTCCCGCGTGATGCTGGCATTGAAAAGTGCATTGGCCGCCTCGGACAAAACGCCGCTCCTTATTTTCGATGAAATAGACGTCGGCGTCAGCGGCAAAGTCGGACAGTCCGTCGGCCGAAGTCTGAAGAAACTGGCATCGTCACATCAGGTTATTGCCATTACCCATCTCCCTCAAATTGCAGCGCTTGCCGATGCACATTTTGCGGTCGAGAAAGGGGAGCAGAACGGCAGAACTGCAACGCGATTGCGTGAACTGAGCGAGACAGAGCGTGTTCATGAAGTCGCAAAGTTGCTCAGCGGTGCGGCAGTCACCGAAGCGGGATTAGAAAGCGCCAAGGAACTAATGGCGCAGTGAATAGGCAAAAAGAAAAAGGAAAGAGTTTTTCATTCGTGCAATTCGTGTTTTCTGTGGCAAGTGTTTTCTCATAAGGAATAACAAACTCTCAACTATCATGTCTCTTGCGGTCTACAATACTCTTAGCAGGCAGAAGGAAGAATTTCATCCGATCCAGGAAGGTCGCGTTGGCATGTACGTCTGCGGCCCGACCGTCTACGGACATTCCCATATCGGCCACGCGAAAAGCTATGTGTCGTTCGACCTGATTGTGCGTTACCTCCGCTACCTTGGATACAGTGTCCTGTATGTGCAGAATATTACCGACGTCGGCCACCTGACCGATGATGCGGATGCGGGAGAGGACAAGATCGAGAAACAATCAAAACGCGATCGCATCCACCCGATGCAGGTGGTGGAACTCTATACACGCAGCTATTTTGAAGACATGGATGCAATGGGCCTTGTGCGTCCGGATATCTCGCCGCGTGCCACAGCGCATATTATTGAGCAGATCGGAATCGTCAGGCAATTGATCGCTGCGGGATTTGCGTACGAAGCGAACGGCTCGGTTTATTTTGATGTGACAAAATTTTCGGAATACGGAAAGCTTTCAGGCCGCGTGGTCGAGGAGATGGAGGCGGGTGCACGCGTGGAAGTAAATTCGGAGAAAAAGCATCCGGCGGATTTCGCTCTCTGGAAAAAAGCAGGGCAGGAGCACATCATGCAATGGGAGAGTCCGTGGGGAATGGGGTTTCCGGGATGGCATCTCGAATGCTCTGCCATGTCAATGAAATATCTCGGTGAAAGTTTTGATATCCATGGCGGCGGACTCGAAAATCAATTCCCCCATCATGAGTGCGAAATTGCGCAGAGCGAATGCACCACGGGCAAACAATTTGTGAAATACTGGCTTCACAACAACATGGTAACGGTGAACGGCCAGAAAATGGGAAAATCGCTTGGCAATTTTGTCACCTTGAAACAGGCATTCGAGAAACACGATCCGATCGTTGTGCGCTTTTTCATTCTCCAAAGCCATTACCGGAGTCCGTTAGATTTCAGTGATGCGGCAATCGAGGGAGCCGGCAAAGGTCTGGAAAAATTGCGGAATACGTACAGCCGGATCTGTTCCGATATTGAAAAGGGAAGAAGCGGAACAGGTGTACTGGCTGAGGCTGAGATGTACAAGAAGAAATTTCTGGAGGCGATGGACGACGATTTCAACTCACCGCAGGCGATTGCCGTTCTGTTTGATCTTTCCCGGGCGGTGAATGAACTTGCTGCATCTGAGTCTGGGATGTCGGTCGAATCACTGCAAGTCGTTCGTAGAATATTTGAGGATTGCGGCGGAACCGTTTTGGGGGTTATTGGCGGCAAGACAGCCGCTTTGCAGGCAAATTCGAAAGAAGATGGCTTGATGGATCTCTTAATAGCTTTTCGCAAAGATGCGAAAGCAGAAAAAATGTGGCCATTGGCGGACAAAATCCGCGATGGATTGAAGGCAATCGGTATTCTGCTCGAAGATAGTAAAGATGGCACAACGTGGAAGAAAATCGAGTAAACTATCATGAGAACGCACTCGTCTAACCATAAGGGATGGATGATGAACAGATACGCCGTTCTTTCTATTATTGCGGTGCTGGCGGTATTGCCGCTTTCGGCACAAAACAGCGCCGGGGATGAAGCAACGATCGAGCCGAGGCAAGTTATCGATGCCCCGACAGCAGGTCTTCTGAAGCGGGGATCCTTTGGGATGGACGTCGATTTCTTCCAGGAAGGCGGCGTCGGGATTGCGCTCTCTGCGGGAGCACTGGAAAGGCTGAACTTCGGTCTTTCATTCGGTGGTACTCAGATTCTCGGTCATGAAAAAGTGACTATGCAAAAACTGCCGGGAATCAATATCAAGTATCGATTCATTGATGAGTCTGTGATGATGCCCGCAATAGCGATCGGTTTCGACACTCAGGGCAAAGAATCGTACATTGACAGTACAGAGCGATTTACAATAAAATCCCGGGGGCTATTCGTTGCGGCAAGTAAGAACTACAAACTATTCGGAAATCTGAGTCTGCATGGCGGCATCAATAGGAGCATGGAATCGAAAGATGGTGACAAGGATCTCGATGTTTTTGTCGGTGCGGAAAAATCCTTTGGTCCCGACATTTCGTTTCTCTGTGAATACGATTTTGGATTTAACGACAATGGTCCGGCGTCGCTCGGACAAGGACGAGGATATCTTAATACCGGCGCCCGATGGTCATTTGGCAACGGATTTACGCTGGGATTTGATTTGAAGAACCTGGTGAAGAACCAGGAACGTGTGACGGTTGGAAATCGATTGATTAAGATTGAATATGTACGGACGCTGTAGGTTCTGCGTCTCCTCGGAAGGAGGGCTGCAAAAATGGAAAAGAAAATGATGCTGGCTGTAATAGGTGGTACCCTCGCAATGTTTGCGTTCAATGGATGCTACACGCAAGTGGCGTCGATCAGTGATAATGATGAGAGTTCAGAATATGTGTCTGACATGGATACTTCCGGGGGAGGGAACACAGTCAACAATTACTATGGAAGTGATTCGTATCGTGACTGGCGATATCAAACGTCTTTCCGTTTTTATCGCCATACCCCGTATTGGGCGGTGAGTGTCGGTTGGAACGATCCTCTCTGGTATGACGACTTCGATTATGGGTATGGCTATGGCTGGGATCCATGGTATCGGTCCGCATGCTGGGATCCTTATGGGTTCCATCCATGGTATCGCACGCCGGGATATCCGCCCTACGGCATCTACTCCGGTCGCTACTATGGAGATCCATATTATTACGGCTCGGGATTCTATGGAATCCCAGTTACAATTTACAGCGGATCGACTCTGCCCGAGCGGCGACGAACTTCCGGACCGTCCCGCGGAGATGCTCCGCAACGTCCGCTGAGTAGTCCCGGCGGGACCACGATCGGGGCATCAACGCCGCCCGCCGGCAGTTGGAGTACACGACCGCACCCGTTTAACGAAGGCGGCACTGAAGTTCGACCCGAAGCGAAGCCTCGGACACGACCAAGCCAGGAAACACCCTGGTGGGTTCGAAGCGAGCGCCAACGCGCACAAAAAAATGCAGAAGCGCAAACCGTTGTTCCGGCAACCGGGCGACGGAACAACGCGGGCACTTCGGCTGAGCAACCTCAAATAAAACGTGAACGACCACGACCGGTACCGCGGGAATCTGTTCCGAATGATGCGGCTCCGCAACGTCGACCACGTCAGGAAGCAACGCCTGCTCCGCGTCAGAATCCGCCGGCCGAACGGCCGTCCCGGCCGCCCGAAACGCGGGAACGCCAGCAAAATCGGGAAGCAGTAAGTGCTCCGAGCCGGGAAACTCCGCGGTCTGCTCCGGCGGTTGAAAGTACTCCGCGAGCAAGAAAGGTGGAATAATATGGGACGGACAAAACAACGCACAGGCTTTTTCTTCTGGCCTCTCATTGCGGTTGCGATGGTGCTCCTTTCTGGATGCTACACAATTTTGATGAACCCCGGCGTCAAGCAATCCGATGTGAGCTCCCGCAGCACGTCGTCCTATCCGCGGGAAATTAATTACTCTGACGATTGTACTTCCTGCAATTGGAAGATCGTTCGTACGACATGTCAAAATATCGATTGAGGTCAGTTCACGGAATCGCGGTGGATCCCTACGGGTGGAAAACTCCTACCTACAGCGTTCCGTGGTGGGGCCCGGCTGTTGTTGCAGGATCAGCTTCCTCTGTATCGGGCACAGGCGCGATGTCAAACAAAAAAGAACGACAGCGCGACTCGGGACCGACTCGCGGGAATGAAATCCCCCAGCGGCCGGCTGGTTCCGCCGGGACGGAAGTGCAGGCAGCACCACAGCCCGTGACAACGCCAGCCACTCCGGCGACAACTATCCCATCGGGCTCGACGATTGTGCCGGCAAATAATACAACACCGGCGCCGCAAACGCCTCCCGCACAGATAAGCACCGGCGGAGAGCGAAGGCGAACATCAGGCTCAACTCGTGGAGATGAAAAATGAAAACTTCCTGGCAGTATTCCACGCTTCTTCTGGTCACTCTTATTGCTCTGGTGTCTGTGGATCTGAAAGCACAGGGATCTATTGATGCGATCCGGTATGCCCGCACTGACAATGCGATTGGCGTGCGAGCCCTCGGAATGGGCAATGCGTACACCGGTGTGGCTGATGATTATAGCGCTGTTCTCTGGAACCCTGCCGGTCTTGCCCAGATGCGCCGGCTCGAATTTACCGGTGCATTAGCCATCCGAAACTACTCCAACAGCGTGAAATTCTTCGGAACAACAAGCGACGTATCGACCAGCGGCACCGAGCTTGATAATTTCGGCTTTGTTTTTCCATATCCAACGATTCAAGGCAGCCTCGTATTTGCCGTGGGCTATAATCGGCCATCCGATTTTGCAACGGCGTTGTCATTCAATGGATATAACCCGACGAGTTCCATCATTCCCTGGTTATATTATCCGGACGCAAGCACTGACATGGCGCGGCTGCTGCATCTGAGCGACCAATCCACTGGTCTCCATACTACTGTGCGGGACAATGTGCAGCAGTCGGGCGAATTGCGCGAATCTGGCGGGCTCGGCATGCTCACATTTTCCGGCGCAATTGATGTCGACAAAGATCTCTCTTTCGGGCTGACGATCAACATCATTAGCGGCAAATATTCGTATGTGCGCAACTACAAGGAAGCAGACGTCCGCAACATGCACCAATCGCCAACCAACCCGTCGTACAACTTTCTGGATTCGGCATTTAACATACTGACCTATGACAATACCGTGACGACCGATCTGAAAGCGGTCAATCTGATTTTCGGCATGATGTATCGATGGGAGGATAAAGCCCGTTTCGGAGTGACGGTTCATGCACCGACGTCCTATACGATTAGAGACGACTACAGGGATGCTGGTCAAACTACATCAGACTTTGGGGCCTTCCGTTCCGATGCCTACGATGCTTACTTTGACTACGGAGTGCGGTCTCCGTGGATATTTGCCGGCGGCGCCTCTCTCTACCTGCTGGAAGAATTATTGCTCTCCGCCGATCTGGAGTACGCCGATTGGACGCAAATCGAATGGGCCAACAACCTGGATCTTGAGAGGGAGAATATCACGCTGCAAAAGAAGTTCCACTCAACCACAACACTCAGGGTTGGTGCGGAGTTTGAAATTCCCGGAACAATGCTGCGGGTACGTGGCGGACTTATGCACTCACCATCGGCATTTGTGAACGATCCTTCGACTTTTGCAGTGAACACGCTCACCGGCGGACTTGGTTTGCAATTGCAGACCAATGTGCAGATCGATGTTGCAGCTGCGCTCGGCGCGGCAAATACATTCCACAATAATTATAACAGCGATCCCGCGGGACTGTCACGCACAGATGAGAAAATCAAAACAACGACCGTCAAGTGCGGAGTTTCCTATCGTTTCTGATTTCTTCAATTCACACTGTACAGACGCCGCAGGAGTTGAACCTCTCGCGGCGTTTCGCTATTATGAAGGCCATGTCACTATTCTCACATTTACAAAGCAATTGATTCATGAAGTTCTCAAAAATATTGGCGACAGCAGCCGTCCTGGTAGCAGGCTCAACATGCTTCGCCCAGATAACAGCAGATTCTCTCACCAAAACATTGGACGCGATAAAGAATTCCTACAAGATGGTTGGAATGTCTGTTACGATAGTCAAAGGAGGCACTATCCGATACACCGGAAGTGTCGGCAAAGCGGATATAGCGAGGAATCTGCCGGTGACAGACAGCACGAAGTATCGCATCGCCTCCATCTCGAAGACGATAGCCGCGACAGCACTGATGCAGTTGTATGATCAGGGCAAGTTCAATCTTGACGATGACGTCAGCCGCGCTCTCGGGTTCACATTGCGCAATCCGTCTTTCCCTTCAGATTCAATCACATTTCGCATGCTGCTTTCGCACACGGCCAGTGTCAACGACGGTACCGGGTATGATGACTTTCTCGCCTCAACCGCCTCAAATCCTCCGCCATCACTATCCAGCGTCATGGTTCCGGGCGGAGCGAACTTCACAGGTGATATGTGGCTGAATCGGAAACCGGGCACCTATTTCACCTACGCCAATATCGGATTCGGAATCCTCGGGACGCTCGTGGAACGGATCTCGAATGAACGGTTTGATATCTATTGCTACAGTCATATTTTCAAACCGTTGGGTCTTGACGCGAGCTATAACATCCTGGATCTTGCCAATATCAACAACCTTGCGGTGCTCTATCGCAACACAACGCCGCAATGCGACAACTATGGAGGAGTGAAGCCGGCGGCCCGGGACTTGAGTGGCTATGTCGTGGGCTCAAACGCTGTCATCTTTTCGCCGACCGGAGGAGTGCGCATGAGTTCGAAAGACCTTGCGCGTTTTATGATGATGAGGATGAACGGAGGAATTGTTGACGGCATCCGCATTCTGAGCGACTCGACCGCCCGCAAAATGATACAACCCGTTTGGACGTATAACGGCAGCAATGGAGATGCGTACTATGGACTCTTCCGCAAATGGGGATTGGGTACTCAAATCACGACGAACGCGCCGATGGGTGATATCGTCGTGCCTGGAAAGATAATGGCAGGCCATGCCGGAGAAGCGTACGGCCTTGTCAGCGACGTCTATTTCGAGATTGCGAACGAATTCGGCATTGTGTTCATCACGAATGGGCGTAGCGGTTCATACGGCGCCGCGGCAGCGAGCGCATTTTATGATGTTGAAGAAGCTGTGTTCGATGCAGCATATGCATTTGTGAAGAGCCAGCCCTCCTCCGGAGTGCTTCACGATCAAGGATCTCTTCCGCGGGAAACCGAATTGCAGCAGAACTATCCAAATCCGTTCAATCCGTCAACCGCCATCCGGTGGTCGATTCCGCTTCGCAGCAGAGTGCGCATGGAAATTGTTTCTCCGCTCGGCGCAGAAATAGCCACGCTCTTCGATGGCGAATATGGTGCCGGTGACTATGAGTCACAATGGCGTGCCGATACCGCATCCGGCGTATACTTCTGCCGGATGGAGGTCACGCCGCTCGACGGATCAGCGTCTTCCTCAATTCACACGCTCAAATTGACACTGATAAAATAGGAATTGATGCATGAAAAAAGAAACTGTCCCAAGCCCGGGGTTGTGGATTATTCTCTGTGCTGCTTGCTTTCTCAACGAATCGATTGCGCAACAATACCCGGCGCTGCAATTTGTCGAGAGCATACCTGTGGAGACGATTCTGGACAATGCAGATATTCCAAACGCTCCGGACGTCTGGCATGAAATGATCAGTAGCTCACAGAGGACTCTGGACATCGAGCAATTTTACGTCTCCACGCAAGTGGGTGAAGCGATGGAACCCGTTCTCACGGACATCCGTGATGCTGCTGCACGCGGCGTGAGGGTGCGGCTGATTGCCGACGCGAAAATGCATGCCACGTATCCCGAAACAGTGGACTCTCTCGGGAAAGAAAAAAATATCGAGACGCGCGTGATCGACTTCGGTGCAGTGGCAAAGGGAATTCAGCATGCAAAGTATTTCATTGTTGACGGGAAGGATATGTTTCTAGGCAGCCAGAATTTTGATTGGAGAGCGCTATCACATATTCATGAGCTCGGACTGCGGATCCGTCATGAAGGAATCATAAGAGCATATCAGGACGTGTTTTCACTGGATTGGAATCTTGCCGAGAAGGGAACCGATCCTGTGAAGATCGACGTTCCGCATCATTCGTACCCGGTACCGTTTCGCGTCTCCGACGGGACCTCGGATACCGTCGTCTTTTTCCCAACATTCAGTCCGCGGAACTGGATTCCGGACAGTACGCTATGGGATGAAACGCAGATGGTGCGGTTGATCGATGGGGCGGAGAAGGAAGTCTCACTCCAGTTTCTCTCTTATTCTCCGCGAGGCCGTGGAAAAGATCCGTATACAGCGCTGGATCAAGCCATTCGCTGTGCTGCGAACAGGGGAGTGCTTGTCCGGATGATCGTGGCCGATTGGAGTAAGGGAACCGAGGCGGTGAAGTTTCTGCAGAGCCTCAGCAGCGTCCAAAATATCGAAGTAAAGTTCAGCTCTATTCCCGACTGGTCGGGCGGCTACGTACCGTTTGGGCGGGTTGAACATTGCAAGTTCATCGTTGCAGACAGAAAGAAGTTTTGGCTCGGTACCAGCAATGGCGAACGATCGTATTTTTATTCTTCCCGGAATCTGGGAATAGTAGTTTTCCATCGTCCCCTGGCAAATCGGCTGACAGGTATTTTTGAGAAAAGCTGGTTTGGTCCCTATACGTCGCTGGTCAGAGAAGGATTTGACTATGCGCCGCGCGAACATGGTGAGAAAAAGTAATTACTCTGCGGTATAGAGTCACGCTCATTCCGAAAGGTAAGGGTAGTGGAACAGCAAAAATTTTCCCTTGGCATTGCATGGAATTGGGAATTCGACGCAGATTTTGTCTACGGACTGGAATACGAATGCCTCCGTGCCGGTATGACCTCCTATCGCGTCGAGCCGCACAACCTTCAGGAGACACTCCGCCGGCTGCGCGGCGGTGAATTGTGTTTCGATGCTTTTCTCGACCGAGCTTCGGATGCTGAAGAATCATTCGAGCCGCTGGCACGGTTGCTGGCAAAATCGAAAACGCTTGTCCTTAATCGATATGAATCTCTGATACGCGCCCGCGACAAGGCGACGATGCATCTCGCGCTCCTGGAGGCCGGCATTCCGGTTCCATACTCCATTATCATATCCCCCTACTCGAAAAAGCAGGAGATCGGCCTGAGTCTGAGCGAACTCGCCGGGCTCGGTCGGCCATTCATCATCAAGCCGGCAAATACGACCGGCGGCGGAGTCGGAGTCGTTCTTGGCGCTGAATCGTTGAAAGACATTATCGAGACGCGAAAGCATCATCAAAATGACAAATACCTGCTCCAGCAAAAAATATTGCCCGGACGTTTCGGCAATTCCAAGGGATGGTTTCGCGTACTCTATGTCTGCGGAATAATCATCCCGTGCTGGTGGGACGATGAGACGCACATCTACCGACTGGTCACGAAGGCAGAGGAAGTTCAATTCCACCTGGCGCCGTTGCGCCGTTTGATGAAAAAAATTGCGCAGGTGTGCCGTCTTGATTTCTTTTCCTCTGAAATAGCCCGGGACACGAAGAGCGGGTTTGTCGTCATCGACTATGTCAACGAAGTGTGCGATATGCGTTTGCAGTCCGCTCACGTGGACGGTGTTCCGGACAGTACTATCCTCCAGATTCAGCAGATTCTTGTGCATCATGCCCTAAATGGGACTCATTGACAGGTGGATTTTCTTTCTTGCAACCTGCCTTGGTTCAGCGTATATTGTATACATAGAATTTGCCCAAAAGGCTAAATATTAGCGCTTTTTCTCAAGGTAGCTGACAATGTCCCATAACTTGACGAGTATGATCATGAGAGTTTTGCTTCTGTGTGTGGTTGCGGTCGCTCTTTTCACTTCCGTAACGTTCGGTCAGACGAAATATCCCAAACGTGAATTCCGCGGCGCATGGCTCGCAACTGTTGCAAACTTGGACTGGCCGACGAGTGGTGCTTCGCCCTCATCGCAGCAGGCTGCGCTCATTGGGATTCTCGACAGACTAAAAACAAACGGCATCAATGCGGTGATATTTCAGATTCGTCCCGAATGCGATGCGCTATACCCGTCAGCGATCGAGCCTTGGTCACGTTGGCTCACCGGTACACAGGGCGTGGCGCCGAATCCGTTGTGGGATCCGCTCCAGTTTGCCATCGATGAATCGCACAAACGCGGCATGGAACTTCATGCTTGGTTCAATCCGTACCGAGCCGAGAAAGCCATCGGCGCGTACCCGCTGGCAGCATCGCACGTCGTAAACATGCATCCCGATTGGATACTGACATTTCCATCGTCATCTCTGAAAATTCTCAATCCCGGGTTGTTGCAGGTGCGCAACTTTGTGGCGAGCGTCACGGCCGATATCGTTCGGCGCTACAACGTCGATGGCATACATGCTGACGATTACTTCTATCCGTACTCTCCCAAGATTTCGTGGGAGGATACTGCGACATTCCGACAGAACAGCCGCGGTTTCACGAATATCAACGACTGGCGGCGGGATAATGTAAATCTGCTCATGAAGGCCGTGATGGACAGCCTATTGGTCATACGGCCGAATGTAAAATTCGGCATGAGTCCGTTCGGCATCTGGAAGAACGGCACACCGGCGGGTATCAGCGGCATGGATAATTACAACGATCTCTTTGCGGACCCTGTGGCTTGGATGCAGAACAAGTGGGTTGATTATATCACACCTCAATTATATTGGAAGTTCGGCGGGAGCCAGGATTATGGAAAGCTATGCTCGTGGTGGGCGACAATGTTAAATGGACGCCATTTCTATACCGGTAACGCTCCCTTCCATGTGACAGATGGTTCATTCAACGCGACAGAATTGCCCCGGCAAATGCGGTATAACAGGACTGTGTCAGGGGTCGGAGGCGCAATTCATTTCAGGGCGAACGACGGCATCAATAACAATCCGCAGGGCTTCGCCGATTCGTTAAGAAACGATCTCTATAAGTATCCGGCGCTTCCGCCAACCATGCTCTGGAAGGATTCAATTCCGCCCGGAGTACCGGCTGGCCTGACAGCCACGGTAACACCGGGGATTGCCATCGTTCTGAATTGGCAGAAACCGGCGATTGCTTCGGACGGCGACACGGCGAGATACTACGTGGTCTATCGGGCACAATATCCTGACACGATCGATTATAGCAATCCTCAATATATACGCGCGATTACAAACGACGCTTCAACACGGTATGCGGATGTGTTCACAATACCCGCGAATACTCGCTATACGTATGCTGTAACGGCATGCGATAAGTTGCACAATGAGAGTGTGGTCGCTGTGAAGATCACCACTCCGACCGGTGTCGAGATGCTCGCGACAGGTCCTCTCGAATTTAGACTGGCACAGAATTATCCGAACCCGTTTAATCCGTCAACCATAGTCAACTACTCCCTTGCTCAGTCGGGCTTCACGACATTGAAAGTATATGATCTGCTTGGCCGCGAGGTGTCGACTTTGGTTGCAACAGATCAAACACCGGGAGTACATTCTGTCGAATTTAGTGGTGCAAGCCTATCCAGTGGTGTGTACTTGTACCGTCTTGTCTCCGGATCATTTGCAGAGACCAAGAGGATGATTCTCCAGAAGTAAACAGAGGCAGCACATCCTCTCCGTCTAACCGGAATTGCCGGCCGATTGTCTTCTGACTATCGGCCGTTTTTTTTCGGACGCTCTTTCAAAACTGTCTATTGGTCCTGATGTATCGATAGGACTTTGTTTTCAACGGTTTTCAACTGCAATCAGGGCAATTTTGTTTGATTGTCGGCGAGCAATTGGTTATATTCGTGTAAGAATAATTATTTCAACCACTTACAGGGATTCCCTCGAACGTGCTCACTCATTCTCGTGTTTCCGAGCTGCTTGCCGGCTGCAAAAACAAGCGCATCGCTGTTATCGGCGATCTGATGATCGACAAATATGTATGGGGAACGGTCGCGCGCATCTCTCCGGAGGCGCCCGTTCCTATTGTTGAAGTGGACACCGAGACCGAGCGCCTGGGAGGAGCCGCAAACGTCGCGAACAACATTCAGTCTCTTGGCGGCGCACCAGTTCTGTTCGGTGTGGTGGGAAATGACTCGAACGGAGCGCGTTTGATGCAATTGGTCGAACGTCAGGGCTGTGCTGTCGAGGGTATCGTGACTGATGAGACCCGTCCGACGACCGTAAAGACACGCGTGATCGCGCACAATCAGCATGTTGTGCGTATCGATAGTGAGCAAAAAAAAGAGATATCTGAATCAATCCTGGAAAAAATACTAAAGGCGCTGCGGGCCAGTGTCGCAAGCCTCGATGCGATCATTTTTGAAGACTACAATAAGGGCGTAGTCGTCGAGTCGCTGATTGTGCAGGTCATCGAACTCGCCCGAAAGCACAACGTCATAGTCACGGTCGATCCGAAGTTCAATAACTTTTTTGCCTACAAAAATGTCACGGTGTTCAAGCCGAACAAAAAAGAAGCTGAGGAGTCGTTGGGGCGTAAACTGGTCACCGATGCGGATGTTGCGGAAGCAGGCAAAGAGCTGCTGGAACGATTGGATGCCCAAAACGTCTTAATTACAAGGGGCGAAAAGGGGATGTCGCTTTTCGATCGCTCGGGCGGCGTTGTGACTGTTCCAACGCAAGCACAAAAGGTTGCCGATGTTTCCGGCGCGGGCGATACGGTGATTGCTGTTCTGACGCTTGCGCTGGCGAGTGGTGCAACGATGCATGAAGCATCACTTCTGGCGAATCACGCAGCCGGTGTCGTTGTGGCGCAAGTCGGTATTGTGCCAATCGAACCGGCGGCGCTTCTGCAGTCTATTATCGGATGATGCTATGGGAAAAGTGTATCTCTTGCCGGAATTGATGGAACAGCGGGCCGCTTGGAAGGCCGCCGGCAAAGCCGTTGTGTTTACAAATGGAGTCTTTGACATTCTACACCGTGGACATGCAGAGTATCTTGCCGCTTCGCGTACGCTGGGCGATGTGCTTATTCTGGGCTTGAACACCGATGCATCGGTCCGGCGCATTAAGGGTCCGCTGCGGCCGGTGGTTCCCGAGAGCGATCGCGCCTATCTTGTTTCCCAGCTCGTGTCGGTCGATGCCGTCTGCTTGTTTGATCAGGATACGCCGATCGACATCATCGCTGCTCTCGTGCCGGATGTTCTTGTGAAAGGCGCGGACTGGAGCATCGATGCTGTGGTCGGCAAGGATGTGGTTGAGGTCGCCGGTGGACGTGTTCTCACCATCCCGCTCATCCCCAGCCGCTCCACTACCAACATCATTGCAGTGATTCAAGAGCGTTTCGCCGCCAAATCAACAGACTGAATGGCTCGCACAGCCTCAAAAATTTTCTACTACGTCAGCGTCGTAGTGTTGTTGATCCTTTTGATCGTCGTCGGGTATACACAAACCGTCTCGTTCAAGAAGTCACTGCGCTCGACAGCCCTCGCCTCGGCGGAAGAGTATTTAAACGCAAAGATCTACCTCGGCGAGATCAAGGGCAATCTCTTTACCGGCTTCCAGGTCGATACTGTCGCGATGTACGTTGACGGCTCCCTTTGTGCAATGATCCAGAATGTGGATCTGCATTATGATCCACTTGCCCTGTGGAACAAGCACATCGCGCTGACATCTCTCGAGCTCACGCATCCATCGTTCGCGCTGATTCGGTATCGGGACGGTTCATGGAATGTCGATCGTATTGTGAAGCAAAAGAGCGAACCGGACACAACGCCCTCGCCGTGGACGATTGTGGTAAAGAGATTGAAGATTGACGATGCCCATTTTCGCGTGTACGATTCGACAGCATCACCCGTTTACAGTCTGACAGACTCGCTTGCCCGAAGGAAGATCAATTTTTCTGATCTTGATCTGCGCGGAATCAATTTGGACCTCTCTGCCGAAATTTCCGCGGCCGAGCAATACGTGGCAATCCGCCGCCTGACCTGTGAATCTCCCCGTGAGGAATTTGAAATTCGCTCGTTCGCGGCGAATGTTCGGCATAACAAAACCGCCACCTCGGTGGACGATTTTCGATTGAAGACAGCAGCGTCAAGCATTGAGCTCTCCGCAAAGACTGTCGGCGTGGATGTGTTCACAATCAAAGACATCGCATCGTTGAAGCATGTGCCGGTCCGGGCAATCGTGCGGCAATCAACAGTGTCGTCATTCGAGCTGCAGCAATTTCTCCCCGAACTCTATTTTCTCCATGGTTCCGTGGACCTGAATCTCTCCGTTTCCGGCGAATTCGGCGATCTCGCAATAGAAGATCTGCGCGCTGATTTCAGCAAGACACATCTGAATCTTCGCGGTGCGCTTCGAAAGCTGGATACTCCGAAATTGCTGACGCTAGACGTGGAATCGCGCGGCTCCATTTTGCATCCTGCCGATGCGCCGGAACTATTGCCGTATTTTCATATCCCCTCGTTTCCGAATATCGGCGACATCGAAGTGAATTTCCATTACACCGGCATGCCGCTGGATTTTGCCGTTGTGATGTCGGCCCGAACGGATGCCGGAGATTTTTCGGTCGATGGCAGTATGGACCTGACTGAAGACGTCATGAAGTATAAGGCGGAATACTCCGGGCGTGGTGTGGATGTAGAGAGATTTTTCGACAGTCCGTCGCTTCGTTCCTACATCAACTGTTCCGGCGCCATTGAAGGACGCGGAACGTCGCTGGAAGATCTGGCAACCGGAGTGACATTCAGAGCAGACTCTTCGTTGTGGAACAATATACCCATCTCTCAACTGCGGGCAAGCCTGACCGTGGAGCAAAAGACGATTGCCGCAATTCTTGGTGTGCGCTCTCTGCGTGGCGATATCTCCTTCCATTCCAATCTGACCTTTCTGGGGATTGTGCCGACATATTCGATTTCCGGAACGGGATCAAATGTGGATCTTGCTGCGCTCTTTCACGATGACTACTATTCATCTGCCCTGTCGTTTGATTTTGCGGGGCATGCGAGCGATACGGATCTGGAAAAGGTGCGCGGATTGCTGCAGATTGACTTTCGTGAATCGCGATTCCGTTCATTTGTCTTCGACAGTGTGCATGCCTCTGTTTCGGTTGCGACAGATTCGCTCAACAACAAAGTTGTAAAAATCACATCTCCCGTGGCGGATGCGTCCCTGTCCGGCACGTTTTCGTACGGATCACTGATTCGGAAAATCACTCATCAGTTCGACGTGCTGCGGGCCACGTATCAGGCGCAGCGCGCCATGTTTGACACCGTCAAGACGGGATCAATGGTCACGACGAATCCGCGGTCTGCAGTCGATACTGCCAACCGCGCGCAGAATGCCTCACTTCGTTATTCTTTGCGACTGAAAAATCTTGCACCGCTCGCCCTTTTTCTCGACGAGCGTCCGTTTAATGCTGTCGGTGACATCGACGGATCAATTGACGTGGATCGTGATGTACTGTCTGCACACGGAACGATTGATCTAAAGACCGGGCGGTACGTGCTCTCCGACGGAGATATTGCTCTCGAAAACATGAAGTTCGATTTCGCCGTGAATAATATTTCCGGAACGGGCATCTATACGGCGCAGAGGGACCCGACGTTGACGGCGTCGCTCGCAAGCGGGACGCTGTTCGTCGATGGCGCTGAATTTCATAATCTGGCCTTTGAATATGACTATCGCCAGCATCGAGCGGCATTTTCCTTCCGGGGCGATCTTGATACAACACTCTCCGCCGTTTGCAGCGGCAGCGTCGTGTTTTCCGACAGTGAGTATGCCATCCGGTGCAAACGACTCTCCGCTGTCTTCCAGGGATATGATGTGGCCGCAACATCTCCGTTTGGCGTTCGTCTCGGTGCCCGCGGTGTGGCGGTCGATTCCGTCACATTCCGTCATGACGATGAAGAAATCACGCTGCAGGGCGTGATGGGTTTTCACGGAACAATTTTCGGGCATGCGGTTCTGAAGGATTTTCCACTGTCCAACATTTCGCATTTTGGCAGGGGAGCGGAGTTCCGGGAAAGCGCACAGCGGATGGAAGGAAAAGTGCAAGCGGAAATCAGCGTCACAGGCGGAGTCAGGTCTCCGGAAATACGGGGCTCGATCTCGATCGCTGATCTCGGATTTCGCGGGACGCCATTCGGAAACATCAACGGAATGGTGCGCTATGAAGGACGTGTTGCGAGCGTGAGCATGCAGCAGGCTCGTCCGAATCTGGCCGATAGTCTGTACGAATTTCTGGTCGTCGGAAGCATTCCGATGGATCTTGCCTTCGCGTCGGTGGCACATCGTTTCGACCTGGGCGGAATGGATCTGTACTTCCGCGCCAAGGGATTTCAGATGAGCATCATCGATCCATTTATCGGAGAAGTCGACGATATGCGCGGTGAACTCCAGAGTGCAATTCACTGCACGGGATCTCTGGCATCGCCGCTGTTTTCAGGAACGGCATCTCTGCGCAACGGCGAATTCCTTCTCCGCGCGAACGGAATGAAATATCGTGCGGAAGGATCGATGGAATTACAGGACACGACCGTCACGATGACGTCATTTGTGATGCGCAATCTTGCCAATGAATACTCCGATGGCCGGATGGATATTACGGGCCGTATTCTGATGCGCGGATTTGTTCCGAATGAATACCATCTCACGGCGCGCGGCGAGCTGAAAGTACTCCAGGATGCCGGACGCTCGGGCAGGGCTGAAATGTACGGCGATTTGGTCGCGGCAACCGGAGACGACGGTTTCCGGTTTGAGGGAACGTCGGCAAGGTCACAAGTCAGGGGCACGATATTGCTCCGGCAAGCGGACTTGACATTCCCTTCGAGTAAGCAGGCGCAGGCGACGCTGGCGTCCCGCTATGTAACGGTCAGCGTGGTGGACGATACGTCCAAAGCGTTGCCGGATACAGCGATAGCGCCGTCGCTGCTGTTGCGGAAGAAGCAGGCGACACAATTCTCCGCGGAAGCGCAATCTACATTTCTCGATGGACTTGGGTATGATCTCACCATTCAAACCCAGGGTGTCATCAAAGTCCGCATGATGTTCAATCAGGCAACCAGCGAAGAACTATTTGCCGATCTGAATGGGAAATTGACATTGAGCAAAGAGCAGGATAATGTCCGATTGATCGGGTCGATCAATGTGTCCGAAAGATCGTATTATACGTTCTATAAAAAATTTGATGCATCTGGCACGCTGACCTTTACCGGCAAACCGGACAATCCGCAATTGGACATCAAAGCACAATATTCGGGAACGCATCTCAACGTCCGTCCAGACACCGCCATCACGGAAAAGGTGACAGTCTCTTTGAGCATCACCGGCAACCGCTACGAGCCGAAATTGAAACTGGGACTGACGTTGACCGATCAGTCTAATATCGAAACGGAACGGCTGGGCGACGTCGAAGGCGATGCTATTTCATTTCTGCTGACATCTTCTCCGGGTGGTCCAGGAAAGTTTCGGGATGATCTGACCTCGAAAGACAAGCAGAATATTGCGACAACGCTCGGCGGCCCGATCGGGGAGGCATTGATTTCCGGATATGCGAATACGCTTCTCTCCGGCATCATGTTGGATTTTCTTCGCGCCAACAGCATCACTTTTGTCTCGACTGCTGAGCTTCGCTACGTTGGCGCACAGCCGGACTTGCGCCTGAGTGGCGAGTTGTACAACGCGTACTGGAGTTTCGGCGGTCGCATCTTCAATGATATCAACAACGCGAACGTCAGCCTGCAGTTGCCGCTCGGATCACTGATTGGAAATGAAAAGATGCGCAATTTCATGGTAGAGCTCGAACGCAAGAACGATGCTCTGGATGCCGCAGATACGCGGCGTTCGTCAGTGACCGGCGCGCGTGTCTACTACAGAATAGCTTTCTAACGGAATGCTTTCACGGGCGATCCGGGTCACAGAGTCGCCCGGTGATGCGCGAATCCCTATTGTAAGGAATGCGGTAATGACCGATACAGAGTTGGAAAGACGAGTTCGCGAATTCTTTGACAAGCATCCGCGCGAATCTTTCAAATCCCGCCAGGTGGGGCATCGCTTGCATGTCCGCGGCGAAAAAGATTTTCAACTGCTGCGCGATGCTCTCCACGCCCTTGTCGAGAAACGAGTTCTTGCCTATGCGCGGCGGGACGGTTATCATCGGCAGACTCCGTCGCGCGGATTGACAGGTGTGATCAGCGTCGGCAAGCGGGGCACCGCGTCGGTAACGATGAGCGACGACACGTTGGGGGTCGTGCAGATAGCTTCCAAATACCTCGGTACCGCACTTAACGGCGATACGGTCGAAGTTGCGCTCTTCGCGTTTCCAAAGAAAAAGAAGTCGGCATCGGGCCAACAAGAAGGAGAGATAGTCCGCATCGTCGAACGCGCGCATAAGGAATTTGTCGGCAATCTCGAACAGAGCCGCAGCTTCTTCTTCGTCGTGTGCGATAATGCGACAATGCCGCGCGACATTTATGTCGCCCGCGAATCGCTCAACGGTGCGCAGCCCGGAGACAAAGTCGTCGTTTCTCTCGACGAATGGAAATCCGATCTGCAGAATCCGGAAGGACGAATCCTGGAAGTGCTCGGCCGCACCGGAAATGCGCGCATCGAAGTCGATGCGGTCATCAAAGCACATCGCCTGCCGCTGCACTTTCCAAGAGACGTTGAAGACGCTGCCCGTGCGATTCCGAATGAAATTCCGGAGACGTTGCTCCGCGGACGGTTGGATCTCCGGAAGGAAATTTGCTTTACCATCGATCCGGAAGACGCCAAAGACTTCGACGATGCAATTTCGCTGCAGGAGGTGGATGCAGAAACATTCCGACTGGGTGTTCACATCGCCGATGTGAGCGCCTATGTGCGCGAAGGATCCGCGATCGATAAGGAAGCACGCCGGCGCGGCACGAGTGTCTACCTCGTCAATCAAGTCGTGCCGATGCTTCCGGAAAAGCTTTCGAACAATCTCTGCAGCCTGATGCCGAAAACCGACCGGCTTGCATTTTCCTGCATCATGGACGTTACGGCGAAAGGCGTTGTGAAGGACTACCGGATCGTTCATACAATCATCCGGTCGAAGCGGCGTTTCACATACGAGGAAGTGGAAACAATTCTGGATGGAAAACCCGGCGATCATGCGGACATCCTGCATCGCATCTGGGCGATCGCTTCGGTTCTCCGGCGCGCACGCACCGCAAAGGGCAGCATCGACTTCAATTCTCCGGAGGCGAAATTCCGCTTTGATGCATCCGGTTTGCCTGAAGAGATCATCGTGAAAAGGCAATTGAAGAGCCATCAGCTTGTTGAAGAGTGTATGCTGCTGGCGAATCAGACGGTTGCAAAGCATATCGGCAAGCGGAAAGAGAAGCAATCACTGCATCCTTTTGTGTACCGCATTCATGCGGATCCGAATCGTGAGAAGCTAGAGGAATTGGCGGTTTTTGCGCACAATTTCGGGCATACGCTGAACGTCTCCGCATCGGTGACGTCAAAGGCGCTGCAGAAGCTACTGCGCGACGTGGAAAATACACCGGAGCAGAATGTGATCACCGAGGTGGCGCTGCGGTCGATGGCAAAAGCGGTGTATTCGACGGACAATATCGGCCATTTCGGACTCGCATTCGATTATTACACGCATTTCACCTCGCCGATCCGGCGATATCCCGATTTGATAGTACACCGTCTGCTGGATGAATATGAACACGGAATGCCGCTGCCGCGGGTGAAATTCATGATTGACGAATTACCGCAAATCTGTATCAGTGCATCCGAACGGGAACGCGTTGCCATGGAAGCGGAACGAGAATCTATCAAGGTCATGCAGGCGGAGTATATGAAACGCCACCTTGGCGACGAATTTGACGGCATCATCTCCGGCGTGACATCGTTCGGCTTGTTTATTGAAATCAATGACCTGTTGGTGCAGGGCATGCTGCATGTACGTGCGTTGGGAGACGACTACTACATGCATGATGAGAAGCACTACTCGCTCGTCGGGCAGCGATCCGGCCGAATCTTCCGTTTGGGAGATCCCATCCGGGTGCGATTGGCGCGTGTTAATCCGGAGCGCAGGGAAATCGATTTTGAATATGCCGAATCGGCACTACGTCCAAAAGAGAAGAAGAAACGACGATAGCGGCACTTCTCCGCAGCCGGGAGTGTTGGAATATTGTGTCATGGTCTAGCAGAAAAGAATGGCCGTAGAAAGCGCAGTCCAGAAGGATCTGATCTGTGCTCTCTATGGCAAATTGTTTTCCACTCTGAGCAGATACGAACTGTTGAATATACGTCTTCGTGAGGCATTTATGAAAAAGCTGATACTCTGCGCATTGATCCTTTCAGCGGCACTGGTGCAAAGCGCGCCGGCGCAGGAAGGAAACTTTGGGAAAAATAAAGTTCAGTATAAAAAATTCAACTGGCAGTTTATTCAGACCCGGCATTTTGACATCTATTTCAGTGATGGCGGGGAGTACCTTGCAAATTTTACCGCTGCGGCCGCAGAGTCGGCCTATACGATGATCAGCAAAAGCTTCCGGTACCACATCAACAACCGGATTCCCATCATGGTCTACAATTCGCACAATGACTTTCAGCAAACGAATGTCATCAGCGAATACCTTGAGGAGGGAATCGGCGGGGTGACGGAGCTTTTCAAGAATCGCGTCGTGCTTCCGTTTGAAGGAAACTACCGGATGTTCCGCCATGTCATTCACCACGAACTGGTGCACGCGGTGATCAATGACATGTTCTATGGCGGTTCCATCCAGTCCATCATTTCCAACAATGTGCGGCTGCAGCTTCCACTCTGGTTCAATGAAGGGCTTGCAGAATATGAGTCGCTCGTGTGGGATACCAACTCCGACATGTTCATGAGAGACGCAGCCCTGCATACCTATCTTCCACCGATCGAATATCTGAGCGGGTACTTTGCCTATCGCGGCGGCCAGTCCGTCTGGTACTACATCGCCAACAAATACGGAGAACAGAAGATCGCGGAGATTCTCAACCGCATTAAAGGGGCGCACAGCCTTGAACAGGGTTTCAAGAGTACGCTCGGCCTGACTATCGAAGAATTGAATGAGCGGTGGCAGAAGGAGCAAAAAGTTTTATACTGGCCTGACATTGCAAAACGCGAAGATCCGGCAGACTTTGCAACACGGCTGACGAATCACGTGAAGGACGGAAACTTCTACAACACAAGCCCCACGATTTCACCGCAAGGCGACAAGATCGCATTTATTTCGGATCGGGACGATTATTTCGACGTTTTTGTCATGTCGACAATCGACCGGAAGGTGAAAAAAATTGTGGATGGTCAGCGGAGCAAGAATTTTGAAGAACTCCATCTATTGACACCCGGAATTACCTGGTCGCCCGATGGAAAGAAGGTTGCATTGGCGGTCAAAAGCGGAGATCTGGATGCGATATTCCTTGTCGATGTGGGTTCGGGCGATGAAGAGAAACTTGAATTCCAATTGGACGGAATATTTTCCGTTGTCTGGTCTCCCACGGGCAATAAACTGGCGTTCGTCGGCAATAAGGAGGAGCGATCGGACGTCTATGTGTATGATATGGAGACGAAAAATCTGGACAATCTGACGGATGATTGCTTCAGCGATGCAGATCCGAGCTGGGGTCCGGATGGAAAAACGATCTATTTCTCGTCGGACCGGCGCAATTTTGCGTCACACGCGGACGTTCCGCCGAAATTTAAAATGTCACGGTATGATTTTTCGCAAATGGATGTTTACACCATTAGTCTCGACACCCGGCAAATCAAACGTATCACGGACTATTCCGGCAGCGATGAGACCTCACCGGTGCTCTCTCCTGACGGCAAGAAAATGCTCTATCTTTCGGACAGAAACGGAATTACAAACATCTACGAGCGAAATCTTGAAACAAACGAAGACAGACCCGTCAGCAATTCCGTCACCGGTATTATGCAATTGTCTCTATCCGCGGACGGGAATAAGCTGACATTTTCCGCTCTCAACGAAGCCGGGTTCGATATCTACTTGATGAAGACGCCGTTTCAGAAAAAAATGCAGACAGCGGAGCTGGAACTGACGGAATACTTGAAGCGCAAACAACGGTCGCTGCAAAAGCCCGCACCAATCGTCGGCAAAATCAGTGACTCTCTTTCCACCGCGAGAGCGGAAAAAGATACCGCCAGCGTGTATGGTGATAATGTCCGTATCGATTTTCATAATTACGTTTTCAATGAACCGTCGCGCCCCGAGTCCGTGCAGAACGAACCGGTCTACAGTGATACGGGGTTTGACATCGGCGACTCTCTCGATGAGAACGGCAACCTCAGGCCGAATAAGTACAAGCTCAATTTTTCTCCGGACATCGTCTATGGTAATGCGGCATTTAGTACATTTTATGGAGTGCAGGGAACGACCATGATGGCATTCTCGGATATGCTTGGCGATCATCAAATCTATTTTCTCACGAACCTTTTGTTGGATTTGAAGAACAGCGACTACGTTCTCGCGTACTATTATTTGCCGTTGAAGGTGGACTTCGGATTCCAGGCATTTCACAGTGCGCGCTTTCTCTATCTGAATGACTCGTATGGGGGCCTGTCGTTGTATCGGTTCAGGAACTGGGGAATGTCCGTCAGCGCATCCTACCCATGGGACAAATTCAATCGGACGGAACTGGGCCTGATGTGGCTCAATCTGACACGCGAGAATATCGACTACACAGCCGCCGAGACACAACGACGGGTATTACTTGTGCCACAGGTGAGCTACGTGCACGACAACACGATGTGGGGGATCACGGCACCAAACAACGGAACGCGCTACAACGTTACGGCCATTGTCAGTCCCAAGATTGGGAGCGATGCGTTGGATTTTCAGACGGTAACATTTGACTATCGTACCTACATGAGGTTCTGGCACGATAATTCATTCGTCATCCGGTGGTCCGGCGGGGCGAGCATGGGGCCGAATGCGCAAAAATTCTTCATCGGCGGGACGGATGGATGGATCAACAGGGAGTTTGACTCCGGGGGCATTCCCATCGAGAATGTTGAAGACTACGCGTTTTTGACGCCGGTACTGCCGCTGCGCGGGTACAATTACAATGTCAAGATGGGAACGAAATACGCCCTGATGAACTACGAAGTTCGCTATCCATTAATTCGCTATCTGGTAACAGGTGGTCTGCCGATTGCGATGCAAAACATCACCGGTGCCGCTTTCATTGACGCGGGTTCCTGCTGGTCCACTGACAAGGCCTACAAAGGATTTTCGAAAAACGCAAACGGCGACATCGTTACGCAGGATTTTTTAATTGGCACCGGTTTCGGAATGAGAATGTTCCTTTTCGGTCTTCCGCTGAAGTTCGATGTTGCATGGTCCTACACGGTGGTCAATTTCTCAGAGCCGAAATATTATATCTCGCTCGGCGGAGATTTCTGATCCTCTCTTGAAATGACACAACAAAAATGCCCGGTTCGTGCCGGGCATTTTTGCGTGCGAGCCGTAGAATTTATGACGCTTCGTTTCGTGCTCTCCCCCAATACTTCCAATAGATATAAAAGGGAATACCCAGTCCGATAAGCACCAATCCCATCATCGCATTTTGAGTGTCTGAGATGATACTGTTCGCAAGGAACAGGAAGGAGAAAATGACGAAGAGAGCCGGCGTATAGGGATATCCCCAGACGCGATACGCGCGGGGTGTATCGGGCATTTTCTTGCGGAGAACAAATACACCGACTGCCCCCATCATGTAGAAAAGCCACGATGCAAATATTACGTAATCGGTAATCGTGTCGAAACTTCCGGAGAGAACAAGTATCGAAGACCATAATCCCTGTACCAGGAGCGAAATATGCGGGGTCTCAAATCGGGGATGCACTTTTGCCAGACTCTTGAAAAACAACTTGGCTTCCGCCATGGCAAACTGTACGCGTGCTGTCGAAAGGATGCTCCCATTCAGTGCCCCGAAGGTGGAGATCACAACAGCCAATGCAATGACGGAGGCGCCGCCGGTTCCAAAGATTTTCTCAGCCGCACTTGCCGCGACGAGCGGCGAGTTTTTCATCTCTTCGATCGGAAGGACATAGAGAAAAGCCAGGTTAATTACGACATACACAGCCACAACGATCAGCGTTCCGAAGAGGAGCGCCCGTGGTACGTTGCGCTGCGGATTTTTTATTTCTCCAGAAACAAAAGTCACATTGTTCCATCCGTCGTACGCCCAGAATGCTCCGGAGATTGCCAGACCGAACAGCGGCAGAAGATTTGACCGTACCGAATCCGCAATGACGAAACCATGGTACGCATTGGCCATGCTTCCGTGGCCGAAGATGAAAATAAAGACCGATAGCAGCAGGATGGAGGCAATCTTAACAAATGTAATGATCGTTTGCACCACTCCGCCGAAAAAGACGCCAATGTAGTTGATGCCGGTGAGAAAAAGGATGCAGGAGATCGCCACGAGCTTGGTTGTGATCGCGTCGAACGGATGGAGCGGCCCGACGAGCGGAATACTGAGCGTGATGTTTTTCAGAACGGCAGCCGTTTCAGGGTAGCGGAAAAAATAGCCGACATACTCTGCAAACGCATACGCGATTGCCGCCTGGCTGCCGGTCTGGATCACGGCAAGAATCGACCAGCCATAGAGATAGCCCGCGAAATCGCCGTACATGCGCTTAAAGTAGATGAACTGTCCGCCGGTGCTGTCGAACATGCCCGCGATTTCTGCATTCGTCAGGGCGCCAATGAATGTCACAATGCCTGCCACGATCCAGACGAGCAGGAGAAGTTCTGGAGACAGAAGTTGTCCCGCCATCGTTGCGGGCTTCCGAAAAATGCCGGAACCGATCATAGATCCGGCGACGATCATCATTGCGGCAGTCAAACTCAACCGTCGCACGAGATGTGGTGTCTGTTGTTGGTCGCTCATGGGAAAGGGATATGTGTGTACAAAAAGAACCCCGTTGATGGCAACGGGGTTCGACGGACTTGTCAGCCGACGACTACTTCTTCGGAGGAGCTTTTTTCTCTTCTTTTTTCACTTCTTTTTTCGGTTCGGCCTTCTTCTCTTCTTTCATCTCTTTCTTAACTTCTTTCTTGGCTTCTTTCTTCATTTCTTTCTTTGGCTCTTCCTTCTTCATTTCCTTCTTGGTTTCTTTTTTCACTTCCATCTTTTTCGCGGCTTCTTTCTTTGGTTCCGCTTTCTTGTCCTGTGCAAATGCCGGAGCAACGACCGTCATTGCGAACACAACTGCCAACACCATTGCGAATATTTTCTTCATAGTGTCATCTCCTTGAAAGATATGGTTGAGTGAATTATGTGCTGAAACCCAGCAACATTTGAATGAAGTTAGCGCATTCCGTCCGCATAGTCAAGCCGAAAAACTAGGCATCCTTCAGGCCTGCAAGGGGCAAAATGACTGAAAAAACGCTTCCTTTGCCGGGTTCGCTCTGCAGCGTTACCGTCCCGCCATGTGTTTCGGCGATCCATTTAACGATGGCCAATCCGAGTCCGGTACCGCCCATCTCTCGCGACCGTCCCTTGTCCACTCTGTAGAAGCGATCAAAAATCTTCTCCTGGTGCTCTTCCGGAATTCCGAAGCCCGTGTCCTCAACAACGATGGTCACCGTGGCAGCCTGGCGGCGCATGGAGAGACCCACGGTCCCGCCGGGAGGGGTGTACTTGATGGCATTGTCCAGCAGGTTGAGCACCATCTGCCGGATGCGAATCGGATCAGCCGTCACCGTTGCCTCATCCACCGTTCCGAGCAGCATGATGATCTGCCGACTTTGTGCGAGCATCGTGCTGTCTTCATACAACTCATGGATCACCGGCCGGAGTTTGATGTCCTCCCGCATCGGTGCTACTGGATTCAGGTCGCCTTTCGCCAGCGTCAAGAGGCTTTCGATGATGGATGTCATGCGCAGGATCTCATCCAGCGCGCTCGCAAGTACACGGCGGTATTCTTCGGTTGTTTGTTTTGAGCGAAGCGCAAGTTCCACCTCGCCGCGCATAATGGTCAAAGGTGTTCGCAATTCATGCGACGCGTCGGCGGAGAATTGCCGGATCTGCTGGAAGGACGATTGCAGGCGTCCGATCATCTCGTTGAAGGTGGAAACGAGCCGCCCGAGTTCGTCGTCGACGCCGGTATGGTCGATGCGTTTGTCCAGATTTTGGGCAGTAATCGCGCGGGCCGCGCGTGTAACGTTGTCAACCGGTCTCAACGAGCGGCTGGCGAGAAACCATCCGCCCAGAACAGACAACGCCAGTGCGGCCGGCACGAGAAGAATAAAGATGGAGAAGAGATTGCTCAACACTTCCGTGACTTCCGCTTCGGGATATGCCACATAGATCTTTGCATAAGCGTTTTGCGTCACCGCAAGCCGGAGCGACTGTCCCTTGCTGTCAAAAACAGTGACAAGCTTTGTGATGTTGTATGGAATATCCTCAAAGGAGATATCCTCTTTCCCAAGACTGTATGATTTATAAAGAATGTCACCGTTGCGGTCACGGATCTGAATGATCTGCTTCTTCGGGCTGAGCAGCGTGTGTTCGTAGATCTGATTCCAGATCTGGTCGAAAACCGCCGTCGAATCTTCTTGAGCGACTTCAATCTCATTCTTACGCCGGACTTTTTTTGATTCATCTCTCATCTGCGGCGGAATCGGCGCGGGAAGTTTCTGCTTTTTCAATCGGACGCGTTTTGCTTTCGGTTCGATGAAATCTTTCAACCAGATGACTTCATTGCTCAGCGAATAGTCCAGGCTGGCAAAGAGTTTCTCCTGGGTGTAATAGTATGACGTCACTCCGAATCCCAAAAGTGTGACGCCGACCAGCAGAGTATAGGCAATGGTGAGCTTGGCGCGAATGGAATGGAGAAGCTTCACGTCATTTCTCCTTCAAGACGTAACCGACGCCGCGGACGGTGTGAATGAGCTTTTTCACCGCTCCGCCGTCTATCTTTGTCCGGAGGTGGCTAATGTACACATCAATAATGTTTGTTCCGGTGTCGAAATTATAATTCCAGATATGCTGAGAAATCATGCTGCGACTGAGCACCTTATTTTTATTCCGCATGAAATATTCCAGCAGCAGGTACTCTTTTGCGGTCAATTCTATGCGTGATGCGGCACGGACAGCATTGTGATGGACCAGGTCGAGGGTCATGTCCGCAACGGAGAGGACCGTTGTCTTTTCCGTCGTTCCGCGGCGCAGCAAAGAGCGTACCCGGGCAAGCAACTCATCTACGGCGAATGGCTTGACCAGGTAGTCGTCGGCGCCCGTATCCAGGCCTTTGACTCTGTCTTCGACGGCGCTGCGTGCTGTCAGCATTAGTACTGGAATGGCTACGCCTGCATCTCGCAATTCAGTGAGCAGCGTGAGGCCATCCTTTTTTGGCATCTGAATATCCAGCACCATCAGATCGAATGAACCGGCGGCGGCTTTGGCGGCACCTTCATCGCCATCATAGGCTGCATCTGTCTCATATCCGTCTTCCTCCAATCCCTTTCGAATGAAAGCGGATACTTTCTTTTCATCTTCGATGACCAGAATTTTCATTGAGGGGGGATCTTTTGGTGATGGCTGTTAACAGTTTGTTGATATACCTCAAATCTGTCGCTCATCTGTCCCCGGCGGGATGCTGGACTTTCGATTCAACCAGATACGAGAGACTTGGTCGAACACCTATTATTCGCCACGAAGACTCCCCGCTACAACACGCAGCGGGCTGGCAAGACACAAAGAAAAAATGAAAAATAATCTTGGTGCCTTTGTGAATTAGTGGCGGCACTTTTCGTCTATCATTCTAACGGCTTGCTAAAAACCGACCAAATCATTGTACATCACAAACGCCATGAACGCAAAGAGGAGAATCATTCCCGCCTGCTGAATCCATTGCTGCACACGCTGGGGGAGAGGCTTTCGGAAAATTGCTTCGTAAGCCAAGAGAACGATATGCCCGCCGTCCAGCGCCGGGAACGGCAATATGTTCATGACGGCCAGGCTGATGCTCAGGAGCGCCACGAACGCGAGAAAACTCAATAACCCTACTTCAGCGCTGCGCGTTGCGAACTGGGCGATCTTGATTGGACCGCCGACGGATTTCGTAAAAGAGACCTTACCAGCAATGATCTGCCAGATGGAGTGGACAAAGAGCGTTGTCGCTCCATATACGTCCGTGATTCCTTTCGGAAGCGATCTGACGATGCCATACGAGTGGTGCAACACCGGGCCGGTGTAGTGGCCCTGGATTGCAATGCCGATAAGACCTTCGGAGGACGGTGTGACACGTGACCGCATGATGGAGGAATCGCGCTTCCACTGAATCGAGATCGTTTGCGACGGGTGGGACTTGATCATGCTTACGAGATGCGATTCATTCGCGATGATCGTTCCGTTGATGGAAAGTACCACGTCGCCACGCTGCAAACCGGCGGCATGTGCCGGCTTGCCCGCAACCACATCAGTGATCAACGCTTCGGTGTGCGACGGCAGCAGTCCGAATTGTTCGTTGGCAATGTCGGGGATCTGCGTGCGCGGGACGTGAACAGAGAGGGGGGTTCCGTTGCGCAATATGTCGAACGTCAAATCTTCGCCCATCCGGTCCATGTACATTGTATTCTGGATCGCTTCCCAGTATTCAACGGCTGTTCCGTTGATGGACTGAATCTTATCTCCTGACAGAAATCCGCTTTTTTCCGCCGCGCTTTTGGGGGCAACATAGCCGACGTCTGTCGTCTGGCGGAAATATTCTCCCTGGACGAAATTTATTCCCCAGAAAATGACAATAGCGAGCAGGATGTTCATCAACACGCCGGCAGAGAGAACAAACATTCGCTGCCATATCGGCTTGGAACGGAATTCCCACGGTTCCGGAGGATGTTCAAGATAGTCGGTGTCGAAGCTCTCATCAACCATTCCCGCAATCTTGACATAGCCGCCGATGGGAATCCACGAAACGCAGTAATCCGTTTCTCCGATTTGCTTTCCGAAGGCGCGCGGCGGGAATCCGATAGAGAATCTATCCACGCGCATTTTACAAAGTTTTGCAGCTAGAAAATGTCCAAGTTCGTGGATGAAGACGAGAATGCCGATGGTGATGATGAAATAGAAGGTAGTGGTTAGGAATTCCATGCTGCTTTTTCTCTCTGTAGTGACTACAAATCTGTTTGGACCCGGGAAATCAGACGTCTATTCCAACGAGTAATGACAATTTCCTTCGTGTCTCTTCTTGATCTTCCGAAGAATACCGTCGGCATCCTTCGAAATCCCTTTGTTCCCGTAGAGGCGGATCACTCCGAACAAATGGCGCTTGCTGTTTCACGAGCCCACCGGTCTGCTTCAATAACGCATTCGAGCGTCAATTCGTTCGATATGGTGTGTTGCTGCATCGTTCGGTCGATTGTTTCCGAAATTTGCGAAAATGCTATGCCGCCGTTGAAGAATGCGGCGACAGCGATTTCATTGGCGGCATTCATCGCCGCGGGCATCGTTCCTCCACATGCCAGGGAATCGAAAGCGAGCTGAAGGCAACGGAATTTTTTCCGGTCCGGCTCGAAAAATGTCATTTGCTGCAATTTGGGAAAATCTATCCGCGGAAAATCCGACGTTGCGCGCTCCGGATAGGTGAGTGCATACTGAATAGGGATTTTCATATCCGGAATGCCGAGTTGTGCCTTGACCGATCCGTCGACAAATTCCACCATTGAATGAATAATGGATTGTGGATGGACGACCACGTCGATCTTCTCAGGCGGAATTCCGAACAGCCAGCATGCTTCGATGACTTCCAATCCCTTGTTCATTAATGTTGCAGAATCGATGGTGATTTTGCTTCCCATCTTCCAATTTGGGTGATTCAACGCCTGTTTGACGGTGATAGTCTTCATCTCGTCTTCCGATGCCGTTCGAAAGGGCCCGCCTGACGCCGTCAGAACAATTTTCCCGACATTCTTTCCGGCTTCACCCACCAGGCACTGGAAAATTGCCGAATGTTCGCTGTCGACAGGGAGCAGCTCTGCACCGTGATTTCTGCACGTACTCATGACCAGATCGCCGGCCGCAACGAGCGTTTCTTTGTTGGCGAGTGCAACACGCTTTCCTGCCTGCAGTGCCCGGATGGTAGGCTTCAAGCCGGCAAAGCCAACAAGTGCGCTGATGACAATATCGACGTCATCTTGTGAGACGATTTCCTCGAGTGCGCCCGTGCCGGTCAGCACCTCCGTTGCTCCGTTGATTCTTCCCCGGCATCGCTCAGCCTCAAATGGATCGAGTACGACGACTGCTTTGGGACGGAAGCGGGCAATCTGTTCGGCCAGAAGATCGATATTCCGATGCGCCGTTAGATAGGCAACACGAAACTGATCGGGGAACTTTGCGATAACGTCAAGGCTGCTCGTGCCGATGGAACCGGTCGAGCCTAATATTGCGATGTTTTTCAGCACGGGAATGGAATTGTTCCTTTGCAAAGTATTGAAGCCATCTCAAATCGGGATTCGCTCAGCGGAATGACGTTGCGCGACGAAGAAAGTTCGAATAGGCTTCATTGAGATGGCCTCTAAAAAAGTTAATCAAATATCGTGTTGAAATCAACCGCGTTGGCAAAGCGCCAAAAAAATCATATATTCTTTGAGTATTTGGTGCTACAGTGGCCGTCGTCGAAAACTGATTTTGAATTATCCTGCGATGGGCTATGTAGTCCTCCACCGTGTTTTGCGACAGGACGCTCACGAAT
>JAPLFO010000037.1:0-4034 GCA_026390635.1 Ignavibacteriales bacterium
AAAAAAAAAGGCACAATGGTGACTGCACTTATTATCGGTGGCGGAGAGGCGGAAAGTTCATTGAAAAAGCTTGTGGCTGAGTTGCAGATTTCTGATCAAGTTCGCTGGTGCGGGACAGTAGATCACAAAGTGGTTTTTCAATTACAGCAAGCATCCGATATTGCTGTTATTCCTTCATGGATCGAAGGATTCAGTCTGGCGGCAGCCGAAGCGATGGCGGTGGGAGTTCCAGTAATCGCATCATCGACTGGTGGTTTGCCGGAAGTGATTCACCATGGACATACGGGATTACTGACCCCGCCCGGGGATGCAGAGGCCTTGGCCGATGCCATTCAATTGTTATCGGAAAATCGCGAAATGCGAATTGCTTATGGCAACGAAGGACGCAAGCGAGTGGCATCTTTGTTTTCAATAGAAAAGTATCAGACCTCTATTCGTCATGTGTATGACCAATTATGAAAAACAAGGCCACGTGCCGAAGTTAATGCAATGCATCTCAACCTGTCGTATTTCTGTACTTTATGTCAATAAAACGATTTCTCATAAGAATAAAGACATTGGCAATTAACAGGCCATTGCCAATGATCGCAGTTCTTCTTCTTGGCACGATCTGCTACCTTGCAATCGGCTCGTACCGCTATTGGATAGCATTACCCTTTGATCTGCACGATCGATGGGCTGAGATTCAATATTTTATTCGGGGGATTGACCCTTTCGATGTTGCAGTGGGCAAAGCAGACATTATTCACGGGGTAGGCAAGGTGTCGGAGTTCGGGGGATATACGCCGTGGGCCTATATTTTTGCCATCCCGCTCGTACCACCCGTTCCCTATGAAGTGGTACAATTCTGGTATTTCGGGATGATGCTTTCTTCCTTCTCAATTACCTTCTTGCTGCTGCTCCAATATTCCAAGCGATTCGGTTTGTCCCGCGATCAGTCCTTGCTCATCTGCGCTACTGCGGTATGCAACTGGGCGCTTGTCTACAGCATGCGGTGGGGACAGTACAGCCTTCCGGTGTTGGCGGCGCTTACCTTGTATATGGTCGCCGTAAAGAAAACTTGGCCAGTTCTGGGCGGTCTGTCATTGGCATTTGCAATGATAAAACCTCAGGTTGCATTTCTGTTCGGCTTTGTGGCAATCGCCAAGAAACAGTGGGAGCTTCTTCTGATAGCAATCATGACGGTTAGTGCTGCTTGGGTTGGGGCGGCTTTCTGGGTGGGCAAGCCCATTCTGTCGATGCTTGCCGCCAAGGCGAAACAAAACATTGAAATTGGGTACTACTATGGTCTTTTTGATGTATTCATAAGAACCTCCCATCACCGCGAGTCTTGGCTTCTTCTGTCGGGCGTTCTTTTTGTGACAATTATGATGCTGGCTGCTCTACTGCAATCGCGCAAAAGTGTTGAATATCATATGGCTGTTGCCGCTGTTGCAAGTACAATGTGGACCTATTCAGGCGTCTATGATTCTCTCGTTCTTGCATTCATGATGTACTATTTTATGCTTCAATATTATCGCCAGCATACGAATTACATAGCGGACATGCTCCTCATCGCTTCTGCCATTCTGGTGTGGCAACCAACAGGATTTTCACACGGAATCATATGGGCTATCCCTCTAATAATGCGAGCTGTTTGGATCGCAGCAATAGTGGTGAACGTTATGCGTGAAGGGTCAGAACCCTTGCTGGGAATGAGTTGAGCCCAAGAGCTTATTCCTTTTCAGGTGTAATATTCCGAGTATAGTTTGTTTGCGATATAGATTATGCTGTTTTGATTCGTATATCCGTTAGCCGGCTCAGTTCTCCCAAAAAACAAATGTCGGTTTTGGTTTTTTAAGGGGCTATGCTTAAATGTTCAAAGAATTCAAAATATCAGTTGTTGTCCCATTATTTAACAAAGAAGGCGAAGTCATTCGGGCGTTGCAATCTGTTCTTCATCAAACGCATGAACCGGCCGAGATCATTGTGATAGATGACGGATCGACGGATTCAAGCGCATCGGTTGTTGAATCGCTCGGTGACAATCGGATCCGGATAATTAATCGGGCCAACGCAGGGGTCTCCGCTGCGAGAAATGTAGGTATCCGCGCTGCTTCAAATTCACACATTGCCTTCCTCGATGCAGATGATGAGTGGCTCCCTCATTTTTTAGAAGAGATATTTTCGTTGATCCGAATGCATCCGGAAGCCGGACTATATGCTACACAGTACCTATTTTGCGAAAAAAATGGTGCCATGCGTCAACCCATTCTGAGGCATCTTGCTCTGACGAATGGCAAGGGATTGCTAGAAGACTATTTTGGCGTCGCGGCGCATTCGGACCCGCCGGTCTGCTCTTCTGCAGTGGTGTGTCGCTCCGATATTCTAGGGAAAATCGGTGGGTTTCCAGGAGGGATAAGGATCGGAGAAGACCTGCTGACGTGGGCGCGAATTGCAGCTCAGCTCCCGGTTGTCTATAGTACCCGGCCATCGGCTATTTTTCACCTGCAGGCGCCGCTTGCCGGGCGGCCTTCCCGGAGTCCAGAACTTCCCGACAGAGTAGGAATGGAGTTGAAGAAACTACTTTCTCAAATCCCGAAGATGCACGTGAGATCTTTTCGACAATATTGTGCAACCTGGCATAAAATGAGAGCTTCGATGTTCATCCAGCTGGATAATCGATCAGAGGCATTCAAAGAAGTGCGATCTATAGCAGAATATGATCTATTCAGTTCGGGTTTCTTTCTATATGGAGGTTTATCGGTTATGCCAAAGATGATTCGGGGAACGCTGTTGCGTTCTATTGACTGGTTGAAGAAACTGCGACGGAAGCATCACAATGGTAGATGAAAAACATGACGATGAACCGGAGAGCGCGCAACGCAAATCTGTGATGCTCACGCTCGCTTCGTCCCGTCTTCCGGCGATGATGTGGGTTGCGGTTGTGACAACGATCATCGCCTTCATCTATGCCGGATCGGCATTTGCGTTCTACTCCATTGGCGGATTTGCATGGGTGGGCGCTCTTGCCTTTGCAGCCATGATCACAATCGCGAGAGCAAACCGAATCACATTTCCGATCGGGATATGGCTTCTATGGGCCTGCGTTGTTGTGGGCTACGGGATTACATCAGACTTCGCAAATCTTCAGCGCTCGACGATGCTTCTATGTCCCATTCTTGTCGGAATTGCGACATCTACTGCCCGCATAAACGATACCCAGGCTGCAGTTTTTATCCTGCTCATGAAAGTTGTTCTTCTGATTTTGATTTTCATCATTGTCGCTCTCACGGGGCTGCTTATCACAGGGGTGCTTCCCGAACGCACCGGTTTTGCACCGCAAGCAATCACAACATTGCTTTTCAGCGCATTATTTATTGCCAACTATTCCTATGGCAATGTCCGCGATATTTTTTGGTATCTGGGTGCAGCAAGTATCCCAATTATTGCGCTTACCCGCGGACCAATGATCGTGACGGGGCTCTCTCTGCCATTCTCATTCTCTCCGATTAAACTGCAGATGAGAATGGTCCTGCTCGGAATTGTCACTCTCGCGGCCATCGCATTGTTCTTTTCGCCAAGAGTGCAGCAGAAGTTCTTCTATAGCGGGGAAGGCACCATAGAGGATCTGCAGGATGAAAGAAAGGTCTCAACAAGCGGCCGACGGCGCATGGCAGAGCATCTTGTCATCGAAATCGCTCGCAAGCCAATTTTTGGTCATGGGGCGAATGCTTCGGAGCAGTTTATATCAAATCTAACTGGTGGTCTCACTCATCCTCACAACGATTGGCTCCGGTTTCTCTATGACTACGGTGTGGCGGGAACATCCCTTTTTGCAATCACGTTGTTGATTCAGACACGACATCTGCTTCGGCGGGCGAAGTACGCGCCAAAAACATGCAAAATTCTCTATAGTGCATGCGCGTCGTCATTTCTCTCATTTGCATTGATGATGTTCACGGACAATATCGTCCTCTATGCAGCATATTTCGGCAATCTCCAATTCGCGATGATCGGTCTGGCGTATGCCGCGGACCGTCATACAGTCCGGG
>JAPLFO010000037.1:4049-17177 GCA_026390635.1 Ignavibacteriales bacterium
AAGAGCTGATGGAAGGCGTTCGCAAGGGCAGAGGTCATCACAATCGCCGCTATCGGTATGAACGATCAGAATGAAGAACCAGGACAATTGAACAATCAACATCGAAAACACGTCGTCATCATTTGGACAAAGTTCCTGCCGTACCATCTGGCTCGCATTCGACACCTGCAAAAAAGGATCGAAGCAGAAGGATATCGGCTAACTGCAATCGAGGTTGCGTCCCAGGATGCTCTTTATCCATTTCCCCAATCGGAGCTCTCTGCCACATTTGATTATGTTTGCGTATTTCCGGGAGCGTCATACAGGACTCTTAATCCAATAGTCATTGATTGGCGTATCCACAGAATGATTACCCGCCTGAAACCGGATTATATCTTTTCTCCGTCGACACCATTTCCCTCCGGTATGGCATCAATACAATACTCGCTGGTGTATGGATCACAGGTGATTATAATGGATGATGCCTGGGAATATTCAGACAGACGCGGCCGTCTCGTTACTGCCATAAAAAAACTGATACACCGAAACGTTGATGCTGCGTTTCTTCCGGCACCCTCTCATGCGTCCTATTTTGAAAAGATGGGCATTCCCCGCGATCGTCAGGTGTACGGCGTGGATGTTGTCGATAACGATTATTTTTCCTCCTGGGCGCAGGAAGCGAGAAGTGCGGAATCGGTAATTCGTTCCCGTCTCGGCCTCCCGCAGAAATATTTTCTATTTGTGGGACGCCTCATCAAGAGAAAAGGTGTTGATCGTCTCATCACAGCCTACCGTTCGTATAAGAAAACCGTCTCATCCGAAGAGGCATGGGGACTTGTAATTATCGGCGAAGGTGACGAAAAAGCGGAACTGCAGCAAATGGCCCGCGGAGAGCGGAGCATAGTGTTCGCCGGGTCCAGATTCGGGAATGAGCTGTGCACCCACTATGGACTTGCAGCGTGTTTAGTCCTTCCCAGCGAAGTAGAGACGTGGGGGCTCGTGGTAAATGAGGCAATGGCCGCGGGCTTGCCGGTGCTCGTGAGTTCCGGATGTGGATGTGCGAAAACACTTGTGCAGGAAGAAGCCAATGGATGGCACTTTCCTCCATATGATACTGCGCGACTTGCAGAAGCAATGCAAAAGATGTCATCCCTCTCTCAGTCCCGAATTGAGGAAATGTCGAAGCAGTCCAAGAAAATTATCTCTCAATGGTCGCTCGATACATTTGCCGACAGCGTGATGACTGCAATAGCGCTTCCGAGGAGAAAAAGAGGGGGATTACTTTCCAAGTTGGTCACACATCTATGGCGGGGACGAATTTCATTCTATCCATAGAACCTTGTCGGCGAACGGGATGAAGTTCAATATCCAATGCAAAGGCAAACAGCTATGAGCAAACAATCGAGCGATGTTTCAACCGGGAATCGTAACTTTCCGGTTATGACTCTCTTCGCCACACTCCTCTTTGTGTGTGCCATCCTTCAGTTCTTATGGATGGAACACTCCTGGCAGCAAGCGGCAGCAAGCGTCGCGGATGCGAAGGCTCGGCTTGTCGGTGAGGCGTTGCGCCAGCGCCTGCAGTTTCAAGAGCAATTTCTCACTTCATTCCAGCCATATACATTGGCAGACGCTTCGTCAATGGAATTGCAGATGGAAAACTATTGCAGGCAGCATCCGGAAGTGGTCTATGCCGCTATTGCAAATGATTCCGAGCGAGTCATTTCCAAGGCAGGAAGCGGGATCTCCCATGATGTTGAATTTGTTGTCCCCGAAATTTCCAGGTCTTCTGGATATTCAGACGGTCCCAAGTATAATGAAAGCCGGACGTTGCTGGGATCTCAAATTTTTGCCAGAAGTGATCACGGACAGTGGTCGATCACGACGATGATTTCGTACAAGGAACTGCTAAAATCTGTGATTATCGGTGATCAGCTGGGCGGATATGAAGCACGTCTCCTCGATGTCAAAGGGGATATTCTTTCTTCCACTGGTGCGGCGGGCGACGGTTCAAAACCGCGGGCGGAGTACTCGATCGCCGTCGGCGCTGCGCGAATGCTTCTGGAAGTGACGGACGTCGCGGGCTCATTCTGGACACCTTGGATGCTTCTGCTGGCGGCCCTGGAGGCAATCCTATTTCTGGCGATGTTCTTCTCCCTCTGGCGTACAGGGCGGAGGTTTCGCCTCGTCAGGCGGAGTGACTATGCAGCCTATCAGCAGACTGCGTACTTCAAAGCGTTATGGGATACCGCAGAAGATGCAATGAAGTTGACGGATCGCAATGGTCAGACGGTTCTGGTGAATACCGCGTATTCTATCCTCTTTCAGATCTCGCCGGACCGGAATGCCGGAATCTGGTGGACGTGCCGACCTCGAAGCCTTTACTCGACAGTTCGATGCGGGCACACTCAAGGTGGCAACCTCGCAAATGATTCGACGATCGAACGGAGTTGAAATACCTGTTGAGATCTCGCATTCCTACATTACAACGGCCGACGGCGAGAGACTTCTGCTCAGCGTGTTTCATAATATTTCTGAACGGAAAAAAATGGAAGAGCAGTTGCAGGAAGTGCAGAGGATGGAATCGGTTGGAGCGCTTGCCGAAGAAATCGGAAACGACTTCAAGAATATCCTCGGCATTGTGCTCAATGCTGCCGAGCGCCTCAAGAACCAGGTGCCGGCAACTCCGGAAGCGGATGAGTGTCTTGAAATGATCACGTCGGCTTCACGGCGCGGCGGCGATCTAGCGTCCGACCTCCTCATCTTCTCCCGGTCCGATGAATCCGACATGATGCCCATTCTTGTCAACCAGAATCTGGAACAGGCAAAAACCGTTCTGGATCGTTCGCTTGCACCCGGTATCAAGGTTCTCGTGACTGCACAAAATAGGAGTGCGGCCGTGCGCGGCAATGGCCGCCGGTTGACACAGGTGATTGTCAATCTCTGCCTTTCAGCGCAAAGCCGTATGCAGAAGGGCGGAACAATATCCGTGCGGAGCGATATCATTGATTCGTCTGCTGTCAGAAAACAATTTCCTGCGGCCGCGCAAGCTGACTATATAAAGATCAGCGTTACCGATGACGGTTTGCCGCTCAGTGATCTGGATCTGCGAAGGATTATCGAACCCTATTTCAGTTCTCATAAGGGAACTCGCGGTGCCGGACTTCGCCTTTCAGTCGTCCACAGCATCATTCGAAGTCACAAGGGATTCATGGCTGCGATGAACGGGAAGGATGGCAAGACGACATTCTCTGTCTATCTGCCGGTGGACCACTACGAAGGGGAGAAAGAGAGAGCCGCTCTTCCGGAGGACTACTATTTCAGCGGCAATGAATTGCTTCTCTTTGTCGATGACGAAGAAGCATTCCGCCAATTGATGACGGTAGAATTCCAGCGTCGGGGATTGCGCGTGATCACTGCCGCGGACGGAGAAGAGGCGTTGCGGCTGTATAAAGAGAAGAAGAATGAAATAGCGATTGTTGTCAGCGATCTTTCCATGCCGAAAATGGACGGCGAGGAGCTATTCAGCAATCTCTTCGCTTTGGATCCGTTGGTGCGGTTTATTTTTGTCACAGGCAATCTGGAGCATCAACTGAAACTGGATCTGCTGCGCAGGGGAGTGAGAGACATCGTGGAGAAGCCGTTCGAATTCGACAAACTGGTTGCGGCAGTCCAGCAGGTGCTGGCTGGATTGTAGATCGAGACTGTGGTCTCGATCCGTCGAATCCATGGTCGCGACTCCACGGAGTCGCGCTACAAATTATCTTTCGATCTAACAAGTCGTCCGGCAATGTCCATACTGTAGATCGAGACCGTGGTCTCGATCCGTCGAATCCATGGTCGACTTTCGCTATTCTTCCAACGTGGAAATATCCCCTTCGGAGATTCCGAGCGCACGTGCCTTCAGAACGCGCCGCATGATCTTCCCGCTGCGAGTTTTGGGGAGTGATTTTACGAATTCGATCCTTTCCGGTTTTGCAATTGGTCCCATCTCATGGGCGATGTGATGCCGCAGTTCCTCGATCAGCGCTTCGCTCGGCTCGTGTCCCGCCTTCAAGATGACGTACGCGTGAATGGCGACGCCCTTTAACTCGTGCGGCAATCCGATCACAGCCGTTTCTGCAACAGCATGATGGCTGACGAACGCGGATTCCAACTCCGCTGTTCCAAGACGATAGCCGCTCACCTTGATGACGTCGTCCACTCTCCCGATGATCCAATAGTATCCATCTTCATCCCGGCGCGCCGAATCTCCGGCGAGATACATGCCCGGGAACTTTGACCAGTACGTCTGAACGTAGCGCTCGGGATCGTTGTAAATAGTGCGCATCATCGCCGGCCATGGCTTTTTGATAACGAGGAAACCTTCCTCCCCGGTTTTTACCGGCACCCCTTTTTCGTCGACAATATCCATCTCCACGCCCGGATAGGGTCGCGTAGCCGAACCCGGCTTTGTCGGAATGGCCGGCATGGGAGTGATCATGAATGCCCCCGTTTCCGTCTGCCACCACGTGTCCATGATCGGACATTTTTCCTTGCCGACATTTTTATGGAACCATCGCCACGCTTCGGGATTGATCGGTTCGCCGACACTGCCGAGCAGCCGCAACGTCGAGAGATCGTGCCGGTTTGGCCAGGCCTCGCCGAAACGCATGAGGCCGCGTATTGCTGTCGGCGTTGTGTAGAAAATATTGATGCCGTACTTTGCGATCATCGACCACCAGCGGTCGGGGAATGGATACGTCGGGCCTCCTTCGTACATGAACGACGTCGCTCCGTTCAGCAGCGGACCGTAGACGATGTAGGAATGGCCGGTGATCCATCCCGGATCTGCCGTACACCACCATCGGTCTTCTTCCTTCAGATCGAACACATCGTGCAACGTTGCGTAGACGCCGACCTGGTATCCGCCATGAGTGTGCACAATCGCTTTTGGCTTTCCGGTGGTGCCGGAGGTATAGAGGATGAAGAGCGGATCTTCTGCATCCATCACTTCCGTTTCAACCTTGCTCGCATTCCGTGTCAACGGAAGGCTCATCAACTCGTGATACCAGAAATCACGGCCCGCTTCCATATTGACAGGTTTACCTGTGCGCCTGACGACGATCACGTTTTCCGGATGAGCGGTGCGTGTGAGTGCTTCATCGACAATATTCTTCAACTCGACAATCTTGCCTCCCATATAGCCGCCATCGGCGGTGATAATCAAGCGGGAGCCGCTGTCTTCAATCCGGCCGTGTAATGCCTCAACGGAAAATCCGCCATACACAACTGAATGCACCGCCCCAACTTTGGCACACGCCAGCATCGCTATCCACGCTTCCGGGATGCGCGGAAGGTAGATTGTCACACGATCGCCTTTTGAGATCCCCATGCTCCGCAATACTCCGGAAAAATGTGTCACTTCGCGATTAAGCGCATGATAGGAGAACGTGCGCAGCTCTCCCGTCTCGCCCTCCCAGATGAGTGCAAGCTTATTGCGCCGCCAGGTCTTGACATGACGATCCAATGCATTCAATACAATATTGGTCTTGCCGTCAATAAACCACTTGAAGAACGGCTTGTTGGAATCGTCGAGTACCTTCGTCCAGGGTGCATACCACTCAAGCTCTTTGGCCCGGCGGTCCCAATAACCTTCCAGGTCTTCTGATGCTTCTTTATAGTAGAGCTCGGGATTGGGAACGTTTGCCTGGCGGGCGATTTCAGGAACAGGATGATAGACGTCTCCGTGCAGAGACGAGGGCTGATCACTCATGATACTCCTCCAATATGAAATGGGAAAAGATCGTTCTTCAAACAAAAACACCCAATTTGTGTAAAAGTTCCCTTCGCAGAGAAGCAATGTCGCTGTTTCTATTTTCCTTTCATTACCGGATGTTTCCGGTGATATCCTGTCCGGTCTTGGTATGCTTTTGCCACGGCAAGAATCGTCCCTTCGTCAAAAAGACGTCCGACGAAACTGACGCTGGTGAGCGTTTTCGCGGGATCGCCAACCGGAACAACCACGCAAGGATGTCCGGTCAGGTTCGTCAGCAGCAGATTGTCCGTCAGGGAAGGAACAACATAGAGATTGATTCCGGCCATCAACAACTGCATGCCCGCAATAACTTTGGCGCGAATGCGGCTCGCCTGTATGTACTCAACCGCTGGAATGAATCTCGAAGCGCGAAACCCATTCGGCCAGGAGTCTTTCTCCTGTTGCACTAGCAATGTGTCTCGTCGGCTGCGCGTGAGATCGTCGAATGCCGCAGCAGATTCTGCATGGAGCATCATCGCGAGAGGAGCAATGGGATATTCGGGCATTGTGATGGGAACCAGCGTGGCTCCCATGGCGCACAATTCATCCAGCACAGAGAGGAGTAGTGCTTTCTCTTCACCCAGGCTGTCAAAGTCTGATTTCAGATATCCAATACGCAATGTACGGATATCGGCGGATGCCGAGTAGGTGAAGGGAACGTCATAGGTCATCGGATCCTTTTCATCAATGCCGTTGATCGCCTGCAGAACGATGGCGCAATCTTCCACAGTGCGGCAAATCGGACCGATTTTGTCCATGGACCAGCTGAGCGCCATTGCTCCGCTCCGGCTCACACGGCCGTACGTCGGACGCAGGCCTGTTACACCGCATCGTGTGGCGGGCGAGACGATGGAGCCCCATGTTTCACTGCCGATGCCGAAGGCGACAAGTCCCGCCGACGTCGCTGCGGATGATCCTGCCGACGAACCGGACGATCCCTGCGACAGATTCCAGGGATTTTTTGTCTTGCCGCCGAACCAGATATTTCCCATGGCAAGTTCTCCAAGCGTGAGTTTGGCAATCAACACTGCTCCCGCCTTTTCCAGTCTTTTGATAACCGTGGCATCGTCCGCGAAACGACGGTCGCGGTACATACCGACGCCCCAGCTTGTGGGATATTGTTTGACAGACAGGAGATCCTTTGCTCCGTACGGAATACCATGCAGCAGTCCGCGGTATTTTCCTGCCGCAATTTCCCGATCGGCGCGCTTTGCCTGGGCGAGAGCAAGTGAATCGGTGATCGTGACGACGCACTCCAGCACGGGGCCGTAGGTTCGAAGCCGCCGGAGATACATTTCTGTCAATTCAAGAGAAGTGATTTTACGCGTGCGGATCAGTTCTGCAAGTTGATGCACAGAATAGAATGCTGCATCTTCCAGGTTTACCGGGCGCGTGATGGATGCGACTGAAGTGAGATGAAGCCCTCCCTGTTTTTTCGGCCATTGAAATCCTTGGGGAATCGGATTGAACTGCATGCAGGGAAGATCGCTGTTCACAAGAGCAACCGAACGAATCTGCCGGTAGAATTGTTCTTGTTGTTGAATCGTTTCAGACATTGAATCACGCTCGGCAGAGGTAAATGTCAATCCGAAAAGTTTTTCCGCATGTTCAAGCGACGCCGATGTGATGGAACCTGAAAGCATGAAACCCATCGAGAATGCCGCAAGGCAAAAAACGGCAGCAGCGACGATGCTCATATGTGTGCGGCGCATAGAAGGATCCTCAAGGTGAATATATGTCAATGTAGCAAAAAAATGCGACAGACAATGGTCTTCTACATGGGGAAGGGAGGGCGCAGTTTGTGTCTGAAGATGAAATAGCGTACCGTACTAATGCCCTGCGTGGCAAAAAACGTATTGAGACATCTGAAAAACTTTTGGCGCCGTCATTCTGAGTCGTCCGCCTGCGGCGGGATAAACTTTGCGACGAAGAATCCATCACTTTGGTCTGATTTCAGCGCATGGATTCTTCGCGGAGCTTCTGCTGAGCACTTCGACTGCGCTCAGTGTAAACTCGCCGAAGCGCTCAGAATGACCAGCATGCAGGAGTCTTTCAGAAGTCTCGTATTGTGAATAGCAATAATTTCTCGTCTGCTCTCCTGTAACTACTCAGCGAAAGGACAACCACTCCAATAGAAAGGATATGCTATGGCTGTTTCCCATTTCTTACGGCCCGCGCAGGGGGATTATGCTGCCGACTATCAGTACTACATAGATCTCGTTCCGGACGGCGATATTCTCGAACTATTCCGGCGGCAAATCGGCGATACGATTGCCTCGCTGACGCCGCTCTCCGATGCGGCGGCTGATTACCGGTATGCTCCCGATAAATGGAGCATTAAGGAAATCGTCGGTCATATGATCGACACCGAACGGGTCTTTGCCTATCGCGCCCTCTGCTTTGCGCGCAATGAATCAGCCGTGCTGCCCGGTTTCGATCAGGATGCATGGGCAAAAGCCGCGTCGTTCGGTCGGAGGCCGTTGAAGAGTCTTCTGGCGGAAATGAACCTCACACGCACAATGACACTTGTGTTTTTTGAAAACCTTACCGATGAGGAATGGCTCCGACGCGGCATCGCGAATGATCGTCCCTTTTCGGTTCGTGCACTTGCATACGCTCTTGCCGGACACGAGCGCCATCACCTGAATATTCTTCGCACACGATACAAAGTGCTGCCGCCGAATGACGATGCCCGGGAACATGCATCGTCATTTCTGCAATAACTGATTGCTGGAAATCGAAGAGCCGAGAACTATGCAGGGATGACAATCGCAAGAGAACAACGAGGAATTGCGGTTGTTTTGCTTTCAATGTCATTGGAGAGGAGAAAATTTCTGTCACTCGCGGATGTCCATCATGCTGCAGAGAGCGGCAGCATTACGGCTCCTTCAATCCAAAATACGTCATTCTCATGACGAGAGCCGATTGGCCGGTACCCGAGAGTTCTATCCGCACTTCGGCCTGTGCGTACCCATCTTTTGCAGGCGTCACATCGATATCTGCAGAGCCCGTTTCGCCGGCTTTGAGTACTCCGGTATGAGGATACACCTTAATATCGGAAGAAGGACTCGTTCCACCCGCGACGATCATCGCGTGTTCGGTAACATTTTTGAAAGAAATCGTCTTCCGCAACGACTTCCCCAGAGCTACGTTTCCAATCCAAAGATTATAGAGATTGTCAGAAGGAATTATTTCGGCAACGACATCGAAGTTAATCCTGATCGGTGTGTAGGGTGAGGCCGTATCATTGGTTCGAATGGTGACAATTTTTGTCAGCGGTCCTTGAAAGCCGGTGGAATTGAATGTCGCCTCCACTGTTGCGTCGGCGCCGGGCGCGACAGAAAATCGGGAGGCTCTGGCGACGGTGCAACCGCAGGATGTTGTTACTTCCTTCACCAGGAGCGTGTCAACACCGGCGTTGCGGATGGGAATGACAATATTCCTGACCTCACCCTGAAAGAGCGTTCCCATTTCAACTACCGGGTGCTCGACGACAATTTTTGCCTGAGATAACAGCCCGTCGAATCCGGCTGCGAGAATTAGAAGAAGTGAAAAGCATCTGCACATACGACAGTCCTGTTTGATATTGGAAATGAAAACAACCGGCCGACGGTCTGCGTGCCGCGTCGCAATATACTTGAGTTTCTCGGCAAAACAAAGGGCATGCCGCAACGCTCTGTGATCGCTCTCGTGCCTGCTCACGGCCGGAGAGACATGACTTGCTATTGCGAACAGCGTGGGGTAAATTCTAGTGGATCAAGTTTCAGCAAACATCAATCATCGAAGTGATATGGGTTCAATAACGTCGTTCCGTATTGCCGTTCTCGTTCTCTTCAATGTTCTCTCGCTCGCCGCGGGCGAGAAAATCACACTCGGGATGCGTGTGGTTCCGCCGTATGTTGAGCAACGCAGCGATGGAAGTATTACCGGATTGGAATATGATATTATTACCGCCGCCCTCAAGGCATCAGGGTACGATCCGGTAGTGAATTGCTTTCCGCTTGCCCGGCTGCACGAGTCGTTCAGGGCCGGTTTGGTCCAGGCGGCAGCTCCGGCGCGGGCAGATCATAAACTCTCCGGAATTCTTACGGACGTGTATCTGGTTTATAGCAATGCGGCCTTTGTCTTGAAACAAAGCGGCAGGCGGCTGAACGCCGTTGAGGATTTGAAAGGTCTTCGGGTGCTCGCATTTCAGACGGCGCATTCGATTTTGGGCTCATCGTATGCGGCGATCGCAGAAAACAATCCGCGGTACGCCGAAACAACCAAACAGAGCACACAGACACACATGCTGTTTGCCCGGCGTGTGGATGTTGTGGTGTGCGACGAACGGATCTTCTACTACTACCTTCGTTCAACGGACCTTCCCCCGCACGCCAGGGACAGCGTGGCAATGTTCCGGCTGTTTCCTTCAACAGAATATCGTGTGGTGTTTGCGACGAAGGCGCATGCCGATGCGTTTAACAAGGGTCTCAGAACAATCAGGTCCAATGGAACCTATGCCCGCATCCTTGAAAAATATTCGATCAACGACTGATATTCCGATATCATGACAAAGCAGCCTCGCACACCATCCTCATCCGTTCCGTTGCCGCGTCGTCGCACGGTTGCCGGCGATTTGCTGCGATGGCTCGGCACGATTACGGTCTTTTTGATTATCCTTCTCGGTGCTGCGTACTATTTTTATATGGACTACTCGGTTTCCAGGCGGTTGAGACAGGAAGCCCAGCGTGCCGGAGATGTTTTTGCAAAAGTCCTGGAACAGCCGCTGTACCTCATGGACAACGAACGTGCGGAAAAGGTTGCGGAGGTATACATTTCCTCCGGGCGCATCGCAGGCGTCAGAATCGAATTGGCGTCGGGAGAAGCGATCTTTGATAACCTTGCCTCAGTTTCTCCGTCGATACCGCGTGAGCAGCGCAATGTGTACGGAGGCGGACTATATCTCGGGAAGGCGACAATCGCTTTTGATGACAGCCAATATACGCAGGCCCGGGAGGAAGTCGTCCGTACGACGGTGATCGGTATTTTCTTCATGCTGCTGGTGGATATCTTCTGCATTCGGTGGATTCTCCGCTCGATATTGATTCCTCCGCTCCAGCTTCTTGGCCAACGCCTGCAGCAAATTGCCGGCGGGACGTACGATGGGACCCTGCCGCCGGTCCCACAGGAGGAAATCAATGTCGTGGTGGAAGCCGCCAACCGGATGGCCAATGAAATTGCGGAACGGACGCGCCGGCTCGTCGAGAGTGAAAAGAACTACCGGGAGGTGTTCAACTCCACAGGTGATGCGATCATCATCCAGGATGCAGATTCAGGTGAGATCCTTGACGTTAATCGAACCATGCTTGAACTGTACGGCTACACCCGGGACGAAGTGATGCATATGTCACAGGAGGCGGTATCGCGTCATGAACTGCCGATGGTGAGTGAGGAGGAAGGAAAATATTGGAGGAAGGCGGTGGCCGGAACTCCGCAGGTATTTTTCTGGCATGCGCGGAAGAAAACGGGTGAATTGTTCTGGGGAGAGGTTGCCGTCAAACGGACGAACATTGCAAGCAAGGATGTCATTCTCGTCGTTGTGCGGGATATCTCAGACCGTATCCGTTTGGAGGGGGAACTCCACCAGGCGCAGAAGATGGACGCTCTGGGAACGCTCGCGGGAGGTATTGCACACGATTTCAACAATATCCTTTCCGGCATCATGGGCTATACAGACCTGGCAAAAATGGAGGTCGATCCGCATTCAAAAATGATGAAGTATCTGACGCATGTGGAGAGCGCTTCCGTGCGGGCTCGTGATCTGATACGGCAGATACTGACGTTCAGCCGGAAAGAGGAAGGAAGGCTGGACATCGTTTCTGTCGCTTCGGTGGTTGCCGAAGCTCTGAAACTCCTTCGTTCAACGATGCCGGTATCAATCGATATTGTCCAAACCATCCACGCACGGCCGATTGTCTATGCTGATTCCTCCCAGATCCATCAAGTCGTGATGAACCTTTGCATGAATGCGTTTCAGGCAATGGAGGAGAAGGGAGGAACATTGTCGGTGAGAGTCTATGAGATTGAAATATGGGATGCGGTTTCTTCGAAGGATGAGGATCTGCCAATGGGTCGGTATGCCGCTCTCGAAGTCTCCGACACCGGTATCGGCATGAGTGAAGAAACGCGTTCGAGAATTTTCGAACCCTATTTCACGACCAAGGGAGGGAACAAAGGGTCCGGGCTCGGCCTCGCCGTCGTTCATGGCATTGTCAGGAACAGCGGAGGGAAGATTTCTGTGAACAGTTCTCTTGGTGCGGGAACGATGATCAGGGTCAGCCTGCCGGTCACGGAGCGGGAAGAAAGCACACAAACCGGCGGCGGGCAGCCGGCGGCAGTACTCCAGCATGGCCGGATTCTATTTGTGGATGATGAGGAAGCAATCCGTGGATCTGCGTCGGACTTTCTGACGCGTCACGGTTTCAAGGTGACATCCTGTCCCAATGCGGAAGATGCTCTTGCCAGGCTGCAGCAGCATCCATTTTCGTATGACCTGCTGATCACCGACATGACGATGCCCGGTATGTCGGGATTGGATCTTGCCCATAGGGTTCGGGGGTTTGGTGCTGCACTTCCTATTATTCTCTGTACCGGTTTCAGCGCGGGACTGTCGCGCGAATCTTTGGGAAAGATGAACGCGACGATGTTTCTGCAGAAACCGTTGATGATGGGCGAATTGCTGGTTGCAATCAATGAAATCCTTACTGCCGCCGGATCATGATTCCGTTGCGTCGGACAGTCGTGTATCCGAACTGCGCATATCAAAAAGGAAGGTGGTTCCCATGAACCGATTCGATTTCCTGACAGCCGCTGTGAGTCTGCTCTTCGCATTCAACTCTGGTTTGCCGGCGTCCGAAGGATCCCGATGGGATCGGAATACGGGAGGTGAGGCGATACGTGTCTATTTAGACGACCAGCTCGGTTCAGAATCGCCATCGGCATTGGATGACGAAGAAAAAGAATACGATGTGGACCTGATCAAGGCTGCTCAGAAGAAAGCGAGCTTCGAATTCTACAACGCTCTCATGTATCGGGATCCTGAATCGTGGAAGGGTCAGATCGTCTGCCTGACGGGTGAGTTTCCGGGAACCGCCGGACGATCGCGCGAGTATATGCGGACCGAGAAGGAATTTTATCTGCAGGGAGAATACAACAATCATCCCATCGCAGTCATCGTCAAGCTTGATCACAGCCTGCCGGTGACGATTGCCTATGGCAAAGCTGTCCCTCGCATATCGCCGCGGCAGGAGATCTATGTCTTTGGGAGACTCTCCGGACTGGAAAACATCATGAATGAAGCCGGTTATTCGCGT
>JAPLFO010000037.1:17182-40170 GCA_026390635.1 Ignavibacteriales bacterium
GCCGGTTATTCGCGTGCACTTCCCGTGATGCAGTGTCTGCTTATCTATGACAGGGACGATCGCAACTTCCTCCGGCCGCTCTGGGTGAGTTCCGCATACGAACGTCCACCGGAAGGGACCGTCACGACGGATTCATTGAAGTACGAATTCGACCGCCCCAAAAAGCGTTAGAAGACACCTATCAACTTCAAGACCACGCCGGCAATAGCAACGGCGAGAACTCCAAGCAGCAGCATCGGAAGCCACGATGCGATTTCTTCATTATTTTGTTTTTTCGTTTCCATACAATCCTCTCATAGAAATCCATCGCACAACGTCAGCGATTGATTAGAAAAGTCAGGAATGTGATGGAGTGCAAGGCGGTGCACGCGAAGTCCGCGCGTTGTCAAATGCGGAAGCGGGGAATGGAATAGAACCGCACGCAGCGATGTGCTCGATTCTGGTGATCGGCGTGCAGTGATCAGAAAACGGCTGAATCACTGCCGGCGAAAGTGAGCGTTCGGGTGCGGGAATGTGTTTGTAGGATGTCCAGTATGGCCGGGAGTCGATTGGCCGTGAGGGTTTTTCGGTTGCGATCTTGTGATGCGACGTCCCGACGTTGACGATTCTGTCCAGGGCAATAAGTTGTCCGCCGATGCCGGTCAGAAAATAGCAGAGAGTTAGTACGGAAGAAAGAAATGGCAGATGACGGGTGTTTCGCTTCAGGATCATGACCATAATATAGGAATATTTTGGGTCCGATCAATTCTCGATCATTGTTTCGAGGTTGATTTTTCCCTACATTCTGTGCGGATGAGGCCATTGAGGGGATCAGGAGCGTCTGCTATCTACATGATCAAAGAATTCCTTGCTGCACCAGGACGTAATTTCTTCATCGCCATACTGTTTGTGATTCCGGGAGCCATGCAGGCCTTGGCTTCACCAGGGGACAGCACGTATTTTTCATTCCCGGCATCCCGTGGCGCCAATCGGATGTCCTTTGATATCGGGATGTCACTCACGCTGCTTCCCCGTTCTGTCGTCGAAGAAGAAATACGGCAAATTCCCATGATTGATTTCCGAGCACGGTGGGATTTTTCCCGGCATTTTGTGCTCACGGGACGCATTTCCACTATTTATATTGCCAATCAATGTGCGCTTGGCATTTGGTGGATGGGAAGGGTTGGGCCAGTGGCATTTGCTGCGGGGGATGAGGTTGCTTATTGGTACGGCACTGCCGATATGGAAGGATTTAACACCGCTGCAATGGGTTTGTTGACATATCCTGCTGTGTCAATGGGATTGCTTGTCGATGATGTTTTTATTTCTGTTAAGGAAACTGCTCTGATTTCGATTTCACAACATACATATGTCGGAGATGTGAATATCGGCCGCATAAAACCATCTGTAACAGGCGTGGCAACGACACTTGCGTTGGAGCAGCCGCTCTGGAAGCATCACATGATCGCAACTCGGCTAACACTCAATTACGCACGGCCTCAATATCAAACATGGCTTGCATTCACTCCTGCATCCACTTGGCTTATGATGCCCGAATTTTCTTTCTCTTACATATGGTAACCCGATCTGTAGTGCTTTGGATTACTGTGTTGACGTTACTGTTCTCCTCGTGTGCGAAGGACACGGCAGTAGATATTCCTGCATTTTCTCCCGATGCGTCGCTCCGTCCTAATGAGATGATTCCGGATTCGCTAAGAACGCTCCTCGATGGCGTTTATTCTACAACGGACGCAAGTGGCCCCTTTGGTGCGAGTGTCGTTATTCGGCGAAATGGAAAATTTATCTCGCTGGTCTGCAGGAAAAATTATACCTTTGCCGTTCTGCAGGCCGGGCGGCGCGACTCTTCTATTATCCTCGAAGGATACTGGCGATCAGCGCGCAGCACAGATCATGGGTTGGTGCGATTGAGTATGAACGTCTTGAATGGTGCAGGCAGGATTATGGCCGGCCAGCCCGGGGGAGGGATTCAATTCGAAGGTGCATTTGGCAACAATGCCAACGAGCCCTCAAATGCTTTGATATTGAAAAGGGAAAGGCAGCTTTCCGTTCAGACACGTCCTTTCTGGGTTATTGCGCATCGTGGAGGCGGACGAAACTCGGATGCATTTTCCCAATCGGAAAACAGTCTTGGCATGATCAAGATTGCAGAAGGATTTGGAGCGAATGCCATTGAAATCGATGCACGGTTGACAAGCGACGGTGTTCCCATTCTTTTCCACGATGAAAACTTCAGTCCGCGGCTGGTAAACAGCGATTACTGCATCGGTCCGGTTGCCAACTATACATTCAAACAGATTCGCGCTCTTTGTTCGCTCAAAAATGGTGAGCAGGTACCAACACTGCGCGAAGCACTGGAAACGGTTCTCACAGAAACTTCACTTTCCCTTGTCTGGATTGATACAAAATCACCGCAGGCCGTTGCAGCCATTATTCCACTTCAGCAGGAATTTCTTGCACGTGCACGACAACAGGGTCGCACGCTGGAGATTCTCGTTGGACTTCCTTCTGGTGACATTCTCGATGCATATAAAAATCATCCGATGCATGTCCAGTCCCCGGCTGTTTGCGAACTCGACATGCAGAATGTACGTGCCTCCAATGCTTCCATTTGGGCTCCGCGATGGACGCTGGGTCCACAGCATACTTCCGTGTTAGAATTGCGTGCAGAGGGACGCAGAACATTTTTCTGGACAATTGATGAACAGGAGTTTGTCGGACTCTTCCTTGACAACGACAATGCAGACGGAATCCTGACAAACTATCCAATGCTTATCGCATATGAATATTACTCGCGCTAAATATTTTTTAATAGGAGTTGTGTACTCTCTGTGCACATCTTCCATTGCACAAGCAGAAGCACCCGGGACTGACAGTACTACTCTCTTCCACATTGCAGTCGAGGGTGGTGGTGGATATACTCGGCCGATATCAACTCATCCATATTCTTCCCATGGATTGACAGAAGGAGGTGCATCGTTTCTATTGCGCGTGCGCTGGGGAAGCAGCAATCGCGTCGGACTTGCTCTTGAATCGGGATATCTTCCGGTCTCTGCGTCGCACTACACGACGGATGCACCGGGTATTGGATCTCTACATGTCGACGCACAGCTTTCTACCATTCCACTGCTGCTGCTGTTTTCATTGCAACGATACGGTGTGCTGATTCACCTCGGAGCCGGATACTATCGGCTTCGTTCATGGGTGAATGTTGATAACGAAACAACTACCAGCACAGAGTGGGACTTTGGAGTTTCCGCAGGAGTGGGAGCCGTTTTCCCGATCAGTGACAATGTGGGGATCGGTGCAGAAATAGGATGGAGGAATATCAGCGAGCAACAGATATCATTGGTATCACTTGCAGTCCGTGTGAGCTGGCGATTGGTGCGGTGGTGAATGTTTCTAGTGCCGCCTCCAAAAAGTAATCTTGTGTTTTGTCTGAACGGGGATATGCTTCGACGCGGCCGCGAGCGTCATCCCGAGCAAGCGAAGTGCGTCGAGGAAGAGCTCGCGGCCTTGCTCAGCATGACGTCCAGTAAATGAAAATGCAAGGTCACTTAATTGAAATGGCACTAGGGACACTGGAGTCGTCGGTTAATTTTGAATAGGAGAGATCACAAATTCTGCGAGAGGATTGTGAGAATTTAATCCGCATCTATCAACGAGCCTCGTATAATTGGCGCTAAGATCTTTGTGAAGAAATATTTCTTGTGGGAATCCAGATCTTCGACGGAAACAGAGACAGATAGTTCCTGTCAGAGATATGGGTGACATCAAACGACTGCTCTCTCTGCAATTCGATAGCGGCTTGCACTCCGGCAAAACCGCCTCCAAGGATGACGACTTTTTTCTTCATAGGAATCTGTGGCAAATTGGGTGTGTGTCAGATTTTCTTCGTAGGAATCCGTTTGGAGCGCATGGTCCAGTATGCCTTGCGCAGAAACAGGAGTGCAGGACATTCCCTGCACATGTTGGTCATTCCCATCATGAACGCAAAGACAGACAGAATCACTAATTGTGGCTCAGGATCTGTGCGGAACTGGTGAACTACCATCAGAATGGCGCTGATGGAGAAGAAAATGGCCCTAACAGCTGTGCGTTGCGACATATTGTACTCCTTTTATATAAGATGCATCTCGAAAAGGTTTCGATTCAGGTAGAATTGTAGCTTGTTCCGCGCAGGAGAAGAAATATGAAGTGTGTATCGCCGGATGGCTAGGATGCGAGATCTGCTTCGGCGGTCAGAGGCCGGATGGGGATGCGAATGGTAAAGACAGATCCGTGTTGGATAGTACTTGTAACGAGAATTGCACCGCCATGGCGGGAAACTATCTGCTGTGTAATGGCGAGTCCCATTCCTGTACCGTTTGATCTAGTGGTATAATAAAGATTGAAAATTCTTTCCAGCTGCTCGGGAGCTATTCCGGAACCTGAATCAGCAATGATAAAAATAATTTCATTTTCATCTCTTCCAATAGAGAGCGAGATGTTTCCACCTGCAGGAGTCGCTTCCAGAGCATTCTGCAAGAGATTTAACAGTGCCTGAGTCATTTGTTCCTGGTCAATCTGCAGGGAGAGGGAGCTGCTTCCGCGCGATGAAAAAGCGATTTCTTTTGATCGTGCCTGGCTGTCAAAAAGGTGCACGAAGTGCTCGGCAAATTGCTCAGCATCGATAGCGCTGATGTTCAATTTCGGAGGCCGTGCGAATATCAAGAATTGCTGGACAATGCTGTTGACACGTGCCGTTTCCTTCTTCAGCACATCGGCGAGTGAGCGGTATTCCTTTGCTCCGCTGCGTGGGACGAATTCCCTCTCCATTCGTTGAATGATCATGCCAATGGCATTCAATGGATTTCGTATTTCATGTGCCACGCCGGCGGCGAGTTCCCCCATGGCTGCGAGTTTTTCCTGTCGCTTTCGATCACTCTCCATTCGTTTGATTTCGGTCAGATCTTTGATGACTGCAGTGCGATGCTCGAGCACGCCTGCGTCGTTGATAACAGTAGAGAGGGAAATCGAAACCGAGCGCGATCGGCCTTCCGCGCATTCAATGACTGCATCTTCCTGAGATTGAGTAAATATGTTTCTAAAACATGCGGCAGCAGGCACTTCGAGTTCCGACACTGCCCGACCAACAACGGAGGCGACCGGCATGCCGAACATCTGTTCTGCCTGACGGTTAAAGAAAATAATCCGATCGCTGTCATCGAGCGTTATCACCGCATCCTGCATATTCTCCAAAATCATGTCAGTGGTAGTTCGTATGGCTGCATAGCGTTGAAAAGTCCGGCGATATCGTTTGCCGAACAATATAGCAGAGATGAGAAGGATTCCCATTGTGAGCAGCACAAGGGTCATAACGATAAACCGGCGCGACATGCGTGCCTCATTGGTGCGGATCTCATCCATGGACATCGCAATGCGAAGAATGCCGACAGGACTGCCGTCAATATTCAACCGTCGCACAACTTCGTAGACCTCATGTCCGCGGAACTGGGCAATGCGTGCTAGAATAGTATCCCGTTCAAGCCCGATGGTGAGGACGGAATCTGATACAATGGAGGACATTTCTTCGACTCCACCTGACGCCGCAACAATGCCTTCGCGATCCTGAAGAACAACGTACTCGACATCATTGGTAGTGCCGAGGTCCTTTATCAACTTACCAATGCCAACCTGTCTCCGGAATTGAACAAGTTCCGCTGCGTCAAGGGCTACTACAATAGCTCCTCCGCCAGGTCTTGAGCGTCGCACGGCTACGGCATAGCGTTGGCCGTTCTCAAATCGCGCATTCTTCAGTCCGATAATCATCTGTCGTTCTTTTCCGGAGAGGATCGGGGCGAGTTCTTCGCGGGGCGAGCGATTCTGATTGAAACCGTTGGGGACTGCTGGTTACGCGGCCGCCATTGCAGTCAAAAATGTTGATGCGGAAGACATTATTGGCGGCAGCAATAGTCCGTAGTTCCTGAGGTGAAATAATCCGGGCGCTGTCGAGGCGCGCTACAAAATTGGCGTTGTTCAGCAACCTCTCGCTTATCTGTTGTTCAAGCCGTTCGGTCGCAACGACAATATTGGCACTGCTGCGTTCAATGGTGTTTGCCAGAGAGAGGGAATGCTCTTCCAGCATATGGAATAATTCAATGCGGCTCTGGCGCAGTTCGTAAACGGCTGAACCGAACATGGCGAGAGCCGCAAGAACTGCAGCAACAGTGGCGGTGCGGGGAAGATATTTAATGACGGCGTTCATTTTCTATAGGATGCATCGAATATTGTCCAAGATACAAATAAAAGCTTGCCTTTGCCGTCATATCTGGCTTAGAAAGGTACGCCGATGCCAAGAGAGAGGGCAGTGTTGTTATATGCGTGGTACGCATCGTTGGAGGCATTTTGAATTGCATCCAGCGTCGCGGTGAGTGTGAATCCCATGTCAAATCTTTTTTCCATTGCGAGGGCGGCATAGGAACGGATATCCTTGCGCTGTGAGGAAAGTTCATTCCCTTCCAGGTCATACGCCGCAAGCGCTGAATAGATCCGGTTTTGCACCCCAGCCGTGAGCCGCGCATTCCATGATTCGGAAAAATGGTGAGTCAGCATGAGGCTTGTGTGCAGTCCCTCGTAGCCGTAATGATCGTCGAAGAGCTCATCATCAGCGACAAAACCGTAGTCGGAAGAAAGATAGCGTGTTTGTTTCTGAATATTCCATTGATACTGTCCGGTGATGCTCAACCCGGTTGCATCCGCAAGGCTCTGGCCGATGCGCAAGAGCGCAGCCGTCTGTGTAACGCCTGGCGAGATGGCAATCAGGCCGGTCTGCATTGAACCCGTCTGCGATGAAGAAGTTTGTGATGAATAGAATTTTGCGCCAAGGTTTCCCTGAAGGATGACAGTGGTCTGTGTCGGCAGGGCAAAACTCAGGCTACTGAAAAAGGCGTGCTCGGTATAGTTGAAATCGGACAATTCCGAAAATCTCATTGAACGAATTGAATATCCAGCTTTGCCCATGATATCTTCATTCAGAAAATGTTTGTACCCTGTGGATGCCTGAAAGGCGGAATGATCAAAAAACGCATATTCTGCTCGATTGTATCCAAGCTCATAACTTGCAGCAGTTGTAAACTCATTCTCGTCATCTGTACCAGACATGTGTGAATACAAGAGCCCGAGTTGATGAGCATTGTTGGTCCGGTTGACGACGGCCTGATAGTAATGCAAGGAACCGTCATAGGAGAGCGCGAGAGAGGAAGATTCTTTTTCCCACGTGTAGCCCGATGCGATGCCGAGTGTTGTAATGTTGTCCCGGACGTGAAGATAATCGTTGTTGATGTTGTCATCCTGCATCGTGGTAAGCGACGGTTCGATGCTGAATTGCGCAACAGCGCTGGTGATTACTAAAAGGGGAAGCGCCAACAGTGATAGAGCGGCCAGCCGCATTGTATTCATTTCTTTTTTCCTTGTCCTTGAATGTGCATTTTCTTGCCGGAGTCTGCCATGCCTCTACGAAAACCAAAACCCTGAGCCCGATGATCGCAGATACCATCGCCATCACGGTCGACAAACCGGTCCATCGCACGAATTTTCCGGCCCCTTGTATCCTTTATCCCATCACCATTCTGGTCTGTGAAAGCGTGTCGGTGTTGTGCTCCGGACAGCGAATCTCTCTGTACCTGGGCGGTCAGCGTTGCGCTGAGAGCGATGCTCATGAGAAATAGAAAAAAATGATGTGTTTTCATTGCAATCTCTTTCCGAAACATGAAGCCGGGAACACGTTTCTGTCCCGTGTTCCCGGCAGAAGTCCCTGCTACTTCTTCTTGCCGCCGTTTTGCATCTGACCCTGACCTTGCTTTCCCTTGGGGCCCGTACCATCGCAGACTCCCGTGCCGGTGCAAACGCCTGTGCCATTACCGCTCTTCATTCCCATTCCTTTGCCCTTGGGACCGGTGCCGTCGCATACACCCGTGCCAGTGCCGGTCTTGGCGGTACCCTTCGTCGCAAAATTGTCACAGACGCCATCGCCATCTTGATCGACGAAGTGCATTCCTTTTTTTGCAGTCCCTGTACCTGTTCCTTTTTGCTGCGCGAAGCTGTCATGGGAGAAAAGTAATGTGAGCGCTCCGACCAGTGCAAGTGCCATTGCGGCGTTGATGATACGTTTCATGTAACCTCCTGAGGATTGTAATGATGTGTTTTGGACTGTTGTATCAGTCTCTGTATGTATTCAATCAAGATGTGTGCCACAATCTATTTGTCTCATACGGCACTAATTTCGAGGTTTGATATTAGAAGGGAACGTTGTTCGACATTAATGTCGAATTCATTCGACAATTTTGTCGAGATCGGATCACGGATTACGCAGATTTATGGATTTCGCAGAGGAAGGCTGGAGAGAAAAAAAGAACTACGTGGCTTCAAGGCTGTTTCTACGCAATCAGCGTCATCATAACAATCTGCGATTAGCGCTTCACGTTCCACTTTTTGAGGCGGTAGCGAAGATTGCGCTCCGACAATCCGAGCAGCTCTGCGGCTTTGGACTGATTGTTCGACGAGATCCGGAGTGCTTCAAAGACGAGATCTTTCTCCAGATTTTCTACCTGCTCTTCAAGAGAACCAACATTTCGCGTAGATGCCGATTCTGCCGGCGCATCGCGGAGGCTGGAGGGAAGATCAGCGGTCGTGATGAGTTCATGGTGTGAGAGTACGACGGCGCGCAACACGACGTTTTCAAGTTCTCGCACATTACCGGGATAGTCATACCGCAGTAGAATATCGCGGGCTTCTTTTGAGAACGAAAGTGCGGGACGTTTTTGTTGCCGCGCAAAATGCTGCAAGTAATGGTCCAGAAGCATGCTGACATCTTCCCGCCTTTGGCGAAGAGGCGCGATTTCTATGGAGACAACATTCAGGCGGTAATAGAGGTCTTCGCGAAACGCACCGTCGGCGATGGCTTTTTCCAGATTTTTGTTGGTAGCCGCGATGATACGAACGTCAGCATGGAGCGTCTCATTGCCGCCGACCCGCTCGAATTCTTTTTCCTGCAGCACGCGAAGCAGGCGCACCTGCGTTGCGGGAGCAATATCTCCGATTTCATCCAGAAAAAGCGTGCCGCCCTCAGCCATTTCAAATCTGCCGCGCCGCTGGCGATCTGCCCCCGTGAAAGCTCCTTTTTCATGACCGAAGAGCTCGCTCTCGAGAAGATTGGCGTTCAGCGCAGCGCAATTAACGGCTATGAAAGGATTTGCCCTGCGGCTGCTGGAAAAATGAATCGTCTTTGCGATGAGTTCCTTGCCGGTACCGCTCTCTCCGCGAACCAGCACGGCGGCATCACTCTGCGCAACCCTTGCCGCCATCTGCAGCACGCGGTCCATTGCGTCGGAGCGGGAGACAATTTCCTTGAACGAAAACTTTTCTGCAAGCTGTTCTTTCAGAATGCGATTTTCCGAAACGAGTTGATTGCGTTCGGCAATGCGTCCAACAAGTACGTCGAGTTCGTCCAGATTGATAGGCTTTGTAAGATAGCTGAACGCTCCCTTCTGAAGAGCATCCACGGCGCCTTCAATAGTACCAAATGCCGTCATCACAACAACCGCGATGTCCGGATGAAGGGCGCGTACTTTTGTAAGAAGGTCTATGCCTGACAAGTCAGGCATTTTCAAATCCGTGAGAATAAGATCGATGCTATGCTGCGTGAATGTCTTGAGCGCATTCGGAACGCTGGACGCCGAAAAAACGACATGCTTCTTCTTCCGAAGATATCCGGAAAGCACCTCACGTTGTGAAGTTTCATCATCGACGACGAGTATGGAAAGCTTGGCCATGGGGTCTCTGGGCGCCGTGTGTTAGTGAACTTCGGATCGGGATTCCAGTTCTTTTGCGAGCACAATAGCTGCCACCGTGCCGTCCGAAACAGCTGTTGTAATTTGTCTGAATTGTTTGCTTGCGACGTCACCAACCGCGAAGACGTCTCCGATATTTGTATGCATGGCGCTGTCGGTTTTAATGTAGCCCCATTGATCAAGCGTGAAAGAGTCTTTAATCTCTTCAATGTTGGGCGTCATGCCCGCAAACACGAAAACGCCGTCGCATGCAATTGTTTTGAGCTCGTGCGTCTTCAGGTCTTCAATAATCACCTTCTTGACACTCGTGCCCTCTTTTACAAATTCCCGTGGCTCGTGTTCGAAAATAAATGAAATCTTGGGATTGGCGAATGCCTTTTCCTGTGCAGTCTTGTTGGCCTGCAGTGTTGCAAATTGGTGCACAATGGTAACGCTGCGTGCAAACTTCGTAATGAACAACGATTCCTCAATTGCGGAATTGCCGCCGCCGATGACGACCACATCTTTACCTTCGTAGTATTTGGCATCGCAGGTGGCACAATAAGAGACGCCTTGTCCTCTGTATTCCTTTTCGCCCTTAATGCCGAGCACCCGTGGCGAGGAACCGGTGGCAATAACTATTTTCCCGGCGCTGATGGTTTCGTATCCGTCGATGACGACCTTCTTCTGATGAAGATCAAGGGCGGTCACTTCCACGGCAGCGCGAAATTCCGCTCCCGCTGCTTTTGCCTGTTCCGCCATGTGATGCATCAGCATATAACCGGAGATCGGCTCTGAGAAGCCGGGATAGTTGCTCACCAGATGGGTCACTTTGACTTGTCCGCCGGGAAGTTCACGGTCGATGACAATGGTTTTCAGTTTTGCCTGTGCAGTGTAGATTGCCGCGGCCAATCCTGCCGGACCCGCGCCGAGCACGAGCACGTCGCAGGATGTTGAAACCTGAGGAACACTGGACCGCAAAGCGGTTGCACGTTCCGGAGGAATGAGCAGTTCCAGATTCTTGACGATTTCCGATCGCTTGATCCCGCCGGAAAGCTGAGCGCCTACGCGCGCGCCATCTTTATAGAAGAGCAGCGTGGGAGAGGAAGAGACACCCAGTTGCAGCGCTAGGTCTTTGTTTTCCTGGCGGAAGATCTTCAAAAAGGTGATGTCTTTGCCATAGGTGTCACTCAGCGGTTCGAACTTTGCCGCCAGCGCTTCACAGGGCGGGCATTCAGTGGAATAGAAATCCAACACCACATTGCCGCCCTTCAGGACGGCATCATTGAATTCAGACGTATTAATGTATCGAATAGTATCGTGCATCGTTAAACCAGCTCCTTTTTGAAATATGTTGCGATTCCCATGCCGAGCAGCTCTTTGACGGGTCGGCAGTCGGGCGCATGAAGTTTTCCCGTGTTGTTGAATGCCACGGACGCACATCCTCCTCCGCAGGCTAACTGCAAATTGCAGGTGCGGCATTCTGCGATAGCAGTCACATCTCGCTCTTCCCATTGCTCGATGAGTGCGGTCTTTTTGGTGACGACCGGATAAAAAGTTCCGAGGGCTTCCTGCGTTTTGCCGACGGTCGCCGTGCAGGAATAGATTGCGCCAGTATAGTCAAACGCCCATTCTGTCTTCGTGCCCGGGCATGAATCGTAGAGAGGGCTCGGCAATTCTCCATTTTCAAATAAAAACTTTGAGATCGAAAATGCCGGTTTGTGAAATTCCAGAATTTCCGGATGCTGCTGAACCAGCGCATAAATCTCGCGGAACATCTCAATCCGACTCAGAAGTCTGTTCTTGTCGGTTTGACAGGTATGAAGTTCGTAATTGCGGCCAAGTTGCGTCTTGAAGTGCGGGTTCCGCGTCCATCCTCGGTCGATGGCGAATTGTGCCAGCGCCGGAAGCTGCTGGATGTTCTGCCGATCCACAACCACGCGGAGATTAATGGTCAGATTTCGTGCGAGCGCTCCGTCAATACCGGCGACGATGCGGTCGAATGTGGCGCCGCCGCCTTTCAGCGGCCGGCGGAGATTGTGAACGTCAGCCATGCCGTCCAATGTGACCTGCACTTCGCGAATGCGGTGCTTGCTGAGAAGATCAAGATACTCTTCCAGATGGTAGCCGTTTGTGACCAGGGCTATTTCAAGGCCGGCTGCGGTGGCGCGGTCGAGAAGGGAGGTGATGGTGTTTCTGTACGCTTCGCCCGATAACAGCGGCTCTCCGCCAAAGATGGTGATGTATTTTTCCCTGCCGGCGAATTCTTTCGTGATGTAGGCGAAGAAAGAATCCAGCAGATCCTGTCCGGGCAGGGAATGCTCGTTGGAATAGCCTTCCTGATAGCAATAGTCGCAGGCAAAATTACATGCATACCAGGGGACAAAGAAGATTTGCACCTCATCACTGTCCCGCTCATCGATAAAATCGGCATACCGCTTTCGATACATCGACATTTCGGCATCCGGATCTACGAGATAGCCTTTGGCAGCATACTCGTCGATATCCGTGTATTGCTTCGATTCGATTTCTTCGGCCTTCTGCGCAGAGATGATGTCCGCGTTGCCGGTCAGAAGATTGGCAAGAACGAATTTATCGGAATCGGGGATCGGTGAAAGAATGTTGTGATTCGAAAAGGTCATAGTGAACACTGATTACGCAGATTATTGGATTACACAGACGAAGATCGGGCGGACGCTAAACTCGCCGAAGCGTCAAATGACCGAATCGGAGACTATGCAGATTATGAATTAGTCAGGCACTCATCAGCGAAATCCGGTAATCTGCGATAAGAGAAAGCAAAGCCATAGAGAAAGTAAGTGTGACGGTGTTTAGTCGTGGCAGCCTGCCACGTTTTTTGACGTCTTTGCACAGCATTGTGCCGCATTTTGTGCTGCAGTCGTGTTTTTCGTAATCAGAGATTTCATAGAGACCTCCTTTCTGTGTTCTGTGGACCGGTTTAGGATCCGCAGTTGCACGTTGACGTTGTTCCCGTTATGGTGAAACTGACAACCGAGATCTTTCCCTTCTCGTATGGCTTGCTCTCTTCACTGATGGAAATTTTTTTGAATTTTGACTCCGCCAGAATGGCGAGATATTCTTCTTTGGTGATGGCGCCGGCCCAGCACTCAGCGACGGCAACCGGATCGTTGGCATATTCTGCGGGTACGATTTCCGTTGCATAGATATCGCTGACGACGAACCGACCGCCTTTTTTCAGGACACGATGAACTTCCCGCCACACTGCTCGTTTATCCGATGCGTGATTGATGGTGCAGTTGGAAATAATTAGGTCTGCAACCGCGTTCCCTAAATTGAGTTGCTCCAATTCAGATCGAACGAGTGAAATGTTGGCATATCCGAATTTATCAATCGTCTTCTGGGCCTTCTGCAGCATTCCCTCAGAGATGTCGACACCGAAGACGTGGCCGGTTTCGCCGATGGCTTCGCGCAGCCGGATCAAATCCGTGCCCTTGCCGCAGCCGAGGTCGATGCACACCTCGCCGGTCTTTGGTTGACTGAGTTCAAAGGCACCGCCGCAGGAAAGGCAGCATTCTTTTTCTGCGAGGCCGCTGTACCGTTTTTCAATTTCAATCGTTTGCATAACTTCCAGTCTTGTCTGTCTTGATTGTTAGCGGAGCCTTTATGGCATGCTTCGCGAGAAGGGAAAATATTTGCCACAGAGATCACTCGCCTCGCTTCGCTGAATTACCGTGTTAAATCTCTTTATGAGGTCTCTGTGTTCTCTTTTATTTCTTCTGACGGATGCCGCAGGCATCCGTCGAGATCCTCTGGACTGTGCTCTCTGTGGCAAGAGCTTTTTTCGCAGAGGAGTCACTCATTTGAAACAACTTCCTTCTTACCATTCATACTGATCACCAGACCCATAAGCATTCCGTACGCAATGCTGACGTACGGATTGCTGGTGATAGGGCAGGTGCCGGATGCGCAGCCAATATAATAGTAGTATGCATATCCCGCCGTCCCGCCGATGGCGGAAAAGAGTGCCTTTCGTGCTATGGGATGCAGCTTAAGCCAATTCGTTATTGCAGTCATGGTTTTATCCGAATGTGTCTTAGTTGACCGGTTCTTCGATGCTGAGCACTTCACCAATGATTTTCTTCAACTCTTTTTTGGGAAGTGCGCCGACTGCCATCTGCGGTTGTCCGTCTGTGGGAATGAAAAGAAGCGAAGGAATGCTCTGAATACCAAAGGCAGACGCCAATTCCTGTTCTTCTTCTGTATTCACTTTATAGAAATTTACCTTACCTGCATATTCCGTCGAGAGTTCTTCGATTACTGGACCGACAACGCGGCAGGGACCGCACCAGGGGGCCCAGAAGTCTATAACTGCGGGGGCATTCCCCTCAAATTTCCATTCCTTATTCTTCTCGTAATTGAAAACTTTTTCTTGAAAAGTCTGCTTTGTCAAATGCTCAGCCATTGTATTCTCCAGTAGATAATGCGGTGCAGGCTAGACGGCCTGCAGCACGCGTGTTAGTTTTTGTTTGATTTCTTGAGCGATGGACAGCAGGTCGGGATTCTCTGTCACTGCACTGATCGTCATCGGATCGAACATCGAGACGATCGTGCTTCCATTTTTTTCGTAGACAATCACATTACACGGGAGCAGTAAGCCGACCCGTTCCTCCGCCTGCAGTGCTCTGAATGCGAATGGCGGATTGCACGCGCCGAGGATTGTATAATTCCCAAATTCGACATCCAGCTTCTTCTTCATCGTCTCCCGGACATCAATTGTCGTCAGGATGCCGAATCCTTCTTTACGCAGCTCTTCTGTAGTTTTCTCGATTGCAGCGGTGAAAGAAAGCGAAGTTGTTTTGGAAATGCCGTAGGTCATTTCTGCTTCTCTTTGCCAATGGTGTTGAGCTTCAACGGTATGTACAAAGGGCAGGATCCCATTGCGCTGGTCATCAAGAAGACGGCTGCCAGAATTCCGAGAACAATTGCGGCGAGGCCCGAGATCTCACCAATAAAGAAAAGAACGCCGACGGCTAATGCCGCGATGACCCGGACGATTCTGTCGACAGAACCCATGTTTTTTTGCATTACATCCTCCAATAGATAATTGAGTAATTGTTGTCTTTCTACTCATTGTGATGCAACACGGGCGGAAAAGGATTCAGCTTCAGCCAAGCGATCTGCGTTTTTTCTCGGAGACGGTTGCGAAAGGAATCTTCGCTATCAATTCCTTATGGGCATTTGTGGAGACAAGCGGTGTGGGATAGGCACGGTATAAATAGACAGTCTTCTTCAGTGAATCGAGATATGCAGTACAGTTCTCACATTCCTCGATATGTGCCCGAATTCGGCGGCACTTTGCGGAATCGATATCGGCATCCAGATTTTCACAGATGTGCTTGTAGACTGACCGGCAATTGAGCGTATGGCGTTGTGTTTTTTTCATGTTATTGTACCATATAGTCGTTAAGCTGCTCACGCAGAAAAATGCGGGCCCTTCGGAGCCGGGATTTCACTGCGGGAATAGAGAGCTTGAGAATCTGGGCTGTTTCTTCGATACTCTGACCCTCGATGTCCCGAAGGATGAACACCACTCGATAGTCCTGCGGCAGCTTCTGAATTGATGTATCAAGCCGGGATCTGAGTTCCGTGTTCATCATTTTCTCCGCCGGCGTGTCCTCCCAGGAAGGAATTGTTCCGTGGTGATGTGCGCCTTCTTCCACCGGAGGCTCATCCAGCGACACCATCTCCTGATCCATCTTCCTCTTTCTCCGGTTCATCAGGCAATTGTTGGTCACAATGCTGTACAGCCAGGTGGAGAATTTAGAATTGCCGTTAAACTGTTGCAGGTTCTTGTAAACATTGATGAACGTATCCTGCAGTGTCTCGTCGGCTTTTTCTTTGTTTCTGCACATCTTAAAAGAAAAACCATACACCATCTGCTCATAGCGTTTTACCAGCGTCTCAAACGCGTGCACGTTGCCGTTGCGCGCATCTTCGATCAATCGCTCATCCGGAAGGTTTTTCAGCGGATGTGCTTTGTTGTGATGCGCTCTCGTTGTCAAAGGATTCATATTACAAGGTACGGCAAAAGGGGGCTGAGTGCAATACGACGATGTTTATCTGTCTTTATTGGATTGCAGCATCGAAGAATCACTTTCTTCTTGATTAATGACCGCAGAGCGGTTCTTCAATGCCTCATTGTATTTGAATACTAGGCTGTATGGCAGCCATGTTCATGTGCCTGGCATCCGACGCCCGAATCGGCGACTTGTCCTTTCAGCCATTGCTGCGCTACCGCTTTCACGTTTCCGGAACAGCCTCGTACTACTTCGATTCCATGGCCGTTCAAGACATGAACTGCACCTTCTCCCATGTTTCCAGCCAGCATGAGCTCAACCCCCATTGTCGATAGGGTCTGCGCTATGTTTGATTTGCATCCACATCCTGCAGGCGATGCGATGATGTCTTCTGCCGTGATCTCTTTTTTCTCATTGATGGTAAACACTGTAAAGGAATCACAGTGGCCGAAGTGACTGTCGATTTCGTTCTTGTTCGATGGCAATGCGATCTTCATGTATTCTCCTCAGAATGATTACGTTATTGTGTACATCCAGCCATGATAGTTGTTTTCAATTCCGATACAGAGCAGTTCCTATGAACCAATCCGTATCTTACTGCATTGTGGGCATTTTGTCGGATGAGCTGTTGCCGAGGTGAACCGGCGGTCACAATTCTTGCACCGGTTTGTTTTAGCCTCGTCCATTTCTACCGAGCCTCCCTCAATTTTCAGAGATTTGCCATGCAAAAGCACATCCGCAATCTTTTGATGAGCAGATACGATGATTCGGCCAAATGTCTGCCGAGAAATATTCATCCTCGCGGCAGCGACATCCTGATACAAACCCTCGAAATCAGCCAGCTTAATTGATTCGAGCTCGTCCAGACTAATGACGACTTCCTTCAGCAGCGAGCTTGGGATGCCCCTGGGCTTGTAGTAGTTTGCATCCGGCAGAGAGCCGATTCTTCGGCAACATTTGGGTCTTGGCATAACGTCTCAGATCGTTGGTTCAATATGAGCATATGCTCATTGATAGTCAAGCGCCAGTTCCCTTAGTATCCGACGGGTAGCCCCCGGTGCCTTCCACGCCTGAACCCTTTTTTTGTTTGCGTGCATCCTACCACAAACAAAAACTCTGATATCAATTTGACCTCTCCTCCGTCGCGATGGGGTTGCAACCAGAAAGATGCTTCATGAAGACTATCCCAGCCTATTATTTTCTTTCCCTCTCCATCATCATTTTCTCTCTTTCTGTCGTTTTTCCGAGCAGTGTGGCAGAAGCGCAAACCGTCACGGGTTCTATTTCAGGCGAAGTACGGGATGCAATCACCAAACAGCCTCTTCCCGGCGCCAACGTAATGCTGGTGGGAACAACACGAGGAACGACAAGTGACGACAAGGGATATTATGTCATCAAGAATATTGATCCCGGTACGTATCTTGTCAAAGCGGCAATCATTGGATATGAGAGCTCCGGCAATCCGGATGTAGTCGTGATCCCGCATCGGAACAAAATGATCTCGTTTAATCTGAAGGTCTCGACGGTCGAAATGGACGTTGTCACTGTCCAAAGTGATTTCTTCTCCCGGCCGGCGGAAAACGTTGTCAGTATGCGAACGCTCTCGCCGGAGGAAATTCGCAGATCTCCCGGATCTGCCGAAGATATCTTTCGCGTTATGCAGTCAATGCCCGGTGTGGCGACAGCAGGGGGGAAGAGTGCGCAGTTGATTGTTCGCGGGGGAAGCCCGGACGAGAACCTGACCCTTCTGGACAATATTGAGATTTACAATCCTATTCATTTCGCCCGTACGGGTGAATCCATGGGTATCATCAGCATCGTGAATCCGGCACTTCTTGAAAAAGTAGACTTCCTGACAGGCGGATTTCCCGCAAAGTACGGAGACAAAATGTCGTCTGTGTTTGATATGACGCTGCAGGATGGTAACAAAGAGCTCTACAACACAGATGTGAACCTGAATATTGCCGGATTCGGCGTGATGGTGGATGTACCATTGGCTGACAACAGCTCGATGATATTTTCTCTTCGGCGCGGCTTTTTTGATATCCTCACCGGCATCATGAATAAGCCCGCCGCGCCCCGGTATTACGATGCCGTCGGAAAAATCACCTATGATCTTAACCCGAACAATCGGATCAGCATTGTCGGGTTCTATTACATTGATCAGATCGACAAAGCGGGCTCTACGAAAGAATCCTCTGCCATGAGTAAATATGATTATATGACGCGTGACGACTATGGTTCTGCCTTCGGATTGAATTGGCGGTCTTTAGTTTCACAGCGGGCATTTGTCCTGACAACGGCGTCCTTCACAGGAAACGGATGGACCACGCGCCAAGGGACAGAGACGGATCGCGCGCTTCGCGGTGAGGACATTCTGGAAAAAGAATTCACCATAAAATCTGAATTGACGTATCAGATATCTCCTGCACTCGATTTGAAGCTTGGAGGGCAGATAAAAATGATCGATTCCCGGAATGAATCATGGATTCCGGCTGACACTTCGCGCAACGGGATCATCACACCTGCAATGACAATATCCTATATTCCAGATATGACGTCGAAGATGGCTGTTTACATGCAAGCATCCTACCGGATCGTGAAGCCCGTTACTGTTTCTGCAGGAGTCCGGTTCGATCGTTTCGCGCTTACCGATGAAAATAATATCAGTCCGCGGATTTCTCTTTCGTATCGATTCTTGGAATCAACTTCCCTCAATCTGGCATGGGGCAAATATGTCCAGTCACCGGCAAGTTATCAGATCTCGCCCGATCCAAGAAATCTTTTGCTGAAGAGCAGCGCCGCGGTCCATTATGTCGTTGGAATTGAGCATCGGCTTGCCGATGATACGCGCGTAACCGTAGAAGCGTATCACAAAGAACTTTCAAATCTGATTGTCGCTCCCGATAGTTCAAATCTGCTTCTCAATACCGGGAGCGGCTATGCGCGCGGGATAGAATTTTCTCTGCAAAAGAAATTTACGGAGGGGTTTGTCGGAAGTGCGTCGTATTCCTACTCGATTTCGAAACGACGGGACAAGAGCTCGCAGGCGCTCTATGATTTTGAGTATGATCGGCCGCATATTGTCAACCTGATTGGCGGCATGGAAATCGGCAAGGGCTGGCAGCTCGGCGCAAAGTTCCAATTTGCATCTGGAAATCCATACACGCCGGTGATTGGTGTTGTAAGGAAGGGCGGCGTATTCTATCTTGTTGATGGGGATGCTAATTCAGCACGGTATCCCGATTATCACAAGATCGATGTCCGGGTCGATAAACAATTCATTCTTGGCGGATGGGCGTTGACGGTGTATCTGGATCTGTGGAATGTCTATGCCCGTGAGAATATTATATCCTACTCCTACAAAGCGGATGCAAGCGGAAATATTGTTCTCACGCCGAAATACGACTTTGGAATCACGCCAATTCTGGGAATGACGGCGAAGTTCTGATCCACCATTGCTCCGGAAAATTTGCCGGCGTAAACATCCAAGAATGTCCACTTAGACGAGAACACGTATGCCCAAAGAAGAACTTAGAAACTTTGACAAAGACGCCGCTACCTGGGATGAAAATCCCCGGAGAGTGAAAATGGCCAACGATATTGCCGCCTCCATCGCAGAGCATATCCCGTTAACACCACAGATGAATGTTCTCGATTTTGGATGCGGCACGGGACTACTGAGCATGGAGCTTCACCCGCATGTTCGCTCCATAACCGGTATGGATAGTTCACCCGGAATGCTGGACGTTTTTGCCGCCAAAGCCGCGCAGAGATCAATAGCCAATATTTGTACGAAGTACTTCAATGCAGATGAAGGACATCTGCTCGCAGGCTCCTATGACCTAATCGTCTGCAGTATGGCGCTCCACCACATGCCGGATATCCAGCCGGTGCTCAATCAGTTCTATGCGAGCACCGCCATTGGTGGATATCTTTGCATAGCCGATCTTGATCCGGAGAAAGGGAGATTCCACGAAGATCACACCGGAGTGTTTCACGACGGTTTCGAGAGGGAGACTCTGTCAGCGGCTTTCATTAAAGCAGGATACAAGAACGTGCAGGCCGTAATCGCAACAGAAGTGGTGAAACCGGTTGCGGACGGTGCGGCAGACCGATTCTCAATCTTCTTAATCAGCGGAAAAAAATAACTTAAGACTTCTGAAAAACCCCTGGATGCCGGTCATTCTGAGCGCTTCGGCGAGTTTGCACTGAGTGCAGCCGAAGTGCTCAGCACAAGCTCCGCTTCGGGATTCGTCGCGAAGTTTATCCCGCCGCAGGCGGACGACTCAGAATGACAATCCGCGATGGTTTTTCAGACATCTCAACTTGTGGATATATCGCAGATGCTCACAGCAACACATATACGTGAATTCATCTCCAGACCGACAGCAAAAAGTCGCTGAGAGACAGTGAAGCAAATTGGTTAGTACCGGCAGCCCCATGAAAAGGCTGCCTTTTCATTTCTGCACCCGCGCCGCCAAATCCACGTACTTGGGTCCTTGCTGTTGTTAAAAAGCGGAGAATATATTATGTTGAGAACGGATATTTGATGCGGTACGTACGAATCGCCATTCTATGGAGGAGTCATGATCGACACGCATCCGTTCTCCGAAAACACAGTCAATCGCCGTCAATTCTGCAAAACAATCGTTGCCGGCACCCTCATCGCCTCCGTTGATGCGCTGCCCCTGTCGGAAGTTGTTGCGCAGCAGCAATCTCCGATTCCAAAACCCCCGACGAACATCGCTGACGCCGCAAAACGCCCGCGCACGATCGCTTCCATGCCCGGCAAATATCCGGGACGAGTAGCGCAGGTGACGCACTCCCGCTCAGTGGCGAACAATAAGCCTGATCTCGCCATCGTCGATTCGATGGTGGAACGCTCGCTGCTCGCTCTCACCGGTGCCGCGGCCATTGACACTGCCTGGAGTGAATTTGTCACTCCCGATGACATTGTCGGCCTCAAAGTGAACCCGGTTGCCGGCAAAACTCTTTCCACCAGCCTCGAAATCACGCAGGCAATCATCCGTCAATTGGTTGCAGCCGGGATCCAGAAAAAGAATATCGTCATCTGGGACCGACGGGAATTTGAATTGCATGAAGTGGGATTCACCACAGAGAATTTTCCCGGAATTCGCATTACGGGAACGGAGCAGAAAGATGCGGCGGGTTCGTACTACGACAAAGAGGGAAAACTGTACGGCGAACGGATGATCGACAGGGACTGGTTCTACTGGGCAGACGTTGAAGAGAAATACGATGCCGAGACGATCCCTTACATGGTGAACGAGGGAAAGCATTCCTACTTCAGCCGCATCTGTACTCAGGACGTTACAAAGATCATCAACATTCCGATATTGAAGAATGCCGGTTCATCCATTACGCTGTGTCTGAAAAATCTCGCCTTTGGCGCGATCTCCAATACCGGACGTCTCCACAAGCAGCTCTGGGCGGAAACCTGTGCAGAGGTGCCGGCCTTTGCGCCGCTGCGTGACAAGACCGTGCTGAATATCGTGGACGGAATCATCGGCTGCTACAACGGCGGACCGGGAGCGAATCTGCAATTCATCACACAATACAATACCGTATTTGCAGGAACGGATCCCGTCGCTGTTGATCGCGTCGGTTATGACATTATTTTGAAGAAACGGCTCGAGATGAAAGTGCAGAAGGATGAATCACCGAAAGGCCGGGCGTTTATGGAACTGGCGCAAAAGCTGGGACTTGGCATTGCCGAGATGGAGAAAATTCAGTGGGAGAAGAATGCACTTGGATAATCATTTGCGGCTTGCCGTATGAAATACGCTTCTGTCATTGCGCTGCTGCCGGCGATCCTCATGTGCAGTTTCTTGTCCGGCCAGTCGCTGTCTCCGGCCGATATCCCGTTTGGTAAGATAACCGGGACTCAATCGTTCGAAGGCAAAGCGTTGTACGGTTACATTGACGGCGGCGCAGAACTATATCGTGAATATGGTTTTGTGCGATTGTCCGTCTATGCCATCGATATTCAGAAAGAACAATTATCGGTTGAGTTGTATGAGATGGAAAATCCGCCAGCGGCATTCGGCATCTTTTCCGTCAATCGTTCGCAATGTGCCGCCGCTGACTCAGTCTTTCAATTCTCCTGCATCGACCCGTATCAGATTCAGATTGTGCAGGGAAGCTGCTTTGTGCGGATTGTGAATGAGACCGGCTCACAGCGGGCGCTGCAAGCGGGGGTAAGGATCGCCGGCGTTCTTCAAAGCATCATTCCGTCAAAGCCTGTCACGCTGCCGAGCATCTTTGCTGCCTCCGCATTTCATTCGCACATCAAAGATTTGCGCCGGATGGCCGGTCCGCTTGGGGTGCAAAACGGTGCTCCGGATCTGGAGGACGCTTTCGACGGTACGGGGAAGTTTGAGTTGTGGATGCTGCCGGTCGATACAGACAGTGCGCAATCGACCGTGCTTGACGTATCGTTTCGAGAGGTGGCTTCCGCGCAAAAATTTGCGCAGTCCTATGGTCTCGAAAATGGAAAGTCTTTCTGGCACTCGCTTCGCCGCCGCGCACAGATCTTTGTCTGGCAGAAGACTCCCACACACGTTGTCATCCTGACAACTTCAGAAACTCCGCCGGAAAACATTGTTCAACTTCTCTCGGCCTACCGAGTCGAGCAGCAAGCCGCCCCTTGATGCGAAATCAGGTTGAGCATTCTTCTTCACACAAACAACACTCTTCCCTCAACGGTTATAGAGGATTGGACAAAAAAGGATATTTGCCACAAAGACTCCAAGAGAGACTTGTCCAAAATCACTATCAGAAGACATTCGTCGGACTTGAACTACTACATAGCGGCAATTATTTGCGATGCTTCTCCTATGTTAAACGATATCCCCATTTTGCAACGGGATTTGATGAATCTATGAGAGGACGCTTTGCTACAAATATGCCGCGCCTCCGGCGCTCCAGTCTGCATTCTCCGATAATTTGTTATTGATCTTCAGTAGTGTCCGGTTAGAAGTCGAATAAATTCAACTGGTTAGCGGACTGTGACATAAAAAAGTGTGGTTGATTCTCTGTAAGTAGTTGATTTAGTTGGGTTTTCTCGAAAAGCGAGATACTCAATATTTGCAAAATTGTG